>NZ_JFHL01000002.1:0-338933 GCF_003664995.1 Mesotoga sp. BH458_6_3_2_1 | reverse complement strand
CGATTACCCATCAGCTAATCTAAGAAGCTTCAGCTTCATGCTTGATGGTTTGAGAGAAGTTAAGTATCGTCTGGAGGATTCCGGAATACGATTCGTCATCCTTAAAGGTAATCCCACAGATATATTGCCATCGGTATCGGAAAACTGTGCCGAAATCATCACAGACGTCGGGTATCTCAAGCACCAAATTGCTTGGAGAAAGAAGCTAGCAAGTGCTGTGAAGTGCTCTGTGTTAGCAGTTGAAACCAATGTTGTTGTCCCTGTAGAAACAGCCAGTATAAAAGAAGAATACAGCGCAGCCACTTTCAGGCGCAAGGTAATGGAACTGGTACCGGAATTTGTCAATGATTTTTCACCCGTAGAATTCAAATCAAGCAGCCTGAGAATTGAATTCGAAGGTTCACTTAATCTAGAAGAATTCTCTCTTGCTGATATGGATCAGAGTGTACCCGAGGTCATCGATTTTCGTGGAGGCCAAGAAGCAGCAAAGGCTACGCTTCAGAGATTCATTGCAATCAAAATAGATAGGTTTGAAGAAGACAGAAACGATCCAAACTGTGACTGCCTCTCGCAGATGAGTCCTTTTCTCCACTTCGGACAAATCTCTCCATCCTGGATCGCCAGAAAAGTCTTCGAGTCTCATTCGCCGGGAACAGATGCCTACATCGAAGAGCTCATTGTAAGGAGAGAACTAAGTATGAATTTCGTTTTCTACAATCCTTACTACGATTCCTTTAAATCGCTCCCCTCTTGGGCTCAGAAGACCCTGAATGATCATAGAAATGACAGAAGAGATCCGGTTTACTCCTTGTCGCAACTCGAAAGAGGAGAAACCGATGATCCCTACTGGAATGCCGCTCAAAGTGAAATGGTTATAAATGGAAAGATGCATGGCTACATGAGAATGTACTGGGGAAAGAAACTGCTTGAATGGAACTCTGATCCACAGACTGCAATACGCGTGGCAATTCACCTAAACGACAAATATGAAATCGACGGCAGGGATCCCAACGGTTATGCCGGGATTCTCTGGTGCTTCGGAAAACATGATAGAGCGTGGCCCGAACGCCCAATATTTGGGAAAGTCAGGTATATGAACTCGAATGGGCTGAAAAGGAAATTCGATGCCGACGCTTATGTCCGAAAGATCAATGATATGATTCCTCGACGGAGAAACTTGAGTTGAACAGAGCAGTCTCGACCAATTCCCCATCCTTGAGTGATTCAAGCCTAACTGAAAGACTGTAAGCTCCAGCTCGGAGATCCATTATCTTGATTGCCTCATTTGGATATGTGAAGGCCTGAGTAACAAAGTCACTGCTACCCGGCAACTGCAGTTCAGCAATGATTTCGATAGTGTTGTCTTCGATAAGGCGGACGCTCCTAATTCCTATATCGTATCCTCCTGTGGGTTTCTCTCCAGCCTCAATTATTACAATTGCTTCTCCGCTTATAGTGCTGGTCTCGATGAACCCCTGTTCGCGAATCTCTCCCAGTAGAAGCCCCGGATCGCTCCTTCTTTCTGTCTGCAAGGAAACACTCTCGAAGTTTAGTTCTTTCACTTCAACCTCCAACTGTCTGTTATAGTCTATTCTAAGCTCCATAACTGCCAATGAATAACCACTTTCAAATGAAAGAAGGAAGGGGTCTATCACGTAATACATACCTTCTCTAGCCATCGCGATTCTTCTCTCATAATACTCTCCGTTACCAATCAACTGGATCGAAGTCTCTAGCTCTTGTTCATCGTTTGCGGGATCAAAAACCCAGCCGGAAATAATTACACTGACTGCGTAGGAATCTCTCTCCGAAAGAACAGAGAAGCTTACACTCTTTGTCTTGCTACCGATGCTTTGCTCGAAGGCAAAAGACTCCGCTGTCGCAAGCCCCGTATAGCTAACGTGAAATGCCGAAAGAAAAGAACAAGAAACAATCATTACTAGCATAACGACCACTGTTTTTTTCATTAGGCCACCTCCCTGGAATATGACTTGCAATTGCTTCGATTTGTTTGCATGAGTTAATACTACATCACTCTCGCTGCAAGAAAGGCCTTCAATGGTCTTTATCGACCGAAAATAATCTTCTGATTTCGAGATAAAGGTTGTATCATGTAATTAGGAGCAATTGCTCCAATTCCACGGGGAGGTGTTTTAATGAATAGGCGTTTACTTCTTGTTCTACTCATGGCTTTTCTTCTAAGCTTTACAATGCTAATTGCAAACACCATCGAACTGGAGTTTTGGACTCATGAAGACCCTAACAGAACGCCACTTGAGGAACGTTTCATTGAGGAATTCCAGGAAATGTATCCCAATGTCGTAATAAAGAGGGTAACCCAGTCTTCAACGAAGATTCAAGAGCTTATACTCACAGCTTTTGCTGCTAATCAAGGGCCAGATATCTTCAATATGTCAATTGAAGATGAGTTTGCTTACATCGCAAATGCCAGAGTCGCTCCAGTAAGTTATGAAGCGGCAGGATTCGCTAACAAGGAAGATTTGCTCGCGTCCTATTTGCCCGGGACACTGGATCCTGTGATTTATGAAGGTGAGGTTTATGGGCTTCCTCTTGAGATTACGAACTGGTGCATCTTCCTAAACAAAAAAGTTTTCAGAGACGCCGGTCTCGACCCAGAAGTCGACTATCCTAAGACGTGGGAAGAAATGATGGAAGTATCAGAGAAACTTACAATAAGAGAGGGCGAGATCATCACCCGAAGAGGCTTCGACTTCAGATATCCGTACTATCTGGTTGCGTTCATGCCATTGGTCGAACAGATGGGCGGAAAACTCGTCAGTGACGATGGGAAGACGGCGATAATCAACGATGAAGCTTGGCTTAATTTCCTCGATTACATGGCCGCGTGGGGACCGAATGGGCAAAATCTCGGTTCTCCAACTTACCAAAACGCTCGGAAATTGTTCAATATGGACAACAACGACATCGGCATGTGCACAACAGGACTGTATCAAATAGCAAGAATAAAGGCAGATAACCCGGAATTCTATAATAGCGGCGAGTTTATGGTCGTTCCCTTCCCTCAGTTCGAAAACGCTGTAAATTATGTCCCGGCACACTACTATGGCCACTACTATATGGTCAATTCGCAGAAACCGAAGGAAAACCAGGAAATGGCCTGGAAATTCATTTCATATATGCTCAGTCATGCGGAGGAATATCTTGAAGAGGTAGCGATCATAATACCGACAAACGACCTTCTTGAATCAGAGACATTCAAGAACTATCCTTATTCCGATGTCTTCATCTCTGATCTTGAAAAGTCTACAGTCGTCTATTTCTCTGAGAGCTCTGCAAAGATTCAGTCTCTAATAAAGGAAGCCGTGGAATCTGTAATGCTTACTGGGACGAGCTCCCAAGAAGCTCTAAATACACTTCGCAGAAAGGTCCAGGAAGTATTAGACGATCAGTACTAAATAGTTTGCCCGCCTTTCGGCGGGCAATTTCTTTCAGAAAGGGGTGAGCCTTACCTTTGAAACGCATCTTCAATAGGGGTATAGAACACAAAAAAGCAAGGTGGGGCTGGTTTTTTGTTCTGCCTTCTCTGGCGTTTTTTGCAGTCTTCTCCTTTTACCCAATAATTAACGCTTTCTATACAAGTCTCTTCAGAAAGAGGCTGCTTGATCTTCGTCCACCCACATTTATTGGATTTTCAAACTATGAGTATCTCCTGAAATCTCCGGATTTTTGGAATTCCGTAAAGGCGACTTTTATATTCACATTGGGAACATTTATCCCGATAGTGATCTTCAGCCTTCTGCTTGCTGTATTCATAATGTCAAGACGGAGATTTCATAAATTCTTCCAGATGGCCTATTACTCACCCGCAGTACTTTCTTCTGTCGTCGCAGCAGCTATCTGGCTGTTAATATTCGACCCCAGAGGTCTGGCCAACACTACTATGAATACGTTGCTTGGAACTGTGGGCAAAGACTACAAATGGCTAGCCACAGCAGGAATGGTTAGACTGTCTACAATACTGGTATATTTCTGGAAGTACATCGGTTACTTCACAATCATATTCATTACCGGACTGGCCAGCATTCCTCAAAGCCTTCACGAAGCTGCGAGAATTGATGGAGCCGACGGCTGGAAAGATTTCTGGCACATAACTCTCCCTTTGCTGAAACCGACAACTGTTCTCGTATCTATTATGTCAATGCTCCAGTGTCTGAAGACATTTAGCACCCAGTATCTATTTACTCAGTCTGGAGCGCCGACCGAACCAATTAACGTAATAACACTCAATATCTACAATACCGCTATAAGGGACCACAATATTGGTCGAGCAAGCGCGATGAGTATACTGCTTTTCGGGCTAATGTTATTCTTCACCTGGTTCCAGTTCAGAGTGAGCAGATCGGGTGGAGAAGTCGACTATTAAGGAGGTTATGATGAAGACAATTAAGAAACAATCAATCGTATTCGACGTCTTGATTTGGGCCTTCCTTATTATCACTGCTATTGTGATTCTGGCTCCCATATTGTTCATGTTCACCGCTTCTTTGATGCCTTCAAAAGAAATCCTAAAGATGCCTTATCCATGGATCCCCAAGGATCTATATACAGAGAATTACTGGCAGGCAATCAAAGGAAACGATGGGAGTTTCATTTTTCCCAGGAATATTCTTAACTCTTTCATTGTAGCCGGTGTAGTATCGATTTCTACCGTTTTTCTTTCTGCACTCACAGGATACGGATTGGCGAAGTTTCCTTTTAGGGGTCGAAATCTTGTCTTTCTTCTGATAATGGCCACGATGATGATCCCCTTTGAAGCCATTATGATTCCTCTCTATCTGGTAGCCACATCACTGAAGATTCAGAACTCATATATTGGCCTGATTCTCCCATTTCTAATTAATGCGTTCGGCATCTTCTTGATGCGACAATACCTTATCACTTTTCCAGATGAGATAATTGATGCCGCAAGAATAGACGGTTCCGGTGAATTCAGTATCTTCTTGAGAATAATTCTTCCCAACAGCACGCCGGCCGTCGCAACTCTGGCAATTCTAACATTCAGGACCCAGTGGGATAATCTTCTATGGCCACTATTGATTTCGCAAAGCGAAGAGATGAAGACCATTCCCCTTTACATCGTCAAGTTTGCAATGGAAAAGCACACAAATGAAGGTGCAATGATGGCGGCTGCTGCCATTGCGAGCATTCCCATTCTCATCCTGTTTCTCGCACTTTCGAAGTACTTCGTCAGTGGTGCATCTCTTCATTCTTCGAGAAAGGGGTAGTCGAAGAGATATCTCGGCTCTACTATACCGAAAAAGGCACCTTTTAGTGAAAATAGTTCCCTAAAATCATCTCTACTGAAAACGGAGATTGAATCATCAAAGCGGCACAGAAGAAGCTTCCTGTTATGCTGCCAGTCGTTGACGGGCACAACCTCTCTAGGAGTCCCGTCTGTGCCAAAGCTTTCTTTGAGAACATTATCTGCCTCAGCGAATATTTTTATCTTGCTCTCCCTTGAATCTGCTACGAAAATCTCCCCATCGAGAACTGCTACATCCATTGCGTAGCTGACAGGAATTTCAGATTTCTGTTTGAGAGTCAATCCGTCTTTCTCAAACACCAGAACTCCCCGGTCTCCGGCGGCAACGCAGAAAGAGGATTTCGAGCCTGAAATAGCGTTTACCGTTATTCCTCTTTCTGTATCATTTATGTGCCGCGGTAGAATGTGGTCGACCAATTCGAACCCCTTCTCTCCTCTCCTCACTACAAACAGCCCATCAAGTTCGCTGCCAGCAAACACGTAATCGTCAATGTACGAGACAGAGCTTATCCAGCCTTTCATAGGTATCGTTTGGACGTGTTTGTAGAAATTCGGTCCGAAGAACTTGAAAATCTCTAGCCCATGAGTCCCATCTGCAACGAAGACCTCCAGTCTTTCGATATTTACATCGATCGCTTCGCAGTGAAAAGTGTTCACTATGCTGTGGTTTTCGGGTTGAAGTAGGGAGACAATCGCGAACCCCTTATCCCTGAGTACATTGAAGATTAGGCCCCCAGCACCGACTCCTCCACTAGACAATGAAGTTACGGGAATGATTCTGACTCTCCACTCCTGGTCTTCGACGGAAATTTCCAGCAACCCATTGAACCCAAACCCAAAGTGGAAAGCGTTAGCACATAGGATAACGGCGGCAAAGAGAACAATAATTACCGGAACTGCTTTTCTCATAGTACCACCTCCAGATGAATTCTAATACAATCGAGTCCAATAACCCGCCTATTCTGAGAACATCTAGTCGACCGAACAGGTTTCTGACTCTGCTGCCTGTTCTTAAAATGCTGAGAAACTGGATATATAATTGAGGCGAGGTGATCCTATGAGCAAGAAGGACTTTTTGCGTAAGCTTCTCTCCGAAGGTCGCAGCGCCGATGATATTGCCAATCTGTTTGGAATAACTGCGGAAAGAATGGAGAAGTATCTTGAAGACCCTTCACAATCTAGACTGGCAGTGGCAGAGATCAAGACGGAGCTCAGAAGGCTTGAAAGCTTACCTCTAGACACGAAAGAAGACATTCTGCTTTTCTCATTCAAAGTGATACTCGAGTCGATCAACTTTCTCTTTTCAGACATTGAAAGAACAGAATACGACAAGTCAGAAAAACTGCCCGTAATCGTAAGAAAGCTGATTGATGGGGCATACCTTCTGTTGGCAATTTCCAGATTGGAGAAGGTTGGGGAGAGTCTCCCATCTCTGGTATCAGATCAAAGATTCTTGAGAGCATGTCAAAACAAGACTCTCATAGCGGAAAGGTTGATGGATCTTGCGGAGATGATCGATCGGCAAGTTGGACGCTAGAAGATCGATTCTGCAGCTGCGAACCGGCCTTCTCAAGTGTAGTATAATCAACTTGGAAGTCACCTTAAGTGAGGGATATACTTTGTCTAATTCTCGTTATCGGGAATTCTTAACATTTTTGTCTGAAGAAGACGTTATTGAGAAAGCCAATGAGGGTCTTGAGGGTAGGAACTGGAAGCCGCTTATAGAAAATTCAAATGCTGCTCTAGTATCTCTCAAAGCTCCGCTGGTGGCGAATATTTTCAAGAAACTATTCGATACTAGATATTCTTTCATATTTAGGAATGCTGAAGGCGAACTGCTTTCCGAAACATCGGACAAAACTTCCGACCTAATAGAAGTGTTCTTGAAAGCAGCCACGGAAAAAACACACTTTGAAGAGAGCTTTCTGGGTTTCCTAGATTACTTCAAAGAGGCACCTCAGATTCTTGAGAGAATAGTAATACATTACGCCAATCAAATAGTCGACGAATCTGAATCTCTTGTAACAGGTCTGAGGGAGCTCAAAATTCTCTACGAGAGAGTGCGGCGAACCGCCGATCAATTAGGGGTCTGCCTTCCCCTGAATGGAATCGTATCAAGTCTTTTCAGCCTTGATTGTTCATTGCTTCCGATGATTGAGTCCGATCTGGTTGATTTTCTTTCACAGTTTCCGCCTGAGGAAGAAGGAGTCTGCAAATTTCTGGAGAATCAGATTAAGCTGGCAGTAGGCGAATATGATGAAAGCAACATAGAGGTTCAGTTATCCCGACTTGAAACAATAATTAGAGAGATAAAGAAATACAGTTCAACTTTCATGCACTGGCTTAAAGTCCCTGACAATCTCTTTGTATCCTTCCTTGAAAAGGGGTTGAGAAGGCATGGTACTCTCGCTTCATGGCTAGAAGGAATAAAAGAGGCAAGGACGGAGTACGGGCTTTGTCAAAGCCACTGGGAGGAGGCCCGAAAGTGGTATTTCGAAAGGATAAGCGGCCAGATCCTCCCATCTTTTCAGAAGGCTATTACCGGTTGGGCTTGCTGGACAATAGTTGAAGAGCGACAGATCAAAGACCCTCTGGCTCACGCAGGTGAGACAATGAGGTATTCAGCAAGAAGGAGTGAGTTTCGCACAGTAAAGGGAGAAGAGAGCAACGGAGTCTTTGTTCTTTGTACGGTTGATGATCTTACAATAACATCGTCGGGCCTCAAGAAAGCAGGGAGAAGCTTCCCTTTCAACTCAATTAGGACAAAGCTGGAAGAGCTAAAGCTTTCTAGAGAAGCTTTTCTAGACAGTAAAGACGCACTTTTCGTCGGGTACACCTGGAAGTATCTCCTTCCCGGAGGGGGTCCTGACAAAGAAGCTAAGAACAACGAAAGGGTAGAGTGTTTCAATTACTATGTAGTGACCGTCTCTGCTACGGGTTACGGGGTTCCGTTAATCAAGCTTTTCTTTGCGAAAGAAGAGAGCGCAAGGACTTTTATCGAGTTCTTGAAAGAAGCTCGAATTATGTCTTCTTGGAAAGAGTATCCCCAAAATGGCCTTCCCGCGTCTTTGAAAGCGAAGAACAGGAATAAGGCAGAGTTTCGTGAGGAAACTTCAGAATACAGTGATGACGATAAAAAAACAGTCGAAGATCTGATAGTGCAAAGGCTAGTAGAGGAGGGCGAAGATACCGTAATTCTTGAATCATCCGGATTTGAGGAAGAAGATCCCATAACTGCAGATTTACTGGAGAAAATCAACTCTCTTCATTATGAACTCGAATGGTCTGCCAAGAGAATGAATGAGCTGGAGTGGGCATATCTCTTTCCTGAATTAGAAAGAAACGAGGCTAGCCATGTTTCTTCGGAGCCTGTTCATGAAGAGAGAAACGGCTTTAGTGAGCTTGAAGAGAAAATTGAAGCACTCGCGGGAAAGACACGGAAGACTGTCTGCAAAATTCTTTCTTGTGAGCCGGAAAAGGAATACACACTTCAGGAACTCGGTTTGACTTTCTGGAGCGTTTTTGTGGTTGCGCCGAAAGTTACCAGCGGTGGAAAGGCGCTTATTGAAGTAATTAGCGGTGATGTCCCGAAGCTGGTCTGGGGATGTAATTTTGATGAAGAAACAAGGGACCTGCTTAGGGCGAGATTTGCTTCAGATGAATAATGCAAAGTGAAAGGAGATTTCTGTGGATTACCACCCCATGTTTGAGGCAATAAGGGCCGGAACCGCCGTTCCGGTTGATTATGTAAAGGAGATTTTGACTGGTCGAGAAAAATATACAATGGAGATAGAAAATGACATTGACTATGTTCTCTCAGGAAAGAGCAAAGTTAGGGTCTTTCTAGGTGAATACGGTCTGGGTAAGACGACTCTAGCAAGATACGCCGAATATATCTCAAGGGAAAAGGGATTGATGATTTCCTGCCTTTCAGAAAAGGACTACGACACTCTTCACAAACAGGATGAGTTTTTCAGGTCGATAATGAAGAACATGACAATGGTGGGAATCAACGGCAACCCTTTGAAAATGTTTCTCAGAGCATGGGCAGAAAAGACTATTACTGAACTGGATGAACTGAAGATCCCTGCTGATGATGTGAATTCAGTAAGAGAATATCTATCAACCAGAGACAATTACGATCCTAATGGAATGTTCTCTCACTTTTGCGCAGCCTATGTTGCCAGCGCAGGCAAGGGGGCTCCTGGCGAAGAATTTTACGCATATCTCGTTGGAGACAGTGTGGACAGAAGAACTATGAAGAAACACGGGATATACCACTTCCTACAGGATGATGGTTGGAACTTCTTGAAGTCTTTTACTTCTTTGATGGGTACTTTGCAAGTACCCGGACTAATAGTAATTATGGATGAACTTGAATCAACTATGAATAGAAGGAGAGATGTTAGGGATAGGACTTTCAATCAGCTTCGTGAGATAATCGACAAGATGTCTTCAGGATTTCTACAGAGTACCTACTTTTTGTGGCTTGGGACGGACATATGGTTCGAGAATAAACACCGGGGAATAGCATCTTACCACGCTTTGTACGACAGGATGAAAAATATCTCCGGTGATAGCAGTGGAAAAACCATGATTCTCAGTCTTGAACCACTCGGAAGAAATGATCTTAAACAGCTAATTAAACAGATCAAGACGCTATACTCTAACTGCTATTCATTCGCGGCAGACTCCGCTTTTGAAGAAAAGACTATCGATACCCTCATGAAACAATACACGGGAATCGATGGAAAATTAAGACCTTCCATCAGAGAAGTGGCAAAGCTTACTGTTGAACTGCTTGACTCTCTGAGACTCGGTAAGAAGTCCGATGAAATTGGAGACCCGGATTCGGTGAAAGCTGCTGATCAGCTGTGGTAATCGATCCAAGACTTAATCAGAAACTGATAGACCTCTTCTCATATAGATACCGCTGGCAGAGTTTTAGAGAGATTCAGAGCAAGACTATTCCGTCAGTTCTTGACGGAAAGAATCTGTTGTTGATAGCGGGGACTGCTTCTGGCAAGACAGAAGCTGTGATGATTCCCGTCATTAACAGACTGCTGGAGCTTCCCGCTGGACTGAAATGCATCTACTTTGCCCCGCTCAAATCGTTAATCAACGATGTTTCATCTCGCCTTGAGCTTATGCTTAGACCATTTGGATTAGTAGCGGCTAAATGGCACGGAGATTTGACAAGATCAGAGAAGTTGCCTATTGCAAGAGAAGCCTCGATACTTGTCACTACACCTGAATCAGTTGAAGGGATCTTTCTGAGTGAGAATAGTGATCTGCTTTCCTCTCTTGAATTCATAATTGTGGATGAGGTTCACGCCTTTATTGACTCTCCGAGGGGTGCTCAACTTGCTTCACTCATGGAGAGGATCAAGATTCTTTCTGGTCTAGATCAACAGAGAATCGCAATGTCTGCCACGGTAGGAAATCCTGAGTTGCTTTTGGAGTGGCTAAGGGGGAGTTCTAGAAGAGATTCAGTGATCGTGACCGATGAAAACAGAAGGGAGAAAACGATTGAAGTTCTCACCGAAGGAGAAGTGGTTCCTTCTGAATATCTTTCGAAGCTTCTTGAAGAAACCGATGATAAGATTCTCGTCTTCTCGTACTCAAGGGCGCGCGCCGAGGAATTCGCTGCAAGAGCTAGAGCTCTTGGAATAGAAGTCCCCGTTCACCATAGTTCAGTATCGAAAACACTCAGAGTTGAGATAGAAGAGGAATTCAAGCAAGATAACAAACTAAGGGCGATAGTTGCTACGTCGACTTTGGAAATGGGCATAGATATAGGTGACATTGATAGAGTGATCTTCCTTGAGATTCCGCCGTCTACTGCTTCTTTTCTTCAAAGGGCCGGACGAGCGGGAAGAAAGGGAAACAAGTCTTCAATTTCCGTCTTCGTAGAGGATCCACAAAGCCTGTACAACCTTCTGGGAATTTTGGGAATGTTAAGTGAGGGATCTGTCGAACCGCTTCTACCCAGCGACCATCATCTTCCATTGTTGGGTCACCAGTTGATTGGGCTTGCCAGAACCAGGGGCTTTCTCTCTGCGGTGGACCTTGCAATTCTCAAAGAAGCCTTCCCTTTCAAAAAGGTCGAGACCGAGGAATTCGAGATTCTGGTGAATCACCTTGTAAAAGAGGCCTTTCTTGCCAGGAGAGACCTTTCAATAATCTCTGGGGCCGCCACGGCGGAGATTGTAGGAAGCGGAAAGGAAAAGATGGATTTCGTTGTGCTCTTTCCAGGCGGATTTGAATATTCGGTTCAGCTCAATGGACATGAAATAGGAAAGATCCATCCTGCAGTTCTCAGTAGCTCTTCAGACGATGAAGTCAGCTTCCTTCTAGGTGGACGATCTTATTTGGTCAAGGAAGTCAATTCAGGTAGGAAAACCGTAAACGTTATTCCCGGAAGCAGTGGAAAGACTCCTTCATGGTTTGGAGGCAGCTCGTTGATGACAAAAGAATTCGCGCGATCCATAAGATCCTCGTTGAATGACCTGAAGATTCCCGATGGAGTTTTCCTATCATCGGACGCTTCACATATGATACTGGACTTCCTCAGTAATCACCAAGCTTCTTCAGCTTTGATTTCACTTTCAAAACTTAAGAAGAGCATAGTAATAGAAACCTTTGCAGGCGATATGTCAAACATCTTTCTTTCTCTGTGCATAAAGGCTGTTTCCGGTCTAAAAGCAGTTAGTGCTAACTGGCACAGTGTAGTTGTGAGGAATGGGGCAGACACTGACGAGCTTCACGAGATGTTGTCGTTAATCTCCAATATGGAACGTGGAGAAATATCAGGGCTTTTGTCAACCTATCTTTTAGGAACGCCGAAGGAGTTAAGAAAACAATATGATCTCTTTGGCGAGAAATTGGACAAATTCGTTCCGGATGAGCTTCTGGTGAAATATGTGATTCATAGGCTATACGACTCCTCATTACTTGAAGAGCTATCGGAGGCTATCATTGTTTATCCTTCTGATACTTGAACACGTGCTTCCATGCCGATCCTTCTGACTTTATGCCGAGCTTGTATAAAAAAAGGGGCCGAACGGCCCCTTGATTGAAGCTGTATCACTCTTCTTCAAAATCCTCTTCGATCTCAACGACGGAATCGTTTAATCTCTCAAGATCACCCTTTAGCTCGAGAATCGACGCTTGCAGCTCTGGCAATCGAGCAATGATCTCGTCAAGGCCGTCAATCCACTCCTCAATGCTCGATCTCAACTCAGTAACTTCATCCTGCTCCATATCTGGCAACGCCTCTGTAAGTTCCTGAACATCTGCAATTTCAAGTTCGTCGAAAAGCTCCTCTACGAGATCCATGATCTTGTCTATGTTCTGCACCTTTGCCACTCCTTTCCAGTTTGACTTCCATACTGAGAGATGTTATCACAAGTTCGGCCACTTTTGTACAGGAAGAGAGTCATTTTCGAAAAACTCTTTTTATATCAATTGCAGAGGCAATCAGGTGTCTCTTCAACCCGAAAATGAAGTCTGAAAACTCTTGTCGCTAATAAAGCAGAGATTAATAGTGGTCTGGGAACATGACAAAAAAAGCGGCCGCAAGGGCCGCTTTTGAATCAAAATCGTTTATCTTTCAGGGAACCCGTAACCGATTGCCTCGTTCCACCAATCGGGATATGGAGATGACCTGAAATTAACATATCCGAGAGCATAGTTTCCAAGAAGTCTGTCTCCAAGCAGTTTCCATTCTTCAAACCACGCTACGGCATTCATGAAAGCGTAATTTGAAACAAGATCGATTGCTGCTTCGGGATCTGTTTCGTACATCTCTGTTGCCAGTTCGAGCATTTTTGGAGTAACCTTGTATAGAACCTCCAACTTCGGATTTCTGTAATTCCTGATATCCTCAATTGCCAGGTTGTAATGGAGTTCAGCCATCTGCTGCACGTAGGAACTGACCCACCAGCCGGAGTCTCTTCTGAACTCTTCATACCTGCTTCCAGTTTCGTAGAACTTCGGAAGCTCTCTCATGATAGGCCAAAGAGGAACGATGTAAGCTGTATCAGGTGCGCCGTAGCCGTACCAGGAAATGCCTCTGAAAGGCTCCGCGTAGGCAGAATTTGTCTGGCCGATGTGAACGTAGCAAGTTCTGTGCATGTTTATGCTTCTCTCCCAGGAGCCGGTCCTGCCTGAATTTGCATATCTGAGAGGGTCGCCCCAGGGTCCGGCGGCAAGTCCTACAGTAAGATCGTAATCCGTTCCCTGATAGTAATCGCCTTTGATAGTGAAAATATCGTGAACCGTAAGCAGTCTGTCAGGCTTGACAGAAAGAGGGAATCTTACATCGTGTGGGCTTAGACCCAGTGATGGAGCCACTAGATCAAATGCTCTCCACTCTCTTCTTGTAGCGTAAAGGTTGTCATTTGGAGCATAGATTTCGGCGACATTGAAGGGTTTGCCGGAATTGGGATCGTACCAGCCCTGCTCAACAGCAAAGGACACGATGTTTGGAGAAGCCATTACGTTGTCAGTATCTTCGAAATCGACTTCCATGATCCTTGCTCTGTTCGCAGCAACTGTGAAGTGATCGCTAGGAATTCTTACGCCAACCCAGATATCTCTTCCGTAAAACTCAACAATCCAGCACTCTTCACCGTCGGCAACGGTCATCGTCTCTCCGCCGCCACCAACAGTGCTCCATCCGTACTGCTCGACAAGGTCTC
Organism: Mesotoga sp. BH458_6_3_2_1; assembly: GCF_003664995.1. Taxonomy (NCBI): domain Bacteria; kingdom Thermotogati; phylum Thermotogota; class Thermotogae; order Kosmotogales; family Kosmotogaceae; genus Mesotoga; species Mesotoga sp. BH458_6_3_2_1. The sequence continues at coordinate 324,926 of NZ_JFHL01000002.1, read as the reverse complement.
CCATGACTCTTACGGCCTCTCTTGCAGTTGCCGCTCTCTCAAGAGCTATGTCCTGGGCGGTCCAGCAGTCGATGATTCCCATGCTGTCTGTCCAGAGAACCTTTCTCACTTCCTTGCCGTAGTCTGTGCTAGTGTCGATGCTGAATGTCGACTCACTTACTGCAACTCCCTTTTCATTCATGAAGGAGTATCTCGAGTGGAAGTACTGGTAAGTATGGGCAACCTGAGGAATCTGTGCTATAAGAGTGCCCCTTGTACCAATATTGACTTCCGGGTAATTGCCGTAATCGATGTAATTGTGGGAATCGAGAACGATGTCTCTCATGGAACCTTCAGGCCAATCCATCGCCGGAATGATCCACAGACGGAAATCGGCGCTTGTGGAGTCATCGTTGTGTGTAATTATGGTAGTTCCGTCAACCATTGCATCCTTACCAACACCAAGGATTGTACACGCTACGGCGCTGCTTCCTAAAGTAATAAGTGCCACAATCAGGACTATTATTGCTTTCTTCATAAAAGTACATCACCCCAACTAGAATAAATTTGTTGTTGCTGAAAGAACTTTACAGCTTCAGTAATCTGACTCTGATCCCACCTCCCAGATGAAATGCAAGTTAGTCGAAGATCCTTAGGAATCCTGGTTATTCAAGGAGTCTAGGACTTCTCCCCACTCTTTAGGCAAACCTGTCCCGAAGTTAATCCTGTCTGCACAGTAATTGCCCACCAAATAATCTCCGAACTTTAGCCAGTCGGCCTGCCACGCAACCGCTGTGTTGTACGCATAATCACTTATGATTGCAAGTGCGGCATCCTTATCGGTCTTGTAAATTTCTGCGGCGTATTCCTGAAGGGTTGGCACTGTTTCATACACAACCTTCATCTTTGGATCTCTGAAGTTCCTGAGATCAACAATCGCATCACTGAATCTTAGCCTCGTCATTTCCTGCACATAGGTGCTGGTCCACCAACCTGAATCCCGCCTGAAGTCTTCATATCTTGATCCAACTTGATAGAATTCAGGGAGCTCTGCCATTGCTGGCCAAAGAGGTGTGTGATACTGTGTCCCGCCTCCACCGTAACCAAACCACACTACGGATCCAATTTCCGGTGGCAACCAGTTCTTGATTTGACTAATCTGTACGTAACAACTCAGGTAAATACCTATGGGTCTCTGCCTTCCTCCCACTCTGTAGCTTGCAAATGGATCGCCAAATGGTCCAGCGCCAATTCCTTTCGTAAGATCGAATTCAGTTCCTTCGTACCAATCGCCCGAAATAGTAAAGATGTCAAAGACAGTAAGCTTTTTGTCTGGCTTGACCCAAAGTGGGTAATGTACCTGACCGTATTCAAGGCCAAGTGAAGGCGCAAACCAGCTAAGAGCTCTCCACTCTCTGATGTTCATGCTCGTTCGAGGCGCATAGACGTCTGCAGGCCTGAAGGGTTCGCCTGAATTGGGATCGTACCATCCTTGCTCAACTGCATAGGAGATGAGGTTCGGAGCATACATAACGTTTTCCGCATCTTCGAAATCAACATCGCGGATTCTCATTGTATTTGCCCCAACAAATACACAATCATCGGGCATTCTTACCGCAACCCAAAGATCGCGTCCATAGAACTCGGCTATCCAGACCTCGTTTCCGTCAGTCACGTTGATGATTTCACCCGAACCATACCAACCGTAATTCTCGACAAGATCTCCCATTATTCGGACGGCCTCTCTTGCCGTCGTTGCTCTTTCGAGCGCGATATCTTGTGCTGTCCAACAGTCGATCATCCCTAGGGTATCTCTTAACTCTCTCCTACAACCCGCGGTGGATTCTCCCATTGCCACTCCCATTTCGTTTATGAATGAATATCTGGAATGGAAGTACGCATAGGTGTGCTCAACCTGCGGGATTTGTCCGACTAGAACCCCTCTGTCGCCAATCTCGACATTAGGATAGTCCCCGTAATCGATGTAGTTGTGCGAGTTGATTACGATATCTCTCATCGAACCTTCCGGCCAATCCATTGCCGGAATGATCCATAGACGGAAATCTGCAGATGTAGAATCGTCGTTGTGCGTAATTACTGTAGAGCCATCCGCCATTGCATCTTTACCCACACCAAAGATAGTACATGCAAGCGCCAATCCACTTAGCGTGATTACTACTGCCACAGCCAAAAGTCTTCTTACCTTAATTCCCATATCCTACCCCCTTTCGGATTGTGGAACCGTGTTTCCTGAATCGCCGTTCTGACCTCAGTTTTCAAATACTCTAGATTTATCTGCTTGCGATGGATCGTGAAGGTATTTCCCAGTACCGTTTTCCATGATTTCGGCGTATCCGGGGAACGAAACACTCATCGCCTTTTCCGGGAAGAATTGATTTAGCCAGTTGATGGCCTCCAGAGTTCCAGATAGATGCCTCCCGACTCTGTAGTCAAGAGGAGCTCCAATAATTGTGTTTCCTAGTGCATCCTGGAACCCTTCTTTGATGTCGTAGTCACAGTAAAGAAGACCCTTTTCCGCGGCAGTCTGAAGGAATTCATCGATACCTTCAACCATGAGGTCTTCTGTCATCTTCCCAACCACTCTGTCGATAAAGGGCTCAGGTGTCTCCATTAGCAAAGCAAGTGTATCGCTGAAATCTCCAACTTCTCTGTGAGTCAAGCCCCTCAGGTTCTTCGGCGAGGCTTCAATCTTCATGGGAAACTGTGTGGCGCTAAGCATCATTGCTGCCATCATTCCAATGTCCATCGAATCATCGTGCGCAACGTAAGTGCTCACAACCGGGTACATCAGGGAAGCTTCATGGTAATCAAAGAAGATGTCGATATTCTCGTTTCTGATTAGTTCCATAATTGCGAACGATATCCTTTCAGTAAGAGTACCGTTTTCTCGCCCCGGGAAGGTTCTGTTTAGGTTTCTGATGTCCTGGTAGGCGAGATTCTGACCCGATGGATAGTGAACGTATGTGAATGGATCGGGCCACTGATCTAGGGGATTCGTACCTCTGTCTCCGATTCTGTATTTCTGCTCTCCCCAAGGCGTCTCAACTGAGAAGTACTTGGGATAAGCATTGCCCAGCATTCCAAGGGTCGATGCACTCATATTTGCATGAGGAATAATGTAGACTTTTCCGCTTTCAACATCAATGTTCTCCATTATCACGTAAGCGGCAACCGTAGTAATCGGCTCATACGGATGAGTTCCCCCAAGAATGAGCATTGATCCTCCGGGAACTCCTGAATCATATATGTATATGGGAGTATCACCCCAGGTGCCCTTCAGGCTTGGAAGGTATTCACTCAACATTATCTTTTCGGTGAAGTCTTCAGAGACAACTACAGTCTCTTTGTAATGTCGAAGCTCCCAGAACTCGACTCCACCGAGAATCCCTAGAATACCTGAGAGGACAAGAAAGAGAATTTTTAGACTGATTGAATTCTTCATATCATTCAACCCCTCACTTGATCCCAATTATCCGGAGGATAAAAGTCATTATTACATAAGAATAGACAATGTCGTAAACCCAGCCCTTTCTTCTCTCGCGTTTGAACAGATTCCTAAGAAGCAGAAGGGCAAAAACACCGGTCATTATGAAATAAAGGTAATAAATCACTGTGTCAAGAAAAATTAGCATCATCTCACCCCCATCAATAAACCACAAGGAAATCTAGCTGGTTTGGGAAGATTAGCATCAACAAGCCAACTGCACCCATGAACAGCCATGGAATTGCTATTGCTTTCAGAAAAGACATATAGCTCCCTTCGTAACCCACCGTTTCAACCGTAAGCCTTCCAACGATTCGAGAAGGTGGCAAGCAGTCACCAAGGGGGAATAGAAAACTGAGCGCAGCAGCAGTCACAGTGACATTCAGTCCCATCGAGTTGAAAAGAAATATTATCGGCGTACCAAGAATAATCGCGCTTCCATAACTAAGCGCTCCTTGAGCAAACGGGGCGAAAACCAAAGCCGTGATATAGATGAATGCCATCGGAAGAGTAATAAAGGTTATTGCCAGAAGACCTTTCACTCCCGTTGCCGTCATTATATTCACAAGCACTCCAACGCTAATTACGGTAGCAAGAAGCGGGAAAACCTGATCGACGGTCTTCAACATGACTCCATACCATCTCCGGATCTTCAAGCGATCGCGATCCATCATGACTGCCACGAAAGCACAGATTAGGAAAGTAAGTGGCAATCCAATGACAGGTATATTGAATGCAGCGTATTGCATCAGGAGGATTATCACAATTAGAGCGGCAAACGGGAGAAGAATCTTACCCCAATTCATCCCTGTCAGCGGCTCTGGAAGCTCCTTAAGTATCTCTTCCTTTGATTTCCTCGAAGGTGTCTTGCTGAACCCAGTGTAGAGAATAGTAAACAAAGCAATTATTACTATAGGTACAAGCAGTACTACATTAAAACCAACATACGGCATGTTCGCCTGAGCGGCCATCAGCATCGCCCAGAGATTTATTGGCGGAGCAACTGCGGCAAGCATAGCGAACAGATAAATGAAAGCTGCGACTCTCTTCTTAGAGAACCCCATATAGTTCATTACGGAGGCCACCAAACCGCCAACCACAAATATGGACACACTGCCCGCTCCAGTCAGTGCACCCGGAATAATCAACAGTATTCCAAGAAGAACAAGCATGAACCATTTTCTGTCGTAGAATTTCTTCACTATCCAGCGAACGAGAGCGTTCATTGCTCCGGTCTCGGAATAGATGTTAATGAAGACCGAGGCCGTCAAGAATACGAGGCCAACGTCAAAATAAGTAAACATGCCCTCTACAAGTAGTCTGGAGGGGAAACCAAACCCGCCCACAAGTGCACCTACAATGGCTGTAATTACCATCGAGATTTCAGGCGACTTGAGCTTCCAGCTAGCTATTGCAAAGGTTGCAACCATAACAATTGCCACTATTGTCGTTTCAAGATACATCTAGACTCCCCCCGAAAGTAGCGAAATCATTTTCACCGTCGCTCACTCGCCTATTCGCTCTTGAACATCTGCTTGATGACTTCCATGAAGTCAATTGTGTTGTCAATCAAGGTAAGAGGAACATTGTTTTCCTGAGCAATTTTCGTGAATTTACCATCGAGATTACCGCTCTTCACTACTATTAGGTAATCAGCATAGGGAGCAATAGCATCAATTGACTGCTCGTCAGCGCTTCCCGGATTTCCTCTTCTCTCTTTACCCTCGATATGTGCCGCAATTATGTAGAGCCCCAATTCCTTTGCCTCGGCGATCATCTTGTTCAAGCGTGAGATTTCCTCCTCTATCGTTATACCTGAGGCTCCGAGGCCTTTCGCAGAAGATCCAATTATTACGAACAGCATTTTGTAATCTCTTGTAACTAGATCGTCGGGATTGTCTCTTAATGGCTCTGCGTTGTAATCAAAGTCCGTCTCTTCAATGGCTTTCGACTGCCAGATCAAGAGCCTTGCCATCTTTCCACCGGGACCCTGGCCAGCGTTAGTGAGAAGGAAAGGTAGTTCGCCCTTAACGGGCGCATCGCCACTAATAAGTGCAAATAGAGATGTAGTTGCCAGAATCGAGAAAGCAATAAGTACTAGCAGTGTCTTCTTCATGTTGTACCTCCTGGAAAAAAATAGAATAAGTGATAGGTTTCAATCGCAAGAACAGACGTTTGGGACTACATTCAAGTATGCATCCCTTACAGAAAGCATTTTCTGAGAAAGTTTACCACAATTCTTCGAAATACTCTTAGGCTTCATTTTGACAGTGAGAAACTATCTGAGGCAAGTATAGGTAATTATTGAGCAAATATTCTGATTTTCTTTGTCAGTCTAGTACGTAATCCAAATCAAAAATCTTAGACATGTAGAATTTACAACCTCTAAAGTCCTTCCATTTATGGCTTGGAGAAAAAAACTCCTTTCAGAGCACTTTGCGGAATTATTTACTTGGATTCCAAAGGGGAATCGGTAAACAATCGATGTCTTGCTCTCAAGAATTGGCACAACGAATTCACCAAAAAAAAATCCAAAAAATACATGCAGCAAGACTATCCCAGCCGGAGTTTCTACTATAGACGGAACAAACCAAGTTATTCCGAAAATCGCTCATTTAATCAAGAATGTCTTTGAGATTATCGCTGACTATCAATCGTGCTTCTGTTAGCTTTACAATTTCTTCGACAGTAACTTCTCTAGATTTTTCTCTGAGAAGTAGTCCTGCCTTAGTTGGCTGAATTACAGCTATTTCTGTCACTATTAGATCGACTGGTCTGTTTGAAGTGATAGGAAGTGAGCACTCCCTGACAATCTTCGGATTTCCCTTCGATGTGTGGGTCATTGCAACTATCACACGCTTTGCTCCAGTTACCAGATCCATGGCGCCGCCCATTCCGGGCACCATCTTGCCGGGCACCATCCAGTTAGCGAGAATCCCTCTCTCGTCAACTTGTAGACCTCCTAAGACAGTTATGTCAAGATGTCCGCCCCTTATAATTGAAAACGACATCGCGCTGTCGAAGATTGCAGAACCTGGCAGAGCTGTAATACATTGACCGCCCGCATTGGTCAAGTCTCTATTCTCCATCCCTTTTTCCGGAACTGGTCCCATTCCAACAATACCGTTCTCTGACTGAAAGTATATACTTACACCTGCAGGTAAATAGTTCGAAACAAGAGTGGGTATACCGATTCCCAGATTTACCAAATCTCCGTCGCGTAGTTCAGCTGCGATTCTTCTGGCAATCAGTTCTTTTGCACCAATCATCCGACGACACTCCCTACTGAAACATAATCAACAAGAACACCGGGAATATGAATCTCATCTGGAGAGATCGAGCCGACAGGCACAATCTCTTCCACTTCAACAATCACTGTGTTACAGGCAAGAACGATTAGTGGATTGAAATTCCTCGCAGTTAAAGAGAAGACCAGATTACCGAAGTAATCGGCCTTCTTCGCTTTCACAAGTGCAAACTCAGCTCTGAGCGGCAGTTCCATTAGATAATCTTTCCCATCAACTGCGATAATTCTCTTTCCTTCTTGAACCACGGTTCCAACACCAGTTGGCGTAAGAATCCCTCCCAGCCCAACGCCCCCGGCCCTTATTCTCTCCGCTAGAGTGCCCTGGGGAACAAGTTCCACATCCAGTTCTCCCTCAATCATTTGGCGTTGAGTCTCCGGATTTGTACCGATGTGAGAAACAATGACTTTTGCTGCACACTTGCCGACAACTATCTTTCCTATCCCTCTGTCTGGAAAGGAAGTGTCATTAGCTATTACAGTCAAACCCCGAGTTTTCCTTTCTACGATCCCTTGAATTATGTTGTCTGGAGAACCACAACCCAAAAATCCTCCTATCATTACAGAAGAGTTGTCAGCTACCGCTGATACGGCCTCGTCAATTCCTACCACTCTCAAAGAGACTCCTCCTTTGGCGTACACAGTTGAGGTCGGTGAAAAAACCCCTAAACATTACACTATCTTACCAAAAGCGCCTTAAAAGACCAAAGCAATTACCGAATTACAGGATTCAGAGAAGAGATAGTATGTTGGTAGTTAGTTTTCGGTGCAGTCTACCAGATTTTCAAGTTCCGCGTGGAGACCAGACTTCAGTTTGATCTTGCCTGGATAGAATCTGCAGTACTCTCCCATTTGCCTGAGTAGAATCTGATGAATTTAAGTGTTGTTCTGAACGCCATGTCGGCCATCATTCCAATCCAAGCACCAAATAGCCCTAGGTCCAAATACCTAACAAGCACAAAGCCAACAGGGAGCCGAATAAGCCACATCGCCACCAGGGATGCTTTCATAGGGAATGCTGTATCACCCATTCCTCTAAGTGCACCGGTCACCGCGTAATCGGTGCCCATAACCACTTGGAACAAACCGATTATTCTTACGGGAAGTCTTCCTTCTTCAATTAGCGCCGCTTCATTTGTGAAAATTGATATGAAGAGATCTGGAAAAAGGGTAATGGCCATTCCGATTATTGATGAAATTCCGAGGGCAATGAACCACCCCTGCCTTACCACACCAATAGACAACCTCCTCTTCTTTCCCCCATTGTATATTCCTACAAGCGCGGTAACGGCCACCCCCATTCCCCAAGCTGGCATGAAAGAAAGTGACTCAACTTGAATTCCTATTCTGTGAGCCGCGTACGCCTGGGGACCAGCAATGAAGAGGATATTCGCAAAAACCAGGACTCCAAACGAGAATCCAAAGTTTTCTACTGCAGCTGGCAATCCGAGAACGAAAATCTCTTTGATCAGCCATTTCGAAAATCTCTGAGGCCTTTTCGAAATTGATATCCTTCTGTTTCGAAACAACAGGATTACTATGATTATAGATCCGACTACTCTAGAAATAACTGTTGCGAGCGCCGCTCCAACGGCACCCATCTCAGGGAAACCGAATTTGCCGAAGATCATCGCATAATCAAGAAAGACGTTCAAGACGTTTGCGGCAAGAGCAACAATAAGCGGTGATCTTGTATCACCGGCTCCTCTCAGTGTGGCCCCGAGCACAATCATTATGCTCATTGCTGGAAAACCGGCCATGATAATTCTAAGATAGTTGCTCCCGTTCACCTGCATAAAGGAATCGCTGGAGGGAAAGAGCAGCGAAAGAAGGTTCTCAGAAAATAGTGAGCTAAATGAAAGGACGAGACCGGTCATCACACTCAGATAGATTGCGTGCCAGGCGATGAGATTCACTCTCTGACGATTACCAGCTCCATAGCTATTTGAAATCAAGACCATCGACCCTGTCGAAATAGCTACTAGAACTGCCTGAAAAATGAAAACTACTTGATTGGCAGTGCCGACTGCTGTCATTATTCTCCAATCATAATGACCAAGAAAAGCGGTGTCTGAGATTCCTAACAGCATTTGGAGGACGTTTTCTCCTATGGCTGGAAGTGCCATCACAAGAAGTGACTTTCTGATCTCCTTAGCTTCTTCAACATTGAGATAGGATTTTAGAAGACTGTAAGCCATCTACGCCTCCACAGTAAGGAATCCGTACTACTAAGTTTAGCATGTACGAACCAGCTCCGAAAGAGGTAATCCAAAATTGACGATTCAGTTCCTGATAATGATGAATAACTGGATAAACATGATAATTATGGAGACCATAATTAAATTTTATGATCTCTAGCTTGACTTATAATCTATATTATGTTATATTATTCAACATGTAAAGCATAAGCACATAATAATTTGTACGCTAATTAATATATATGTGCTTGTATTTAAATAGATAAACCCCTTGTTTAGAGATGTGGATTATTGTGGTGCACTGCACCACTCTTTTTTACTGGGAGACGATTTTCTGACAGCCTTCTCTATGATAGAATATTCTCTGTCTGGAAAACACCCTATTATGTAATTTGCAGCAAAGGAGGCCACATGAAACCGATAGAAGTTGAGAAGTTCTTAAACTCGGTTCTGGAACCAGAAAAATTTGATGATTACTGTCACAATGGAATTCAGATTGAGGGAGACCGAGATATCAAGAGGATTGTGACTGGAGTGTCTTTCAACGAAGCTTTTGTTGAAAAGGCTATACTCTCGGGAGCAGATGCCATATTAGTTCACCACGGGATTTTCGGTAAAGATTTCTTCAGACTCACCGGTCACTTGAAAAGAAGAGTTGACAAAGTGTTGCGTTCAGGGATTACTCTTATGGGTTATCACCTACCGCTTGATTCAAATATCCCTTACGGAAACAACTATGCTATATCGGAAAGGCTGGGGCTTCGGGATCTGGAAAGATTCGATGTTGGCCTCATTGGAAAGCTGTCGGAGGCGACGTCTGTTCATGAGTTTCGAAAGGTTCTTTCACTCCTGTTTCCCGATCAAGATATTGGTTGCTACAAAAACACTGATTTGATCAGGAGGGTCTGCATAATATCGGGTGGCTCTTCATCTTCCCTGAACAAACTTGAAGGTGTCGTTGACACTTTCGTATCTGGTGAAGTACGTGAGCCAACCCGAGAAATGTCAAGAGAAATCGGAATCAACTTCTTCTGGGTCGGGCATTATGCAAGTGAACGCTTCGGAGTAATGAATCTCGGACAGCTCTTGAAGGACAAGTTCTCACTTGAAGTAGAGTTCATTGAGCTTTACAATGAAGTTTAGTCATCCCTTTGAAGTTCAGTTTTCAGAATTCCCATTATGATTTCTTCATGGAATGCTCCATCCCTGAAGATTTCTTGCCTCAGTGTTCCCTCAATCTGGAAACCACATTTTAAATACGATTTGATTGCACGTTTGTTGAAGGAGTAGACGTTAAGCTTTGCTTTGTTCATATTCATCTGGTCAAAGATGAATATCAGAAGCGTTTTCATTGCGTCCGTTCCAAACCCTTTGTTCCAGAACTGCCTTCCGAGAAAAATCCCGACCGTTGCCACCCTATTCTTCCAGTCAACCTCGTTGATGCCGCATCCCCCAATGTATTCGTCATTTTCAATCTTCGAAACTGCGAAGTTATATGTATCCTTGAAGGCACTCTGAGAATCATACCACTTCTCTTCCTCTTCCAGCCTGAGAGGAAAGGGAATCCCAGGAACCAGCATTCTCCTAACTTCGTAATCGTTTATGTACTTGTGAGCAAGAGCAATGTCGCTCTTCCGATATTCCCTGAGATAGACTAGCCGACCCTTTAACACCAAACTCACCTCCATTTGAGATAGTATAACAAAAGAGGTGCCCACTTGGCACCTCTATGAAAAATTGCGCGGTTTTCTCTATTCTTCAGGAGCCTTTGTCACCACAAATATTCCATTTAGGACTAACCCTACGAGTGCAGCAAGTCCTATCCCTTCGAATCTCACTGGACCAATTCCTATTGCTGCACCACCTATACCAACCACAAGCATTACCGATATCACTATGAGATTTTTACCATCAACTTTCACCCTGTTTTCTATAAGTGTCTTCATTCCAACGGCAGCAATCATTCCAAACAGCAATATCTCAATTCCGCCCATTACTGCAGTGGGAATTGACTGAATCAGTGCTCCCACCTTCGGCACAAATGAGAGTATCACTGCAAATACCGCGGCTATCCTCATTACTACAGGATTAAAGACCTTCGTAATCGCAAGAACACCGGTGTTTTCACTATAGGTAGTATTAGCGGGACCTCCAAAGAAACCGGCAACAGCAGTGGCGATTCCGTCTCCAGCTAGCGTCCTGTGTATGCCCGGGTCATCATAGAATTTCTTGCCAGTGATGGCCGACACCGCAAAGATATCTCCGAAATGCTCTATTGTTGGTGCTAGCGCTACAGGAACAAGAACCGTAAGCGAGTAAATTGAGAACTTAGGAAGCACAAAGGAGGGAATCCCAACCCAACTTGCCTGATTTACCGCTTCGAATGAGACATTCCCCGTTACTGCAGCCACAATGTAACCCACGATTATTCCACACATAACGGGAATTAGCCTAGTAAATCCCTTTACGTAAAGTCTGACAATCACCGCTGTACCCAGAGAGACAACCGCAATCCACCAGTTGGAACTCGCCATACTTATCGCAGTTGGGGCTAGATTCAAGCCTATTACTGCAATTATTGTTCCGGCGACAGCCGGTGGGAAAATCTTCTCAAATTTGCTTACCCCAAGCACTTTAATTAGAATTGCGATTCCCACCTGAACAAGACCCGCTATCAATATTCCTCCCGTAGCATAGGCGATCATGTCGGGAGTAATCGCAAATCCTGCAGAAATTGCTTCCGGTACTGAACCGAAAGTGTCGGCCGCATTAGCGTGATAAAGAATGACGGCATTAATTGGAGCTATGTACGCAAAACTTGACCCGAGGAACACCGGTACTTTCCACTGTGTTAGCAGATGGAAAAGAAGAGTGCCCACGCCTGCAGTAAATAACGCCACATTTACGGGAACGCCAGTAAGGTATGGTACTAAGACCGTTGCCCCAAACATCGTGAACGCATGCTGCAGACCAAGTACAAGAAGTCCCCCTTTGCCCAGACCTTTACTTCTGTCTTCCTGCTCCCTCACTTCCTGATAAGCCGATTTTTCATTGCTCACAAGATCCCTCCTCTTATTATGAATTATCACCCAAAAAAAAGAGACCTCACGAATCTTCGTGAGGTCTCTTATCGGAGTCTATTACATTCACAATCTTGATTATTACCATCTCGATTGAATAAATTATTCGAGAGAGTGACATCCTGTTACAAAGAGGACAAAAGTGACTCCCGCACCGGTCGGTGAACAAAACAGTTCCACAGTCAACAATCGTTTCCGACATAGAAGTCACTCTCCAAGAAAAATCATCCATCGGTAATTGTATCACAAAGATGATCAATATCAACCACCGGCAACTCTACTCTAGATTTCTAAACAAACAGTCACCTAAAAAGACTAATGCATTGGCCGCTGGCTTTGTTATCTACAAAGAACCATAAAGCTTAACGAGATCGTGAAGATGTCTGCGCTCTTCCTCGATTATCTTCTTCAGTTCATTACTGTCGGGAATGAAGGAGGAAAGATCGGAATAGAATATGATGCTGTCCTTCTCCACTTCCATTGCGCTACTAATCGCCTTGTTCAAATTCTGTGGAACCTCGGAAGACTCGATTCGGGGGAAAATTGATATTTCGGCATAAGATTTGAGATAACCGACATTGTCGTCCCAGTCCTGCGTTGTTGAAGTCTTTCCCACATCCTTGAGAAGTTCTCTGAATTTGTCTGCGTGCTCTCTTTCCTGCTCAGCCAGCCTTAGAAAAAGAGCCTTGACTTCTCCAGAAGTTCTTTCACTGAGCTTTTCATAATATGAGTAACCCGCGCTTTCGATCTTCAAGGCTATACCTAGCATATCGCTTACTGTAAGCATTCGCTACCTCCTTCATTTCGTAATACTGACTTCATTGACACACTCCTAACATAAAAAAGGAAGAGATCAAAGACCTCCCCCCCCGACTATCAGAGACTATCGAACCCCCATTACTTACTTTCGTCTTTCTCAGAAACAATCTTAATGGTGATCCCCGTTCGCATCTCTTCGCCAATTTGAATCTCCACAAATCCAGGGACCATATATACCCTAGTACCCTGTTCTCTGAGGAATCTGGAAGCGATGGCAACTGCCTTTACTGCTTGATTCACAGCACCAGCGCCAATGGCCTGAAGTTCTACTTGCTCGTTCTTTGAGATTACCCCGGCTATGGCACCTGCTACCTTGTTCGGATTAGATTTAGAACTGACCTTCAGGATTTCCATTGAGATTTCCTCCTTTTGCAGGTAATTTCGCTGTAATTCTACCACAGAGGCCGCTCAATTAGCAAAAGTTTTAACATACTGTTCGCAAAAAGAAGGAAGAATCATTGTATTTGAATCTCTATAGATCCATTATCTCGGACTTAACCCTCGATATAGCGTCGAGAACTTCCTGTGGAGTTATTAATTCACCATTAACTTTACTCAGATGCTCAATTTTTGCGCCACGCTTGTTTAATCTGGACACTTCATAGAGAATTTGCCCAAGGTTCATCTCGGCAACAATTACGGCACTTACTTTTTTCAGGAGCTGCCTGAGTCTTGTACTTGGAAATGGCCAAATGGTAACAGGTTTGAAGAGTCCAACATTGATCTTGTCCTCTCTTGCCATCTTTACGGCCTTGATTGCGCTTCTAGCAACCGATCCATATGCTAGAACAAGTATTTCAGCATCCTCTGTCATATACTCATCATATATGACTATTTCATCACTGTGAAGTCTGATCTTGTTGTCAAGCCTTCTCAGCAGCCTGGCAGAATCAGATGGTGATCCAACAGGAAACCCCGACTCGTCATGAACAAGGCCGGAAACATGAAATCTCGACTTCCCCATCTTAACAAGTGGTGTGGCCATCATCTGATCATCACCTTCAAAAGGATGGAAGATATCATCTTCGGCCATTTCTGTCTCACCCACTCTTTGAACTTCCATAATTTCTGAATCATGTGGGAGATAAACACTTTCCCTCATATGACCCAGAATTTCATCCATCAGAAAGATTACCGGCGTTCTATATAATTCCGCATAATTGAAGGCGGTGATAATATACTTGTAAACTTCTTCAACATTTGAGGGGTAAATGGCAATAATCTGGTGATCCCCATGAGTGCCCCATCTCGCTTGCATGATATCTCCTTGAGCCGTCTTTGTGGGCATACCTGTTGAGGGCCCGCCTCGCTGTACGTTAACTATTACGGTAGGAGTTTCAGTCATAGCCGCGTATCCTATGGCTTCCTGCATCAGAGAAAAACCCGGACCACTAGTTGCAGTCATTGATTTCTCACCTGCGAGTGATGCGCCAATTATTGCTGCCGCACTTGCAATTTCATCCTCCATTTGAATGAAAGTTCCTCCAATCTTTGGAAGCTCTCTTGCCATAGTCTCTGCAATTTCTGTGGCCGGCGTAATTGGATAGCCGGCGAAAAACTTACATCCAGCCTTTATCGCTCCAAGTGCACATGCTTCATCACCCTGAAGCAGCATAAACTCACGCATTTTCTTTCACCGCCTCTATCTCATGAACATCGATCGCAAAATCAGGACAAGCGTTTTCACACATAAGGCAACCAATGCAGGTCTTATGATCAACTATCTGTGGCCTTCCCAGCTCACCCTTAGTGATCGTTTTCGTGGGACATATCCAATAGCATATGCCGCACTTCTTACACAGAGTGTGATTGATATTAACTTGAAACTGCTTCTTTTCGGCCATTATGTCCTCCTACTCAACATTATCATATTATTGAAAGGAATACCCCCGCAGCAACTGCCGATCCGATCACACCAGCGATGTTCGGCCCCATAGCGTGCATAAGAACGAAGTTTGTCGGATCTTCCTCCGATGCTACTTTCTGTGCCACCCTTGCGGCGGTTGGAACAGCAGAAACACCTGCGGCGCCTATCAAAGGATTCACTTTGTTCACTGAAAACATATTCATCAGCTTTGCGAATAGAATTCCCGAAGCAGTTGCTACAATGAAGGCAGCGCAACCCAATCCCAAAATCATTACATCAACATCCCAACTAACGGAAGTGCCTGAGGAACGATCAGCGAAATCGCAATAGTTGCGACAATCGGGAAGACAATTCTTTCGAGCTTAGATACTTTCCTGAGCTTCTTTCCCATTGTTATCGAGCGTTCCTTCCGAGTAGTGAGAGCTCTCATTATTGGTGGCTGAAGAACAGGGATCAATGCAATATATGAATAAGAAGCTATTGCAATAATGGGAAGAAACTGGGATTCCAAAATGCTTGCAACGTAAATGGAAGTAGGTCCGTCGGCTCCACCAATGATTGCTATCGCTGCGGCATCTGCAATTGAAAATCCCATCCAGTTCGCTGCAAGAAAGGTAATGAAAATCCCTATCTGAGCAGCAGCCCCCAGAAAGAGTGTCTTGGGATTAGCTAACACGAAAGAGAAGTCAGTCACCGCTCCAATACCGAGAAATATCAAAGGGGGATATATTCCTAGCATCAATCCCTGTTGCAGAATCCACATAATGCCAGTGCCAGGAGTAAAAACTCCAGTGACCTCTGGAGGAATATTTGCAATTACCATTCCGAATGCAATTGGCACAAGAAGAAGCGGTTCAGCATCTTTCGCAACCGCAAGATAGACAAGAAGACCCGCAATTGCAAACATTACCCAATTCTCCCAGCTTACCGTGGCGAATCCTGTTTGTGCTAGATATCCCGAGATCAACGCTGCCATGATAGGCAAACCTCCAAAATAGTAAAGGCCGCGCACCCTCGGGCGCGGCCTGAAGTAATGATTATCTATTCTTCACTACTGCTTGAGCTGCCGATAACCTAGCCACGGGAACTCTGTAAGGAGAACAACTGACATAATTGAGACCCACAATATGACAGAATTCAACCGACGAAGGCTCTCCACCATGCTCACCACAGATTCCAACCTTAAGATCGGGCCTGGTTGAGCGTCCCTTCTCTGTTCCCATTTTAACGAGCTGTCCAACACCAGTTCTGTCCAACTTCTGGAATGGATCACTCTCTAGAATGCCCTTCTCCAAGTAATGGCCGACGAATTTTCCATAGTCGTCTCTACTAAACCCATAGGTCATTTGAGTAAGGTCATTTGTCCCGAAGCTAAAGAACTCTGCTTCTTTGGCTATTTCATCTGCAGTCAGTGCGGCTCTCGGAACCTCAATCATTGTTCCAACCTTGTATTCAAGCTTTGTACCCGACTCAGCAATCAGCTCCTCGGCCGCCTTAATGATTATCGATTTGACGTACTTCAATTCTTCTATTTCGACAATTAATGGAATCATTATTTCGGGAATGACTGATTTTCCTTCCTTCACTAACCGAAGAGCTGCTCCAATTATCGCCTTAGTCTGCATTTCAGCTATTTCAGGATAAACTACAGCAAGTCTGCAACCTCTGAATCCCATCATCGGGTTGAATTCATGAAGATCTTCAATAGTTGCCTTGAGTTCCTCATAGGTCATACCCATCTCTTCGGAAAGCTCTTTCACGTCCTCGTCATCTTTTGGAAGGAATTCGTGAAGAGGGGGATCGAGAAGTCTTATTGTTACAGGAAGGCCTTCCATAGCCTTGAATATTCCATAAAAATCCTCTTCCTGCATCGGAAGAATTTTTGCCAGAGATTTTTCTCTCTGCTCTTTGGTATTAGAGGTAATCATCTGTCGGACAGCAAAAATCCTGTCTTCCTGGAAGAACATGTGCTCGGTTCTCGTAAGACCTATTCCTTCAGCACCGAATTCCCGAGCTATCTTCGCATCATTCGGAGTGTCGGCGTTGGTCCTTATTCCGAGCTTCCTGATTTCGTCTGCCCAACTGAGAAGCTTTGCTAGAGGCCCTTCAAGACCCTGAGGCTTAACGGAATCCAGCTTGCCCATAAAGACTTCACCAGATGTACCATCGATACTTATCCATTCGCCTTCCTTTATAATCTTTCCATTCACCTTCATGACTCTTGTCTTCTGATCAACTTCAACTGCTTCACAGCCTACAATACAGGTCTTGCCCATTCCTCTGGCGACGACTGCGGCATGAGAAGTCTTGCCTCCAGTGGAGGTCAGAATCCCCCGGGAAGCCGCCATTCCGGCAATATCCTCTGGAGAAGTCTCCGGCCTAACAAGAATGACAGATTTGCTATCTTCTTTAACCATTCTTTCTGCCGTTTCTGGGTCAAAGGCAATTACTCCGGCCGCCGCTCCCGGAGATGCTGCTATTCCCTTTGCGAGGAGCTCTGCACTCTCCATAGTCTCTTTGGTGAAATAGGGGTGAAGAAGAGTCTCAATATGTTCGGGAGTGACTCTCATAACTGCTTCTTCTTTGGAAATTCTCTTTTCATCAGCGAGATCAACCGCGATCTTGACGCTTGCGTAAGGAGTCCGCTTTCCATTACGAGTCTGAAGCAAATACAGAACCCCGTGTTCAACAGTAAATTCAATGTCCTGCATGTCTCGATAATGATTCTCCAGTTTGCTGAAGATATCTAGCAACTGATCGTAAACTGCCGGATTAATATCCTGGAGTTTTGTTAGAGGGAATGGTGTACGCGTTCCGGCAACAACGTCCTCTCCCTGAGCGTTAGGCAAATACTCTCCATAAAATTGCTTCTCGCCGGTATTAGGATCTCTCGTGAATGCAACTCCCGTTCCACTATCTTCTCCCGTGTTGCCAAAAACCATTGCCACAACGTTAACCGCAGTTCCCAGGAGTTCTCCCTCTCTTATTCCATTGAGGGCACGATACTTTATCGCCCTTTCATTCATCCAACTTCCAAATACTGCGTCGGTAGCCATCCACAATTGTTTCCAAGGATCCTGAGGGAACTCTTTGCCAGCCTTCTTGTAGACCTCTAAATATCTCTTGACAACCTCTTTCATATCTTCTGCATCGAGTTCCGTATCAAGTTTCACGCCTTTTTCCTTCTTGATGCTCTTCAGTGCTCCTTCGAACTCGGAGTGCTCGATTTTCAGAACAACGTCTCCGAACATCTGAAGAAATCTTCTATAGGCGTCGTAGCAGAATCTGGGATTGCCTGACTCTCTGATCAAACCATTTACAGTGTCATCATTGAGACCAAGATTCAGAATCGTGTCCATCATGCCAGGCATTGAGATTGCCGCTCCTGACCTCACCGAAACAAGCAATGGTCTCTCAGTAGAACCAAATCCCTTTCCGGTTTCTACTTCCAAAAGCTTTACAGCTTCTTCTACTTCATTCTCCAGGCTTTCTGGATATGTATTACCATGCTCGTAGTAGTACTTGCAGACCTCTGTGGAAATAGTGAAGCCCGGAGGAACAGGTATCCCTATCTTAACCATCTCGGATAGGTTTGCTCCCTTTCCGCCAAGAAGATTTTTCATCTTCGCGTCGCCTTCGGCCTTCTTCTTTCCAAAATAGTACACAAATTTCTCTGACACTTTGTTTCCTCCCTTCCTGAAAGCATATTCGACTGATTATATCATAGCAAGCCAGACGGGGTGTCTACCTACAACGCCACTGAGAAGGTCTGTTTCGTTGGCTTCAGTGAACATAGAAGCCGCCACAACATTGCGAAATTAATCATTATTCAGCCGGTACAATAACAAAGCCGCCCTGAGGCGGCTCTCTAAATCCAATATGAACTAACTTAATCTATCAGACCCAATCCCTTAAGGAATCCTTCGGCAACTTCATCTGGCTCATAACCACCGGCGTCTACCAAATAATTCAACCTGATCATTATTGGTTCTGTAAGATACACGGATATTGGTCTCAAGATCTCTTCTATCTCGGGATTGTTATCCAGTACTTCCTTACGTACAGTAACGGCAAGATTGTATGACGGGAAGAAATTCTTTGTATCTTCGAGTACTAGAAGATTGTATTTCTCCAGCTTTCCATCAGTTGAAAAGACCATGGCAACGTCTATCTGATTCTTGTCAAGTGCCTCATAGGTTAGCCCTATCTCCATTGTCTTAACTTGCCTCTTTTCCACAGCAAAACCGTATGTCTCACTCATCGGCCAGAACCCATCATCTCTTTCGAGGAATTCGTATACGATTCCAAAAAGCAGATCTGGGTTTTCATGCGTAAGTTCTGCAAGATCTTCAAGAGTTTGTAGTCCATGCTCAGCAGCGAAATCCCTTCTTACAGCCAAAGCGTATGTATTATTGAAATTGGCCATGTCAAGCCATACGATTCCATTTTCAAGATCCTCGGCCTTCACAGCATCATAAAGAGCAAGGGGATCTCTAATCATCTTTTCATGACCTAAATATGTGGGCCAGGCAGTACCCGTGTAGTCAGCATAAAGATCAATCTGCCCGGTCTCGAGTGCACTTCTTGCAACAAATGAACTCATTCCAAAATTCTCGGTCACTCTAAACCCTGCATCTTCCAGAAGTTGCGAAATCATGCTACTGACGATATACTGTTCCGTGAAGTTCTTTGCTCCAACATTCAGCCTTGTCTGGCCAAACGACATAGCTGTTGCCATTAATACTACCAGCGCAATTAGAAATAGTCTCTTCAAAACTAAACACCTCCATGTTTCCTATGTTCTGAGGCCTTTCGAAGTAAGAGCCTTCTCCGAAAAACCTAGGATTATATCTACTGCTATCGCCAGGAGCGTCACAGGAATTGCTCCTGCAATTATCATCGGACCCTTTGTCATACGAAGTCCTGTGAAGATAATTTCTCCGAGACCCCCCGCACCAATTGATGCGGCGATAGCGGCAGTACCGATATTTATTGTTGCCGAACTTCTAATTCCCGAAAGCATTGTTGGAACTGTTACAGGCATTTCCACCTTCCACAATATCTGCCTGTTAGTCATTCCCATTCCTTTAGCAGCCTCTTTCATCTTCATCGAGACATTCATTAAGCCTGAAGCAGTATTGAAAACTACTGGCACAAGACTGTAAAGGAACAGGGCAACAACGGCAGGTGCGGCTCCAATTCCCATGAACAGAAAGACAAGAGCGATCACTGCGATACTGGGTACGGCTTGAGTTGCTCCTGTGATCGAAAGAACCAGGTTACCGGCTTTTCTATGACCTGGCCTGGTAACGAAAATTGCAATTGCAACTCCCGCCACTACCGCCATACTCCAGGAAGCGAGGAATATGAAAATGTGTTCAAGAAACCTTTCCATAATATAACTAGAGTTCTCGACCATATATTCTATGACTTCCATAGCCTCACTCCTCATCAGATGATTCATAAGAGCCTACTAGGTTCACAAGGTCTCTGAACCTCAAGATGCCAAGTAGCCTCTCTTTATCATCTACTACCGGTAATGAGGAAAGCCCGGTATTCATGATCAAAGACATCGCCTCCATCAAATTCGAAAGAGGTTGTATGGTCTCGATCGATCTCAAGTACTTCTTCAATGGTTCTACATCAGACGCTTTGTTAAGCTGTTTCAGCATCACATAGCCCTTAAGCCTCTTGTTACCGTCGACAACGTAGGCAAATTTCCTTCCCTCATTGTTTAGGAAATCCTTTGCCTTCTTCACATCGCAGTCACCTGCATCTTCGATCCACTTTCCACCGGGAACGTAGGTCTCCCTTACTCGCACAAGTTCAAGACCCTTCAACGCTCTGTCTGCACCAAGAAGATCTTCAACAAACTCGTTAGCCGGTTCCTGAACCACCGTCATGGTGTCGGCATACTGAACTAGCTTTCCGTTGTCTAGAATAGCTATCCTATCACCCAATTTGATCGCTTCTCGAATATCGTGAGTAACAAAGATAATCGTCTTCTCGATCTTCGACTGAATCTCGAGAAACCCGTCCTGAAGTTTTTCGCGATTAATAGGGTCTATTGCCCCAAAAGGTTCATCCATAAGAACTATCTTGGGGTCAGAAGCCAGACCTCTCGCAACTCCTACTCTCTGGCGTTGACCACCCGAAAGCTGGGCTGGATATTTCTCCGAATAGTCGGAAGGTTCAAGATTAACCAGATCCAGCAAATCAAGAACGTGTTTCTTGATTCTTGACTCATCCCACTTCATTAGTCTGGGAGTAACGGCAATATTATCGAAAACGGTCATGTGAGGAAAGAGTCCAATCTCCTGAATCACATAGCCAATGCTTCTCCTCAATTTGATGGGATCAATTTCGTCAAGAGAAGTCCCGTCGACAATGATTTCCCCGCTTGTCTTTTCAATTAATCTGTTGATCATCTTCAGAGTGGTTGTCTTTCCGCAACCAGAAGGACCGATGAGTATTGTAAGTTTCTTATCTTCAAATGATATGTTCAGATTGTCCACTGCTCTCAATCCGACTTCATATTCTTTAACTACGTTCTTGAATTCTATCGACATCAATCTCCTCCTCACTTATCCCGTTCAATTTTCAGACCTTTAGGAGTAATGGCCTCTTCCAGAGCCAGCAAACCGTAGTTCATTCCTATTCCCAATGCCGAGACAATAATCGCTCCAAGAAGAACCATATTGAAATTCGATCTTCCGAGTCCGGAGAAGATGAAGTATCCGAGCCCTCTCGCACCTATAAGATAGGCGATAGTCGCGACACTCACACCCATAACCGCCGCATTTCTAACACCTGCCATGATAATCGGTATAGTAAGTGGAAGTCTGACTCTGAAAAGTATTTGGCTATTAGTCATTCCCATGCCTTTGGCCGCCTCTATCATTCTGGGATCGACCGAATTCACTGCCACCACTGTATTCCTTATGACAGGCAGGAAGGAATAGATCACTAGAGCAATGACTGCCGGTGTTACACCAATTCCCGCTTTCAGCGGCGCCAGCAAGACCACCATGTAACCGAAGAGGGCGAGACTGGGAATCGTCATGAGAATTCCCGCTCCGTAGAGAGCTATCGATGAAACCTTCTTGTTTCTTGAAACGATTATTCCAATTGGTACGCCAATCCCAATTGCAATCGGTACCGCTATCGCAATAATCTTTATGTGATTAAGCAGCTCTATCAGCACCAGGTCGTAGTTTCTTGCCAGATACTCAAAGAAACCCATACACTTCTCCTTCCAAATCTTCCGACAAAAAGTAGGTGAACGGAATGATTAAGACCTTCCCCAATAATTCAGTATTAACTTTCAGCTTAAGAATTATTCGTTACTGAGCACACAATATAGACAGGACAAGATCTTAATCAGGAATATTAAGTCACTAGACTCACAACAACGCGTCTATTATAACACAGAACACGATTGAATTCTTAGTTAGACAGACTCTCATTGGGAATTACATATTAGCTTGGAAGTGCTGTTCACGAGAAGTACAACTATGCGGCAAGTCGTATAGGGTTTGTTACTACTCAGAACTGATCTTTCTGATGAAAGTCATTTGACTTACGATAACGATGATAATCAATCCAATTGACATAAGGCCAATGCTCCTCAGACTGGCCCAAATTTGAAGAAAATACCCCCCTATAAGCGGACCGACACCGAAGATAATGCCTACCATCGACTCATGTATCCCTCCCTGCTTTCCATGATCGTCATCTCGAGAATTCAGCCCATAGAATATCGCAAATATGTAAGGCACCGCATAAGTCGCGCCTGAAAAGAGAGTCGCCAGGAAGAACGTCAGAGCGGTTTCGGGCAGAAAAAAGGTCAGTAGTGCAGCTCCAAATACGGCAATCATTGTTAGAAAGGAAATTCTAGGACTGCCAACCCAAAACCGGAAGAAACTCATGAAAACAAAGGACAGAAAGACTCCGATGTTGGCACCTACGGTCAAGAACCCGACATTCTCCAAAGGTATCCCAGTTGATGAGATTAGTTTTGGAAAAAGCGCCATTCCACTAGTATAGATAATTCCTGCCAGTAGAAAAGTGAATCTATATACTCTTCTGTACTCCTTAATCTTTGGGAAATCTATTTCGCCAAGAGAATTCTTCAATCTGTCGTGGAATGGACCGGGAAGAATTTCACCGTATCTCTTGATGTGTGATCTTATATGGAGAGTTCCAATCAAACAGAGCGTTATCCCATAAGAAAACACCGCTACCGGGTGTTTTTGAATTAGAAAAGGGCCAAATGCCATCCCAACAACGTTTCCTGCGCTCCAAGAGAGAACGAACCGGATGACAGTCGCCGCAGGATCAACCCCAGCAGCTTTCTCCGACTTAGAAAGCAAGCCTTCAATTGACGGGAAAAAGAAGCCGAAAAAGACGTTCATTCCGATTACCGATATAACCAGATGGATGGGAAGAGCCCAGAAGAATCCGAAGGCAAGTGATATCGCCATCAAAAACATGCCATTCGACAGGCTTCTCTTAAAGCCGACTTTGTCCCCCATCCTGCCAAATATCAGAGCAGAGACTACATAGAAAGCACAGCCTAGAAAGTTAATTAGACCTATTTCTATATAAGACAGCCCCCAATCTGCAGCCTTAGTGTTGATGGCCGAAGTCAGAAGGTAAAGAAGTATGGAGAACGAAAACGCATAGAAGTTGAACGCGTGAAAGTATCTCTTCATTTTTGAACCGCCTTTCAATGATCCTGACACGAAGAACCGCAGCTTCACAAATCACATACATTCTACCCCAATCACAGGAAGACGTGGCAACTGTCATTCTTCAATAATAGCATTCAAGATTTCTGGCTTTTGCCTCTTGGGTGTCACCAGAAAAACCAGATCAGTATCTCTCCTAAAAAAATTTGACTACCATTCTTGAGCTTCTCAAAATGGACAACCGTTGTGACAAAAAAAAGGAGGCCTAAGGCCTCCAACTACTCTTGACTTATGCTTCTACTGCTCAGCAACCTTCAGAAGGATTTCCTGTTCGGCCCAGGCGAGTCCTTCTTCGACGGTTCTCTTCTGGTTAATTACATCTCCAACCATCGTTCCGAGAACAGTCCTGACATCGTCCCAAAGAGCAACATTCGGATCTACCGAGCCAAATGGAATCTGGCTGATAGGAACTAGGACAGTCGGGTTCTGTTCTTCATATGCTTTCCACTGAGGGGTCGTCAATGCAATTTCCGTTACCGGCATGTATCCAGTTTTAACTGACCAGTAAGCCTGGATCTCAGGGCTTATAAGGTACTTCATGAACTTCCAGGCAGCAGACTTTTGCTCCGGTGTGATACCTTTAAACATAACGACATCCGTACCAGCAAAGGGCGGTGCCTGAACTTCCCACATCGGAACTGGTGCCCATGCCCAACCATGCTTTCCTCTTGAACCGGAATCGACATAAGAAGCGGAAGCGATTGTTTCAACAAACATGGCAATCTGGCCATCACCAAATGGCGCATCAAGATATCCTCCCTGGAAGAGAGCGACCTTATAAGTGTGAGCCATGTCATACATTAATTGAAGGGCTTCCTTAGCTTCAGGAGAATTTATAATGACCTCTACCGAACCATCTGGCTTTATCTCAATTGCTTCGCCACCATTGGCTCTCAGGAATATCATGAAATGATCAATTGTAGTTCTGAAGCCAAAGCCGTACTGATCAATCTGTCCGTCGTTATTTTTATCCTCAGTGAGCATCATTGCTGCAAAAAGGAGATCATCCATTGTCTTAGGAACTTCCAGACCATATTCCTCAAAGAGGTCTGTATTGTAGTAAAGGACATATGTGCTCTTGTTGAAGGGAAGAGCGTATACTGTGTCGCCCCAGGTAACCATTCTCTTGAATGGACTCCAGATGGCCGCCCACTCTTCATCGGTCAATCCCGTTTCAGGATCAGCAATCAACGAATCAAGTTCTTGTACAGCATTTCGAGGAATGAGTCTTGCAGTCCAATTTCCATAAGCCTGAGACAGAGCTGGTAGAGTATTACTCTCCGCACTGACCAGGAGTTTCTGCTGCAAAGCACTGTAATTTCCCACATAAATGGCTTCTACCACAATATCAGGGTTTGCCTCATTGAAAGATGCCACGATTTCATTGACTGTGGTTCCCTGGGCACCACCCATCGCGTGCCAAAACTCAATCTCCGTCACAGCAAAGGTGAATACTGCAAAAGAAACGATAAGAAGTGCAAGAATTAATCTTTTGCGCATTTCCCTACCTCCTTATAAGAAATGTTTAATTGACCTAATTATACCACTACGCCCCACTCAAAAAGAACCTCTCTTACCTTCTCGAAAGTCTCATCAATACTGCCTGATGTCGAGACCTCAGCATTGACTCGCTCCTTCATTGAATCAAGGTGAGACTGTGAATGGAGTATAGACTCCGCTCGGACCCTGCTCATTCCTCTCTTCATGAGTCTCTCAACAGAAGATTTATTCGTACATTCAAACCAAATGACTTTGTCGCAATAGTCAGCAAGCCCTATTTCGTGGATCAAAGCCCCATCGATTATACAGAGCTTCGAATGGCATCTCTCAAGAGCTTTCAATGCCTTTCGTCTAATAACCGGGTGAAGTATTTCATCCAATTTTTGCAGGAGTTTGCTGTCTTCGAAGACCTTCTTTGAAAGCTTTTTTCTGTCAACTTTGTCGCAAGTAAGAATGCTCTTCCCGAAAGAGTCAGCTATCTGCTTTTTCTCTTCTTCCAGTGCATCGTGGCCAAGCTTATCCAGGGAGATTATTTCCGCACCGAACCTTTCAAAACGCTCGGCGGCAGTAGACTTACCACTGCCCGCCTTTCCCACAAAGCCAACCACCATTACAGCAGTTTCTCTCCCGACTCGATGACATTCAATACTGCTTTGGAAATATCGCTATTCGCGCTTTCCAGTTTCTTTCTCTCATCCGGGCTGATCACGATGATGTCCGCCTCGATCTCTTCCATTTCTCCGATCTTCTGAAGAAGGTCCTCGGATTCGACTGAGACTATTACAAAGGTTGGTATAGGTTCTCCAGTAGTGAAATACACTTCCTCGACCGAAAAACCCTCGATAATTTTCATAAGCTCAGACTTCATAACTCAAACCTCCAGGAGGTTTTCTCCTCATATCTATCCCTTACTTCCTCGAATCCTTTTCTTCCCATAAAAGCATATGTCAATTTCTTTCCTAACTCTACTCCAGGCTGGTCATAAGGATTTACTTTCAGCAAGAAACCCATTAATGCAGTCTGTATTTCATAGGAGACGATGAACTCACCGACATGAGCTTCGTCTATCTGTGGAAAAGAAATAGTGATGTTGGGTACTCCGTTCGCAGCAAGTGCAATCGATGTTCCCCTTAGCTCCGCATTAAGTAATTCTCCAACCTCAACTCCATTGAGATAAGACAAAGCTTCGATGTCCGAATGTATGAACGGTATTGTAAGCTGGTTTCCAAAATCCTCTACCTTCAAGAGCGTCACTATCTTGTCTTTAGGCCCCTCATTGTATAGTTGAACTTGAGAGTGCTGGTCGATTGCACCCAGAGATTTCGCTGGAGTTTGCCCTGTATGAACGATTCTTCCGGAGACATCGAATTTCTTTCCCAAAGACTCTGCCCATAACTGTCTATACCAGTCGGCAATAGTGTATAGTCTGTTTGAATACGGCATCATTACTGAGATATTGTGCCCTTTTTTTAGATAAGCATAGTGTATTAGCGCACTTACAGCTGCAGGGTTTGATTTGACGTCATCTCTGAGATATCTTTCCTTTCCAAACCTAGCCCCCTCGTATAAAAGACTTATGTCAATTCCTTCCGCAATCGCCGAAAGCAAACCTACGGGTGTTAAAACGCTAAAACGACCCCCTACATCTTCCGGAATAGTGAGGGTTCTTATACCCTCTGCGTCTGCGATTTGTCTGAGTACACCCTTATGTTTATCGGTAGTAAATATGAAATGGTCTTTAATAGGAAGATCGAGTTTTTCAAGTAATCCTCTAACGATGAGATAATTCGCCATGCTTTCAGCAGTAGTCCCGGACTTCGAGATAACGTTGAATATAGTGTTTTCTAGATCCAATTCTCCTAACACAGATGCAATCATATCAGGATCTACATTGTCGAGCAAGAACACTCTGGAGTTCCCGTCTCGCTTCTCCTTAACGTAAGAGTTCCAGCTAACCGGTTTCAGTGCGGAGTGCAAAGCCTGATTACCAAGTGCCGAGCCTCCAATTCCAATTACTACGAAATTGTCGAAATGTTCCAGCCAAGATCTGTACGCCTTGACTTCTTCAAGAATTTCATCGCTTTCAAGAATTCGCAGAAAACCGGGCAGTGGTTGAAATACTCTTTCAAAATTCGTAGAGAGCGTCTTCGAAATATCTATCATTTCATCAAAAGAAAGCCCGCTTTCAAGGGTCTCTTTGAACGCAAAAGAGAAATCATATTTAAGCATTCCTGCAACCTCCGTCAATAAGTAATTAAGGTCTCCACTTTGTGGCCTGAAAGCCTCTTTCTTGGATTAAGAAATCCCAATTCAGCCAGGCATAGAATTCCAACTACTTCTCCACCACTATCTTCAATGATACGAGCAATTGCCTCCATAGTCCCTCCGGTTGCGAGAATGTCGTCTACTATCAGTACCTTATCACCATTACATATCGCATCCACATGCATTTGAAGAGTCGCCTTTCCATACTCAAGTTCGTACTCTATCTCTTTAGTCTTGTAAGGAAGCTTTCCTGGCTTTCTAACAGGTACCAGTGCTTTTCCCATTTCATAAGCTAGAGGAGCCGCAAAAATGAACCCCCTGGCTTCAGGAGCTACCATGATATTGAAATCAATCTTCCTTGCCCGTTCCGACATTTGCAGTATGCACTCTCTGAAAGCCAAAGGATCCTTTAACAATGGAGTGACATCTTTGAAAACCACACCTTCCTTTGGGAAGTCCGGAACGTCACGCACAAAGGCTTCTAGATCCATCTAATCTCCTCCTTATACAGCTCCTTGGACATGGGTTATTTTAACACAGGAATCAGCCCATTTCTCTAGGTGCATGTTATAATGCATGTGTGAAATAAATAACATTCTTTCCTCAAAGGAGGTGCAAGGTTTGTCTCAAGTAAATTGCCCGGATTGTCAGAAGCTTTTTGAAGAACTTGATGAGTATATTGATTCTGTCAAAGGCAACACGGGTGTTTTAATTAATGTACTCCATAAGGCGCAAGAAATCTTTGGATATCTTTCGGAAGAACTGCAACAACACGTATCTGAGAAACTCGATATTCCTTTAAGTCAGGTATATGGAGTTGTGACTTTTTACAATTTCTTCAGTATGAAGCCAAAGGGAAAGAACCAGATAAAAGTCTGTCTAGGAACCGCCTGCTATGTCAAGGGTGCCGATAAGATACTGGAAAGGCTCCGGGACGAACTGGGCGTTGAGATGAATGAACCGACCTCCGACGGACTCTTTTCTATTCACGCCGTTAGATGCCTCGGTGCCTGCAGCATGGCTCCAGTGGTTTTGGTAGGCGAGGATGACTATTTCGGGAGAGTAACCCCTGATGAGGTTTCAAAGATATTAGGCAAATATAGGAGGGCCGAGTGATGGCAAAGATTAAGAGCCTTGAAGAACTTATGAAAATCAAAGAGAACGCAATGAAGGGTCTTAAGATGCGTGACTCAGGCAAGAGAGGAAAAGTAATCGTGGCAATGGGAACTTGCGGGATTGCCGCAGGTGCAAAGGATACGTTAAGGGCGATAGTAGACTCACTTGAAGAGAAGGGAATTGAGGATGTCGCTGTCGTTCAGTCCGGCTGTTTTGGTCTCTGCGATGTTGAGCCCACAATTGAGGTTCATCTCGAGGGATCAGAGCCGATAATTTATGGCCACGTGACCCCCGCTCAAGCAAAGAGAGTGGTTGAACAGCACATTGTCGGCGGTAAAGTAGTCGGAGATCTTATTGTGAAAAGAGGAGAACTATAACGAAGAGGTGATTAAGGGTGCCCGCTGTTGAAAACACGGTGCTTATTTGTGCCGGAGGAGCTTGCATTTCTGCAGGCGAGAAGAGCGTAAAAAACGTATTTGAGGAAACCCTGAAAAAGTACTCATTGGAAAGCGTAGTCAGGGTGGTAGAAACGGGATGTATGGGTGCTTGTGACCTCGGACCCATTTTGGTGATCTATCCTGAAGGAGTATTCTATCAGAAGATCACGGCAGAAAATGCAGCTCGTATTGTAGAAGAACATATTCTTAAAGGACGAGTAGTAGAAGATCTTTTGTATAAAGGCGACTCAGGAAATCTTACTGAAAAACCTCAGGAAGAGCTTCCTTTTTTCACTGAGCAAGTGAGAATCGCAACGAGGAACTTAGGAGTGATTGATCCTCTTTCAATAGATGAATATATTGCCAGAGATGGCTATTTCGCACTACATAAGGTCCTTTCTGAACTAAGTAGAGAAGATGTTGTAGAGATACTGAAGAAAAGTGAGCTCAAGGGACGCGGTGGAGCGGGATTTCCGACTTGGATGAAGTGGGATCTGACGAAGAAAGCACAAGGCGACACGAAGTATGTAATCTGCAACGCTGATGAGGGCGACCCTGGAGCCTTTATGGATAGGGCGGTTCTTGAAGGTGATCCTCACACAATTGTAGAAGCTATGACAATAGCTGCAAGAGTAGTCGGAGCTCAGAAGGGATTCGTATATGTTAGGGCTGAGTACCCTCTTGCAATAGAACGGTTGACTCACGCGATGAAAATGGCCAGAGAGTACGGATTTCTTGGCGAAAACATTCTCGGAACTGGGTTCTCGTTTGATCTTGAGATAAGAATTGGAGCAGGCGCGTTTGTCTGTGGTGAAGAGACGGCTCTCATAAACTCAATTGAAGGCAAGAGAGGAATACCCAGAGTGAAACCTCCCTTTCCTGCAAGTAAGGGGTTATGGGGAAAACCAACTCTGCTTAGCAATGTGGAGACCTACGCTAACATTCCTCCGATTATCACAAATGGCGGCGAATGGTTCAGTCAGTACGGAGTGGATGGTTCCAGGGGGACTAAAGTCTTTGCTTTGGCTGGAAACGTAAAGAACACAGGTCTCGTCGAAGTTCCCATGGGGATCACACTTAGAAAGCTGATCTTCGATATTGGGGGAGGCGTCCCTGGAGGGAAGAAGCTGAAAGCTATTCAGACCGGAGGTCCTAGTGGAGGATGCATACCCCTAGAATTGATTGATACACCAATAACATACGATAACATGAAAAAACTGGGCACGATAATCGGTTCGGGTGGAATGATCGTTATGGATGAAGATAGCTGCATGGTTGATGTTGCCAAGTACTTCCTGGAGTTCACTGTGGAGGAATCTTGCGGTCAGTGCACACCTTGTCGTGATGGAACACGTAGAATGCTAGAGATTCTTGAAAGAATAACTGAAGGAGAAGGTACTATGGAAGACCTTCAACTTCTGAAAGATCTTGGCGATAATATAATGTCGACTTCACTTTGCGGGCTTGGACAGACTGCGCCACAACCAGTGATATCAACAATGCGATATTTCTGGGATGAGTATGAAGCTCACGTGAAAGAGGGAAGATGTCCGGCAAAGAAGTGCAAATCTTTGATGCGGGTAGTAATTGATAAAGACAAATGCGTTGGTTGTACCGCATGCGCCAGAGTCTGTCCCGTTGAAGCGATAAGCGGTTCAGTAAGAAAACCTCACGAAATAGACTCAGAAATCTGCACAAGATGTGGGAGTTGTTTGGCCGTATGCAAATTTGGGGCGATTAGCAAAGTTTCACCATAAATGGCTTTCCGGAACCCCCTTAGTGGGGGTTCTTTTGCTACTTACAAGAGGGTTGAAGGGAGGAATTTGTATGTCTGCAGAAAATGTCCGTGAAATCGTAATTGATATCTATGATAACATTAGCAGCCAGAGCCTTGAAAAAGGCGATGTGC
Organism: Mesotoga sp. BH458_6_3_2_1; assembly: GCF_003664995.1. Lineage (NCBI taxonomy): Bacteria > Thermotogati > Thermotogota > Thermotogae > Kosmotogales > Kosmotogaceae > Mesotoga > Mesotoga sp. BH458_6_3_2_1. Next base: position 294,197 of record NZ_JFHL01000002.1, on the reverse strand, counting down.
TTATAAATACTCTTCACGCAATTCAAGATCACTTTGGCAACTTCATACCAATCGAAGCAGCTGAAGTTATGAAGGATCTGACGGGATTGCCTCTCTCAAGAATTTATGAAGTTCTTACTTTCTATACTATGTTCTCGACTCACAAGAGGGGAAAATATGTAATTCGAGTCTGCAAAAGTCTTCCATGCCATGTGACCGGAGGACAGGCAGTAGTCGACTCCTTAAAGAACATTCTGGAAATTGATTTTGGCGAGACTACCACAGATGGCTTGTTTACTCTTGAGGAGACTAGTTGTCTTGGACTCTGCGGAGTATCCCCGGTAATGATGATAAATGATGAGGCTTACGGAAACCTTACTCCAAAAAGAGTCTCTGAAATTATAGACGGCATCGTCTCGAAAGAGAGGAGTGAGTAATTGTGAGTAAACCAATAACCGTCCTCGTATCAATAGACTCGAACAGCTTGGTTCTCGGTGCCAGACACTTCAAAAATTATTTGAGCACCCTAGCGGAAAGATACAATTTGAATTCCATGGTTGAAATCCTGGAGACTGGATCTTTTGGAGATTATGGAAGAGGAGTTCTTTTTCTCATTCTCCCAGACAATGTAATGTATTCTGTTAAGAATGAAGCAGACATTGAAAAGATGGTATTGGAGCACCTTCTTAAGGGAAGAAGAGTTGAGGATCTGATTGTCACAGACTTCGAATCGGCAGGACATGTTGAAGCGACAGAAGCAACAAGAGAAGAGAGAATCGTGTTAAGAAATGCCGGTTCAATCGATCCCCGAAATCTTGAGGAATACATAGCCCTTGACGGATATCAAGGCCTTGCAAAAGCGTTGAGACTGAATCCAGAAGAAGTTATTGAAGAACTTAAGAAGAGCAATCTGAGAGGAAGAGGTGGGGCCGGTTTCCCAACCGGACTGAAATGGGAATTCACACAAAGAGTCGAGTCAGATGAAAAATATGTCATTTGTAACGCTGACGAAGGTGAACCGGGAACCTTCAAGGATCGATTGATAATGGAAGGCGATCCTCATTCAGTGATAGAAGGGATGATAATTGCCGGATATGCAGTTGGGGCCGACAAAGGATATATATATATTAGGGGAGAATACTTTGAATCTGTCGCAAGCCTTAGAGGTGCAATCAGCAAGGCTTATGAGTATGGCCTTCTGGGGCAGTCGATTCTTGGGACGAATTTTTCATTTGATCTATCTGTAAGGCTGGGCGCGGGAGCATATGTTTGTGGAGAAGAAACAGCCTTGATTGAATCAATTGAAGGTAGATCGGGAAGACCAAGACTGAAGCCACCTTATCCTCCAGTTAGCGGTCTATACGGCAAGCCAACCGTAGTAAATAATGTGGAGACTTTTGCCTGTATTCCGCCAATAATTGATAAGGGAGCAAGCTGGTTCAAGTCTATTGGTACAGCATCGTCTCCTGGAACAAAGGTTTACTCTTTATGTGGTGATCTTGTAAAGAGAGGAATAGTTGAAGTGCCTATGGGCACTTCTGTTAGGGATCTTGTGCAGAAATTTGGTGGAGGAATTCCCAATGGTAGAACTCTAAAAATGATACAGACTGGTGGAGCAGCAGGAAGCTTTATCAAACCCGAAGAAATGGATGCTGAGCTGGATTTCGACTCCTTCAAAAAGTATGGTGCCTCTTTGGGATCTGGGGTTATTCTCGCTATTGACGACACTCACTGCGCTGTAGATATAGCTAAAAACCTAATGGAGTTCTTTGCCCATGAATCCTGCGGAAAGTGTGCTCCATGCAGAGAGGGGACCCATGTAATTGTACACATTCTGGATGAATTTTCAAAGGGGAGAGGAACATCCGAGATGCTAAACCAATTGTACGATATATCTGAAACCATGGAAGAATCATCCTTCTGTGGACTTGGCCAATCAGTCCCAGTACCTTTGAGATCGATTCTCGATAGATTCAGAGATGAATTCCTCGCGCACGTGAATTCTCCACAGTGTCCAGTAGGTGTTTGCAAATTCGAAAAACCCACAAAGAAAAAGAGATAGACAGACTGTAATGAACGGCCGGGGCAACCCGGCTTTTTCTCTGCTATAATTTCCGAGAGGTGAATTATGGACAAGGGTAAGAAGATAGATTTGGTTGTTCTTGTGATTCTGCTTGCCTCCATTATTGCTATCGTAATGATACTAGCTTCCCTACGCGCGAAGAACAGACTTGAAAGAGTCGCGGCTCTTTCCGTTCTTTATAATGCCGGACTTGGAGCTGATTACAAATCTCTTCTTACAAGTCCTTCATACTTTTATGATGATCGAGTACTAGATGCCTATACTTACTTTGCCGACATTGATGACTCGTCAGAAATCGAGTTAAGCAACTCAATAAAGATGCACAATGTTCCTGAGAGTTCACTTTTCGATTACAACCAAACAATATCAAACCTCTCATTGGGAAAATCAACAAAGGAATACCCCGCTCTGAAAACAAAGATATATTCACTGATAGAGTCTAGTAATCTGCTTTCGGATAGACCCGACACATTTAGAACTCGTCTCTCAGAGGAGATTTACAATGCGTTAATTGAATTCAGAGAAGTAAAGGTAGATATCATCGTCGGTGGTGAGATCCGTACTCTCGATTTATCCCGGCTGGATCCTGCAGTTGTGCTATCCATCATGGCGGTTGAATCTTCACTTAATCCCTTCGCTCTGATGGAGGAAAGGAGCATCGATGAGTCTTTCGCGGCCTTCGTCTATTCCAGGGGCCTCATGCAGATCTATGAGATAACTCTCTGGACACTGAACTCTTGGCTCAGACAATCTCAGATTAACGTTAAACCTGAAGAGCTCTGGTCGGTTAGAGATAACATCTTTTTAGGCATGGTATATCTTGCCTATGCCAATGAACTGCTCGAGGAGAAGAGATGAGAGACTGGCAAAGAGATGCGATCGTCTATCAGATATTTCCAGATAGATTCAATATTGGAAAAGGGAAAACTGTCTTTCAGAAGAAGCAGGATGGCCATTACTCACTCCCAGGACAGAAGGTTAGGAGGTGGGATGAGAAACCCTTTCCATCGACTGATAGCAGCCACCAGTACGATTTTTGGGGTGGCGATTTGATTGGAGTAATTGAAAAACTTGATTATGTAAAGGAGCTTGGTGCAAATACAATCTATCTTAACCCGATTTTCTGGGCACACACAAATCATAAGTACGATACAATCGACTATTTCACGATTGACCGCGATTTAGGATCTGAAGAAGAATTCATCGTCCTTCTGGATGAAGCTCATAGGAAGGGGATCAGGGTAATACTTGACGGAGTGTTTAACCATGTCGGGACTTCCGGAAGATGGTTCAACGGCCTTGGAATATTCGACCAGCCCGGTGCAGAACAGGGAAATGAGAAGTTCGAGAGTTACTTCTTCAAAGGAGAGAAAGATTTTAGGGGCTGGATGGACTCTGACAACCTTATCGAATTGAATCTTGAAGACCCGGAACTCGCTAAAATCATATACGACGGAGAGAATTCAGTAGTAAGTCATTGGTTGAAGCTAGGAATAGATGGCTGGAGGCTTGATGTTGCATATGACTTGGGTCCCAGGATTCTCAAAGCCCTGGTTCACTCAGCCAAAACCACCAGATCAGATTCATGTGTAATAGGAGAGATCTGGAATTATCCAGGAGACTGGCCTGAAAGATCGGGACTTGACGGATTGATGAACTACTACTTTCGATTAATAATCTGGGAGGTATTTATTGGTTACCTTTCAGGAAGAGATGCCCTTCAAATTATCAATGATGCCATAAGAGACGCCGGACTCGAATTCGTATCCAAGTCATGGACCGTTCTCTCATCACACGATGTGCCAAGACTAAGAAATGAACTCAAATCATTCGAGAGAATAAGCTCTGCGCTTACCCTTCAGTACTGTCTCCCTGGCATACCTTTGATCTACTACGGAGAGGAGATTGGAATGGAGGGTGGAAATGATCCTGAGAACAGAGCTCCAATGGAATGGGAAAATATTCACATCGAAAAGAATACCCTGGAGCTATACAGGAAACTAAATTCGATCCGGCAGAGAAAACCATCCTTGCGGTCCGGTGATTTCAAACCTCTGATCTCTTCTGATGGATCCCTCGTTTCTTTCAAAAGAATTACCGGGGCGATCGACGATTTGGTAGTCTGTGTTGTTAACCCTACTGGAAACATTGTCAGATCAAGAATTTTCTTGCAAGAGGGCTTCCTAATGAACGGTACTGAGATGAAGGACATGGTTACGGGCAAGGTCTTAAAAGCATCCTTCGGAACAATATCTGCAGAGCTGCAGCCGTACGAAGGACTGATACTGGAGCCAGTCATTTCCAGGTCAAAGACTCACTACACGCCCTACAAGAGAATATGAAGAGAATTGAGAGGAGATCTTTCGGTCTTGTCATCCTGGCAGCAACTGCAATGATTTGGGGAGGATCATATATCTTCACGAAAGTGGCCGTTGAATCACTCCCACCGATGCTGTTGGCATCTATCCGATTCGGCGTAGCTATCGTCATTCTCTTTCCTCTCTCAGCAAGAAAGAGGGGGTCTTTCGGTACAGTTAGCCACAGAAATGCCGCATTGGCAGGTCTATTCGGCATAACGTTTTATTTCCTCTTCGAGAACTATGGTTTGACAATGACAAACGCTTCCGATGCCTCTCTGATAGTGTCCACCGCTCCAATACTAACAATAATTCTCTATGATTTCGTTAGGAGAAGATTCGATCTTTTCGAGTACATAGGCGGTTTTATTGCTTTTTCCGGGCTCTTTGTGATTATCTACTCTGGAAGTTTTTCCGAAGGCTCGAGCGTTTTCGGGAACCTTCTATCGTTCGGTGCCGCAGTCTCGTGGGCGGCCTATACATTTTTTTATGAGAAGATTCATAACAGTTCTATATGGACGACTCTAGAAGTAATGCTTTGGGGGCTGCTATTCTCAGTACCTTTTGCAATCACGGAAGTCTTTGTCTTTAAGAGGTCAGTGGAGTTCTCACGCAGCGCAATTTTCGGAGTGTTGTTTCTCAGTATTCTAGCTTCGGCTCTCGGCTACATTCTTTGGAACAAGGGAATCGCTCTCTGGGGTGGAAAGGCGGCAACTCTCTGGGTTTACACAATCCCGCTTTTCACAATTGTGGCCGATATTGCTTTGCTTAAGAATTCTCCTTCCCTGCTTTTTTTCATTGGATCTATTCTCGTTGGTCTGGGAATGGTTGTGGTTATCATAAGAGAGTTCCGACAGTCAGGACCACTTAGGGATTGAGTTAGCCGATTACCGTTTCAACCGATTGAAGTTCGACGGGAATCACTCTAGACAGACCATCAGTCATCGTAACACCGTGAAGAACATTGGCAACTTCCATGACAAGCTTATTGTGAGTGACCACAAGAAACTGAGTGTCGGTCGCATGTTTCTTCAGCAATACTCTGAATCTCTCCGCATTGAAATCGTCAAGAGGTGCATCAACTTCGTCCAGGACATAAAACGGACTCGGCTTAATGCTCAACAAAGAGAATACGAGTGCTATACCCACAAGCGCTTTCTCTCCGCCAGAAAGGAGTTGCAGTTTCTGAACCTTTCTGCCGGGTCTCCTGACAGTGATCTCCAGACCTGTCTCAAGGAGATCCTCGCCGGGAATTATTTTGATCTCTCCCTCACCACCATCAAAGATCTCCTCGATATATTGACCGAAATTACTGTTCACGTTGTTGAAAGTCTCCATGAAGATACTCTTAGCCTTTGCATCGGTTTTCTCGATCAGTTCAATTAGCTTGACCTTTGCATCTTCGAGATCTTGTTTCTGTTCATCAAGCTCTTGATACTCCTTATCGACTACACCGTATTCATCTATGGCTTCCAGATCAACGCTGCCAAGAAACTTTAGCTTGTTTTCGTAGTCGTCAAGCTCAACCTTGATTTCATGCAATTTCTCTTCAGAAAGGATCTGGACATCTCCAGCATCCTCGTCCAGTTCCTCTTTCACTCTCGAAAGCCTCATCTCACTCTCTTGAATATGCATCTCAAACTGATGAGCCTTATCTCTAAGCTTCTCTCTATCTCCTTTCATTTTGTTTATCTCTTCTTCCGCTTCCTGAAGCGACGACAGTCTCTGCTCCTTTCCCTCTCTCTGATTTCTTATACTTGAAAAGAGATTCTCTGTTTCTTTCTTTACTGAAGTCAATTCGCGTTCTTGATCACCCACTTGCCTTCTAAGCCTCTCAGTTTCAGACTCAACCTCAACCACTTCTCTTGAAAGCAGGTCTATATTCTCCTTATCAACCTTCTTCTTCTGAATCAAAGAAGAATGTTCTTTTGTATACTGCTCATGCTTCTCATACAGCGTTGAAAGCCTTAATCTTGTATCTACTATTCTCTCTTGAAGATGTTCCAGAGCCTTCTTCTGTTTCTTGAGCTCTTCTGACTCTGCTTCAACCGTTCTCTCGAGATTCAGGCGCTCTTCCTTCAATGAGGACTGCTCTCCGACGAGGATCTCCTTTTTTCTCGAATTCTCTTCCATTCTTCTTGTATACTCGTTTTCAAGTTTTGTCAGCTCAGATATCTCTTCCTCAATCTCCTGAGCAGATTTCAGAAGCTCGCTTATCATTCTGTTGATTGCAGCTCCTTTAGAAGCCAACTCATTCAACTCTTCCTGTAGAGCTTTGAGATACCCCCTTACTTCCCTTATTTCGTCCTTGAGCCTTTCGATCTGTCTATGGCCTAATTGAATCTGCTTTTCAAGTTCTGCCTCTCTTTCCATTAGCTGTTGAATCCTTCTCTTCCTTGAAAGCAGATCGGTTCGTGTCTCTTCACCAATGAATCCGCCCGTAATGGATCCACCGGCACTCAGCAACTGGCCATCAATAGACACTATTCTCCCCGAAAAACCGACGGCCTTTCTAATATCGATCGCATCATCTAGAGTTGCCACAACTATAGAGTTTCCGAAAAGGTATATAGGCAGCTTTTCAAAACCACTTGGAATATCTACAAGTCTCGCTGCATAGTTTATGAAACCCGGATGCGACTCTACTTTGGAAAAGCTTCTGAAATTGCCTTCTATCATGTCCATCGGAAGCAATGTTACTCGGCCTATCTTATATGATTTTAAAAATTCTATGATTCTCTTTGCCGTGATTGAGTCGTCGACGACGATATCCTGCATTCTGTATCCTAGAAGAATTGTTATTGCAGTCTCGTATGACTCAGGAACACCAACGAGATTTGCGACGACATCTCGCAGTCCTAAAAAGCTGTCCTTTCTTGAGAAAATCTCTCTGACAGCTTTTGAAAAACCCTGATACTCCTCTTGTTGTCTTTCCAGCAAACCTCTTTCCATTTGAGAGCTCCTCAACTCGCTCTCGTCTTTAGAGAGATTCTCTCTCGCCTTCTCTAAGTCAATGTCGAGCTCAGAAAGCCTTCCCTTCGATTCGCTCACATCGGCTTCAACTTTTCGTTGTTTCTCCGAGCTCTCTTTGCCTTGTTTTGCAAGAGACTCTGTTTCCTCCTTGAGGGTCTCAAATCGCTCTCTCTTTGACCCAAGCTGATTCTCTATAAGCCTGAGTCTCTTGTTGGTGTCTTCACGGCTGTTTTCAAGTCTCTCAAGCTCGTTTTCAATTTTGGAAAGCCTCTTGGAAATTGAATCAAAGGTCTCCTGATGTTTCAACCATTCGCGCTCTCTAGCGCTGTAGTTCTTTACGAGAGAGTCTCGCTCTTCCTCAGATGAAGACAGTCCGGTCTCTTCATCTGAGATCTGCTTTTCTAAAGTTTCGATGATCAGCTTGATTTCATCTTTTCTTTTGTCGAGATCCTCGATTCCCGATCTGAAGTTGTCTATCCTTGTTGATACTTCGATTAACCTGTTCTCTCTCTCGCTCAGTCTTCTGGTATACATCTCCTTGAGCTCCAGCAGATCGTTTTGACGCTTTTTGTACTCCTCAAGAAGCTTGGTGAACCCCTCAATTTCCTTGTCTACTTCTGAAAATTCAGCTCTCAAAGAAGACCACTTTGATTCACCTTCAATCAATTTCTTCTGCAAGTCCTTCAATTCGTCGCGCAATTTGTCAAAACCCGTACGCATCTCTTCAAGCTTCTCTTTCTCAAGCCTGGCAATATTTCCGTAAAAGAGATTCTTGAGCTCCTTCTGCTTTGCAGAATACTCAACAAACTTCTCTGCCCTCTTTGCCTTAAGGTAGAGTGATTTGCGTTGCTTGCCAAGTTCAAAGATTATGTCTTCCAGTCTGCTCAGGTTTTCTTCCGTCGATGCGAGTTTTCCAAGAGCCTCCTTCTTCCTCTCCTTATATACTGCGGTACCGGCTGCTTCTTCAATAAGTGCTCTCAATTCAAAAGGAGAAGCGGTTACGACTTTGTCAACTTGACCCTGGCCCACAATCGAGTAGATATCCATTCCCACTCCGGTGCCCTGGAATAACTCCCTTATATCTTTGAGTCTCGACTGTCTGTCGTTCACTTTGTACATCGATTGCCCATCTCTAGAAATCTCCCGAGCTATAGAAAAGGTCCCTTGTTCCGATTCAAACACTAGTTTCACTTCGGCAGAATTCGAAGGTGGAAACCTTTCCGAACCGTTGAAAATCACGTCCTCTCTGTTATCGGCTCTAATGTTCTTCATCGACTGCTCACCAAATATCCACCTTATTGCATCTACGACGTTCGACTTTCCACTGCCATTCGGTCCGACAACAGCAGTAATTCCAGATGAGACTTCGAATTTGGTAGGCATCGCGAAGCTCTTAAAACCTTTTATATAAACTGAGTTAAGTCTTAGCATAGGCTTCCCCCAGGATCTCTTCCCCGATAAGTTTCATATAAAAAGGTATATCAATATCTACTCCATCGTCACAGAAGTCTATCATAATCCCTTCTCCAGAAGCTCTTTCGAGGACAGCTCTTTTGTGACCCGTAAACCATTTTTTGTATTTCCTATCTAACTTAAGCGCATGCCGATCTATATCTTTAGAGCATCTCCTGATTACTTCAAGCATCAACCTGTCTCTGACTAACTCACCAAATGCCGGGTGGAATGGGCCTGCAACCACGTTTTCAATCTGCTCTCCGTAGATACAGATTCCCATCCTACTAACCTTCACATCTGCCAGCAAAATCAGTAAATACATCTTCCAAATGATCTCTATAGATTCCTGAAGTCCTTGGGGTGCAAATCTTCCATGTAAATACTCGTACTCAAGAAGCGATCCTTTCAAAACAACAAGAGGATGAATTCTTACGGATGATGCACCCACACGAATCGCTTCCTTTGTCGAATATATATCCTTCTCCTCGGAATCTCCCGGCAACCCTGTCATCAGATGAATTCCGAAATCAATTCCACTACTCCTTAACCGGTTGGCCGCTTCATACACTTCTCTGGACCCGTGATTTCTACGGCAATCTTTCAGCAGATCATCGTCAAACGACTGAACACCAAGTTCTATGAAACTGATGGAAGTTGATTTCAGAATAGCGATCATCTCTTCTGATATTTGTTCCGGTGAAGTGGAGAATCTGATCCCCTTAATAAGGCCTTTTTGAACAAGCTCTTCTGCAACATCTAGATACACTTGCTGGCGACCGGTTCCGGTGAATGTACCGCCATAAAAGGCCAGTTCTGTCTCCTCTGGATTCCTGAAATATCCTCTGTATCTTTTGACGGTCGACAAAACCCCTTCCTTATCAGGAAGCTTCCTGACTCCAGTTGCGGAGTATTCATTGCAGAATGTGCATCGCGTTCTGCAACCCTCATGTGGAACGAAAATAGGAACGATATTCATGTCTATATTATAAACCGAACGAGCGGTATTTATCAAAGAGCATTCAACAAATCTTAAACAGTTTGCTTTCTGTGTTACTTTCCAGGTGGTACAATCTATCATTCAGGAGGAAGAATTATGGTTAAAGCAGTCTCTGTTTCTAGAATTATGAAAGTCGATAATAATAGCTGGCCGGGATCGGTCAGTTAATCTTTGCGTTTAAGAAAGTAGAAGATTACAGGGCCGATGGAAAACCATCGGCCCTATTTTTTTGGAAGGGGTGAGAAAATGGAAAGCATAGGAAGAATGAGTACTAAAGTAATTGAACATCTTAGAGATCCTTTAGTGAAATCGGCAGTCAGGGTAAAGTCCGCAATAATGGGAGAAGCAGGCAATTTTCTTCGGGGAAAGGGATTTGTCGAACTACTTCCAACAATAATCTCACCGATTACCGACCCCCTGAATCATGAGGTCCACAACGCTAAGTTCCGTTATTACGATCAAGAGTATCGTCTAACCCAGTCGATGATATTTCACAAGCAATTGGCATGCAAAACATTCGAGAGAATCTTTATAGTCTCCCCCAATGTTAGACTTGAAACGTCGGAGAAGTCACTTACTGGAAGACACCTTTTTGAATTCAGCCAGATTGACCTGGAAATCCGAAACGCAAAGAGAGATGAGGTAATGTCACTGGTGGAAGGCCTCATTACTAAGCTTATTGCAGAAGTAAAAAGTAGTTGCAGGGAGGAACTGGAATTGCTTTCTTCGAACCCTTCCGTACCAACAACGCCCTTCGCAAAAGTAAAATTCATGGACGCTTACGAGCAGTATGGAAAGGACTTCGAGACCGTCCTATCTTCGAGCTTCAAAGAACCGTTCTGGCTGATAGATTTTCCCGTATGGGAAAGGGAATTCTACGACCTGTTGTCTCAAGACGAGAGAACGCTTAAGGACATGGATCTGATTCTTCCAGACGGTTTCGGGGAGACTCTCTCGGGGGGAGAACGAGAGTGGGAACATCAGAGGATCATTAACAGAATGGAGTTCAAGGATAATGATCCGGAAGAGCTTGCGTGGTACATGGAGATAGCGGAAGCCGGTGAGCTTGTGCCTACAGCGGGTTGCGGAATTGGCGTGGAAAGACTAACAAGGTATGTCTGCTCTCTTGACAGTGTTGCTAGAACCAGACTCTTTCCCAAGGTCCCTGGTCAGAGCTGGATATAGAAAAAAACTCCCCTTAACTGGGGAGTTCTGGCTCCAGCGGAGGGACTCGAACCCCCAACCGTCCGGTTAACAGCCGGATGCTCTGCCATTGAGCCACGCTGGAACACATTGATTATTGTAACTCGAATCAAAGTTTATTTCAAGTAGCCAATGCTACTGATTGGAAGTTTCGTTTCTTCCAACTGGTCGAGTAGCGACAAGTGAAGTTCCCTCACCGTCGATGTCATCTATCAAGACGTCCCCGATCTCCACAGGCGCCTCAACGGCAATTTTGCTTATTAAACTCATCTTTTCAAGTATTAGGGCTCTGTCAATTGGGCCTGTGGTCTTCGCTGAAGCTAGAGGGAGTGTTCCGTTCAAAACCTTCACGCTAGTTGCAAGTATTCTTTTCGGCATTACGAGTTCATTGAGTGCATATTCCTTTCCCCTAGAACATTTATTGCCCGTAATAGAGTATTCTTGACCAATCTTTTTCACCGAAATCCTACAGCCAACTGGACAGATTACACATGTGATGTGTCCTTCCATCAGCGCACCTCCACTGTAAGCCGACCTGCACTAAAGAGAGGCGCCAGCTTTTCTTTGTTTATTACTATTTGAATCATCTCGCTGGGTACACCATAAGAGAAAGCTTTTTCGAAGTCGAGCTCTTTGAGGACAACCGTGCCCTCATTCATTGGCTTCCTTAACCTAATATACAATCTCAAGTGCTCCTCCATGTCGACTATTCCCGGAACAAGAACTCCCACATTCTCACCCCTGAGGACGGGTACCCTGTCCCCTGAAGTGCTTTCTCCGAGGGCGAACAAAGCCGCGTGGCGCCCTGCTATCCAACCTTCAGCCGCCACATAATCCACAAGATCGAATATAGCCACATCGTTCCCCGCCGCAAAAACTCCCTCGATGCTGCTCTCACCTGTATTAGACACTAAGAATCCTTTGTTTATCGGATCAACTATCAAATCATTATCGAAATCTTCCACCTGTGGCAATAATCCCGCTGAGAGAATCAGTGTATCGGCTTTGAGACGTCTGGAGGTTCCGGGGATTGGCATGAATGATTCATCTACGTCTGAAATCTCTATCTCCTCAAGTCTTCCGTTGCCCATAACCTTCGTTACGGTTGTTGAAAGAAGAAGAGGAATTTCGTAGTCTTCAAGACACTGAACTATGTTCCTCGTTAGTCCACCTGGGTAGGGCATTCTTTCGACCACTCCAACAACTTCAACACCCTCAAGCGTTAGCCTCCTTGCCATTATTAATCCGATGTCTCCAGAACCCAGTACTACCGCCTTCCTTGAAGGAAGATAATTCTCAAGATTCACATATCGTTGTGCAAGTCCGGCTGGCATGATTCCAGATGGCCTATCACCTTGTATAAGAAGTGATCCAAATGGTCTTTCTCTGGCTCCTGTAGAAATCACAACAGCCTTTGATGAGATCTCGAAAGCACCAAGTGGTGACAAAACCATCGCCCTCTTTTTTATTACATCTATCTCTCGAACATATGATTCACCTATGACTGTCACTTTTTCTTGATTCATCTCGTTCTGGAGTCGAACAGCAAATTCCGGCCCTGTAAGCTCCTCTTGGTAGAACTGAAGACCAAAGCCATTATGGATGCATTGATTCAGTACGCCTCCCACCACAGGCTCTCTTTCAAGAAGGGTAACTTCAACTCCAGTCTTGGCCGCGCTTAGGGCACAAGCCATGCCGGCAGCCCCTCCGCCGATTACGAGCACATCAGTAATGAGTCTTTTCATTGCCTCACCTTCCCGTCAACCACCCAGCTTCCTTCGCTGTTCTGCCTAACGTCGCGCAAATCCTTATTCAACTCTCTGGCAATAATCTTTGCGATGTTCCAGCTACAGAAGCCTCCTTGACATCTACCAAAACCAGCTCTTGTTCTAAATTTGACTCCGTCAATTGTCCTTGCCCCGTCCCTGACTGCCTGAATTATCTCCGCTTCCGAAACTTCATTGCACTGACAGACTATCCTTCCATACTCGGGATGCCTTTTTATCAATTGCGAGACTCTTTCGAACGTGATATCCTTAATTCTCTCTCTTTCCTCCATGATTGGGACAAAATCATCCCTCTCAACAAGATTCACATCAGCTTCGGGAACGATATTTCTGACTACGTATTCGGCAATTGCGGGTGCCGCAGTCAAGCCCGGAGACCTTATGGCTCCCACTGTAATGAAATTCTTAATTTCCTCGGCTCTCTTTATGTAGAAATCCTTCTGATCAGTCTCCGGTCTTAGTCCAGCAAAGGACTTGATATACCAGCCTGGATTGTCTATTCCGGGAATCAGATACTCCCCGGAATCTCTAACAGAGACCAGCCCCTCAGCTGTAGTACTTAAATCTTCAGGTGTAAATCCCGGCAACTCGACCGAAGTGGGTCCAAGCAGAACGCCTCCGTCAACCGTTGGAACAACTAGTCTTCCTTTCCCTTCGGCAGTGGGGAGAGGAAAAACTATCCTACGAACAAGCGAACTTGCCTTCCTGTCCAGAAGTATGTATTCACCTTTTCTCAACTTAACTTTCGGTACATCTATCCCGAATCTTGATGCTACTTCTTCAAAGAAAAGGCCGGCTGCATTTATTACTAGATCGGACTTGATTCTTCTTCCTGAATGAAGGCAGACCTCTACAACCTTTCGCTCTACAATTCTTCCTCCGACAACCTCATCATTTATAATGACTTCCCCGCCATTTGACGCAAAGTTCATTGCCGAGGCAATAGCTACCATCCAAGGTTCGGTAACAGCAGCACTACCGCAAAAGAGAGCAAACTTGAAGTCGTCCGATATGTGCGGTTCCAGCTTCTTCAGCTCGCTCTTTCCAACTATCTTAAGATCTTGAACACCGTTTTTCACACCGTTTTCTAGAAGTTCCTTAAGCTTCGGCAAATCACCTTCGTTCTTAGCAACAACGATAGATCCAATTCGCTTGACAGAAAACTTAAGTTCCTCTGAGAGCTTTTTGAACATTGAATTTCCAGCTGCACAAAACCTAGCCCTAAGGGTGCCCGGCGGATCATCATATCCTCCGTGAAGGATCGCAGAATTCGCCTTAGTAATCCCTTGCCCTATGTCTTCCGATTTCTCAACCAGAATGACCTTCATTCTGTATCTGCTAAGCTCACGGGCTAATAGCGAACCGACAACTCCTCCTCCAACAACCACCGCCTGCATCCCGGCACCTCCAAAAAAAAACCACGCCACAAATGTATGGCATGGTTTTCTCATATACTCTACCACGTTCGGATAAATTATATCATAATCTAGATCCAGGCAAATAGCTGAAAACGGCTAGCTGAAGATCTTCTTTTCTCGCATCACTTTCATCAATTCTCTTCTCATAGTGTATCATCACTATATGGGAGGTAGTTTATGCTAAAGGGAATAATCGCAGCTTTATGGGACAGAAAGGAAAGACCTGAGTCAGTCATTCCGGATACAGTATTTTTCCTGAACGGTGGTCTCTTCGAAATTCAGGAGAGAATTGATCAATTCAAGAGTGCAGGGAAGAGAGTTTTCGTTGATATCGATTTCGTTTCAGGTTTATCAGGAGATGAAGATAGCGTTCTCTATCTTAAGAAGAGCGGGGTCGACGGCATCATCACCGCAAAGTTAAGGATCTTCAAGCAGGCCGTGAACGCGGGAATGTATGAAAGTCTTTTGAGATTCTTTGTGTTGGATTCAAGAGCAGTGGAAAAGGGCATTCAGCAAATCGTTTCTAATGGTGTAAGAAACATCGAAATATTACCGGGGATTGTATCAACCAAGATCGCTCCCAAGATAAGAGCTTATGCTCCGGACATAACAATTGTCGCAGCAGGATTGATTGACAGTGTCGATGAACTAGAAGTACTGAAGAAGCATGTGGATGGTGTATCAACGAGTTCCACATCTCTTTGGACTTACAGATGGTGATTACCTGTTAATTCTCGGATCCAGGACATCTCTAAGACCGTCTCCAAGGATGTTCAAGCTCAGAACAATGATTGCTATCATCAATCCGGGAAAAAGTACGATCCACGGTGCGCTTAACAGGTAAGATGTTCCCTGTCCAACCATCCCTCCCAACGTGGGTTCTGGTGGTGGCACCCCAAGACCTAGAAAACCGAGGGAGGCCTCAGTAAGTAGTGCTGTTGAAACGTTAGTGGTAAAAGTCACTATGAGCACAGAGGAGATGTTCGGGAGAATATCTCTTAACATTATCGAAATTTCCTTTTTTCCTAGAGCCTTAGACGCTTTCACGTAGAGACTGTCCCTAAGAGATAGGGTGGCTCCCCGAACAGTCCTCGCAAATATTGGCACGTATACGAGCCCTATAGCAAAGATGAGATTAGTCATGCTTGAACCAAAAAGCGCAATGATGAAAAGCGCTAGTATCAGAGAGGGAAAAGCGAAGAAACTATCCATAATCCTCATGATTATCAAGTCGGTTAGTCCGCTTAAGTAGCCCGATAAGAGTCCCAGCATGGTTCCGATTAGCGCTGAAATGGCAATCGCGCTGGAGGCAATGATTACACTCTTCTGAATCCCATACATTGATCGGGAGAAAACATCTCTACCAAACTGATCCCCTCCAAACCAATAACTGCCTGTTGGTCTGTTCATAAAGGCATCCATGTTCATCTTGTATGGATCGTATTGGGCAAAGACTCCGGGGAACAATGTCACCAGGATTACCACGAATATCACAATTATACTGACCGTGTAGATTGGATTTTTGATAAGTCTTCTCAAAACTCTAAGCAAAGTCGTTCACCCTACCGCAGTTCGACGCGAGGGTCGATTAGTGTGTATATTATGTCCACCACTATGTTCAACAAAACGATCAAGATTCCGATAAAAAGGACAATTCCCTGAACAACGGGATAGTCTCTTTCATTAACCACCTGCAAGAGCAACCTTCCCATCCCGGGAAGGGCAAACATATTTTCGATAACTATTGTACCCCCAAGAAGATAACCTAGCTGAATGCCGGAAAGCGTCACAACCGGAATAAGCGCATTTCTCAAAGAATGCTTAAGGATCACATTTCTTGTACTCACTCCCTTGGCTTTTGCAGTCCTTACGTAATCCTGATTAAGTACGTCCAACATCGAAGTTCGGGTAATCCTTAGAATCTGCGCTGCGACCATCAACCCCATTGTGAGTGAGGGAAGAAACATAACTTGGAGATTCGAAAGGAGATCGACTCCCGGCCTGACGTAGCCAAAGAGATTGAAATCTTGAAAGGCGCCGGAAAAAAGCACGATCAAAATCGCCCCCACCCAGAAGGATGGGGACGACAGGCCTATCAGACCAATTACCCTAACGAAGTTGTCGAGAAAGCCGTTCCGCTTTGTTGCAGATACTATTCCCATTGGAATCCCAAACAGAAGTGCGAAACTTAAGGACAAAATGGCCAACTCGAGAGTTATTGGGAATCTTTCTCTTATAAGTTCGGTTACAGGTCTTCCAGTTCTCAGAGAGGTCCCCAAATTAAAAGTGAAAAGATTCTTGACCCAGATTCCATACTGAACAATAAGCGGCTTGTCAAGCCCGTATTCCGAATAGAGCTCTTCAATTTGGCTTTCAGTAAGATAATTCTGAGTTCCCAACATGATATCCACCACATCACCCGGGACTATGTGAATTGCTATAAAAACCATGAATGTTACTAAAAGCACTGTTGGGACGGCTGAAAGCAGCCTCCTGAAAACGTATCCGAACTCCACTCTTCTTCCTCTTGCTACTTCTTAGATGTCTCTCTTAAGAAGATAAGGCTTTCATTCGCCAAAGATCTGAATCCCTCGACTGAATCATTGGAAGCGAATATAGTATTTGCTGAGTATAAGAAAATCATTGGAGAGTCTTCAACAAGCTTTTTCTGAAGTTCTTCATAAATTAGACGTCGGCTGTTAAGGTCGGACTCACTTCTTCCGCTGTCGAGCAGTTCGTCTACCTCAGTATTACTGTAAAGAAATACATTTGTGGATCCTCCAGTTCTGAAAGTCCTGTTGAACTGAATGTCCGGGTCTATAGAGCCACTGTTCATAGAAATGAATGAATCAAAGTCGCTTTCTCTCCATTTGCTGATAAAGATCCCCCATTCTACTATATTGATCTTGGCAGTAACACCGACCTCGGCCAGCTGAGCCTGAATTACCTGTGCAACTTTATCAAAATTATACCTCTGAGCAGCTACGATCTCAAATTCAAAACCATTTGGATAACCTGCATCTGTAAGCAACCGCCTGGCCTTTTCGGGATTGTAAGTGTACTCATCAAACTGGTCGGGCTGGATTGCCCAGAAATCCAGTTCCGGATTCAGCGGGCCAGTCACAGTTGCCTCGTCAAAAGCGACTGCCTTGACAATCATCTGCCTGTTTATAGCGTAATTTAGGGCATTTCTCACTTCCGGCTTGCTTAGGGCGCCTCTTGTTGTATTGAAGCCCAGTAGATAATAACTTAGAACTGGTGTTCTAAATATCTTGAATCTATCCGTCGACAACTGGTTCAAACTTAGTGGTTCGCCTATCTTAGCGAGATCAACATCTCCATTTCTTAGAGCAGATACTCTTGTAACCTCTTCTGGCATTATCATCATCTTTATCCCATCAAGATGCGGGAGTCCTTCAACAAAATAGTCGGAATTCTTCTTCAGTGAGATGTAATTGCCGGCTACAAACTCTTCCACATAAAATGGTCCAGTTCCATTAGTTACAAGCTGGAGATTTGCTCCAGACTGGACGAAACTCTTGGAAAGGATTGAGCTGTTGACTCCTGCAAAATTTGGAAGAAGAGAAGATGCCATGGGAATTTTCAACTTGAACTCAACCCTATTTCCTTCGAAAGATCTTATTGATTCTACTTCACCGTAATAACTTGCTGCGGGAGCCTTCACTTCAGGATCTCTTATCCTTTCAAATGTGAACAAAACGTCTTCGACAGTCAGAGTCTCTCCATTATGAAATTTCACTCCTTCTCTTATTTCGAAGACTATGGTATAAGGATCGACAACTTCGAAATCCTTTGCAAGATTCGGAACAAGGTTCATGTTCTCATCATACTTGAGAAGACCGTCGTAAACATTCTCCAGCACCCTGTGAGATGCAAAAGCAGTTACAAGTGTAGGATCGAACCCAACTGGTTCGGTTTCAATTGCCATTACCAAAACTTTGTCGCTGGCAGCAAAGATCAGTACTGACAAGGCCGCGACTAGAAGCACTGCAAAATACTTTCTCATAATCCACCTCCTATTGTGAGACTATTCATTCCTGCTCTCCAGTAAAACTGGATCGTTGGGTCTTTCTAAGTCGTAGATCAACATGCTGCTTCCTGACTTCACGACCAGTAGCTTTCCCGAAACCGAAATCTCATCGACCTGAGTAAGTTCCAGATCCCTCAGAACAACAGGCGATGATGGATCTCTAATGTCGACAATCGCAACTCCCTTATCTGTCGACGCATAAAGCAGGCTCCCTGAAACCTCTATTCTCAATACAATGTAGTATCTACCGACATTGCTCTTAAAAGACTCTTCGGCGTCTATAAGCTTTAGTCCACCGTCCATTCCCGCCTCTCCAGAAAAGACAACACCATCTTTTTCGGCAACTGCTCTCGAATATCCTTCGAGAGACACAGAGAAGCTTGAAGTACGATCAACATATCTTGCTCCATCTTTCTCAAGAATCTTTATTCCTGAAAGCGCGTCGGCCAGATAAATTCTTGAAAGATCCTTTGTCACGAACAAATCAACCGGTGTAGTCCAGTCCCTATAGACACTGTCAATACTTTCGGGAATTCCGCTCCTGTTAAGGGAGACTCTTATAACAGCTCCAGCACTCTTGGTATCTAGAATCCACAAATAGCCTCCCTCGAAAACCATCTTTTCTGGAGTAGTGTCAGTCAAGAGAGTGCCGACTACTTCCGCTCTACCAAAACTGGTATCAATAGCGGACAACCTTCCCGTTTCATCAATAACATAAAGGACATTGCCGTTCATTATCGGGGGAACTCCTCCATCGTACTGGTAAGGAATTTCAACGATCTCGAGGCCCGCGCTGCTAAGAGAGACGATATTGAAAGCCCCACCGAAATAGAGAACAGCTACGTCCCTATCTTCTACTGAGGTGGTTACCTCAGAAGATCTCGTAATGAACTGGCTAGCAGTCGTTGACGATAGGAGTCTTCCATCACGCCATAACTCGACTCTCCAGTAATAAGCTTTGTCGTTCTCAAGCTGACCTTGATATCGTAGCGAGTTGTCAGTCGTCGTTCCCAAAAGAGACATCTGCGACTGGGACTCGCCAAGAAATACTCTGTACTCTCCGCCGTTCATACCATCAGCTCGCCAGGTGAAAACGGGCGAAATATCGGAAGTTGACCCAGAAACCGGAGATACGGTCTCAAGATTAACCTGTCTGCTTATGGCATAGAAGGTTCTCATTTGGGAAGTAACTGAGTTCTTTTCGTCTGACGCTACAATATACCAGCGATAAGTCTCATCGATTAACAGACCGGATATTCTAATCTGATTTGTCTGCATAGATTCTCTGTATAGTTCCAGTTCAGGGCCCGTGCCAAAGTAAACCGAGTACGTCAACTGATCACCATCTGGGTCATAGGAAGACCAGACAAGGTCAACGTAAGACTGGATAACCGTTCCTCCATCGACTGGACTAATCAGGGATATTTCAGGGGGACTGTTATCGACAACAAATCCATAAGTATCGCTCCTTGTGGTAACACCGTTATCATCGGTTAACTGAACATACCATTCGTATTTTCTTCCTGAAAGTAGTCTTCCTGTCTCGAAGCTGTCGCCCACAGGAGTATGCCGCGAAAGACTGCCGGGCTCTCCAAAGTACAGTTCTTTCTGTCTAATAGTACCAATATCACCTTCCAAACTCCATCTAAGTACTGTGCCTGAAGCAGGCACTATTGCATCATTCTCCGGACTGTCAAGTTCCACGATGTAAGGGCGTCCAGATATGAAAGCAACAACCTCGCCCGCATATTCATCATTGTCCCTCAGGACTGAGACAGCCCAATAATACTGCTTGCCATCCTCGAGAGTCAACTCGGGTTTGTAAGTGTTGTTCTGAATGGCTTTCCTAACCAGTGGACTGAAGTCTGAATCGTAAAGTCTGAAAACGTATCCGGAGTTTTCCTGTAAGTATGACCAAGAGAAATCCCTATCTTCTTCGTAGAATCCTTCGATCGGATATTCGTAAATGAGCCCCGAGACTCTTGTCTTTATGGGGATTTCAAGCGTATTTCTTTCTCCTCCAGGGTCTTCTGCAGCAACTGTCAGGAGATAATCCTTGCCAGAAACGAGATCCTCTATTACATATCTCTGCAGGTTTCTACCTCGTGCCACAGGCGAGCCTAGCGATTCTTCGGAAGTATTCATAAAGACTTCCACATCGAGATCCTCGCCTTCGGGATCGTCCAACTTCCATTCGATCACCAGCGGTGTTATCACGCCTTCAAGGAACATCCTAGAAGGCTGACTCAGCTTAATGACCGGTTTCTGATTTCCTGTAATAAACGAATAATATGAGCTCAAGGTACTCTTTCCTCCGTCGTCTGTAACCTCTATCGCCCACTCATAACGGCGCCCGGGTTCCAGATTCTCTACTGTGTATGAGTTACCCGAGGCAATGTATTCTCTCTCGATACCGTCCGGCTCTCTCAAATAAACCTTTGCTGAAACTATATCCCCGTCAGAATCACTGGATTCCCATCTAAGTGTCAGATTTCTTGTTGATACTTCTGAAGCTCCATCAACCGGGAATTGTAGCTCAGGTACTTTCGGTGGAAGATTTTCGCTTCTGAAGGACCAGATTTCTCCCTGCATCTCCGAATCTTCTCTTATAACATCTACTCTCCAGAAATACTCCTTGTTACCGAGCAGATCCTGAGTCAACTCCAGATTTGTTTGAGTTAGTACCTGTTCAAACACTATGTTGTTCATCTGATCGTCAGTCGCAAGCGTAAATCTGTATGATAGTCCTTCGCTATTTCCATCGATTTCCCAACTGAAGACAGCATTTGAAATAGCGACTTCCTCCACTCCAGGTTTGGGTGCTATTGGAAGTGTCAACGCAAGAGACTTATCTCCTGTGCTAAAAGTTGCATCTTCACTTCTGGAGAAACCACCTTTCGAATCAATCGCAAGAACAAACCAGCGATAATCTTCATTCGCCTTCAGTTCTCTTGCAAAATATTC
The DNA here is from genome assembly GCF_003664995.1 of Mesotoga sp. BH458_6_3_2_1. Classification (NCBI taxonomy): domain Bacteria; kingdom Thermotogati; phylum Thermotogota; class Thermotogae; order Kosmotogales; family Kosmotogaceae; genus Mesotoga; species Mesotoga sp. BH458_6_3_2_1. The sequence continues at coordinate 272,930 of NZ_JFHL01000002.1, read as the reverse complement.
TTGAGAATCTATAGATTCGATGATTCTTGAATCGTCTCTTGATTGCAGGTGAAGCTCATATTGGATGGAATCACCATCCGGGTCCTCTCCAGACCATTTGAAAGCAACAAGCGACGGTTCAACTTGTTCCAGAGAAACCGGGTGTTCAGCAGAGACAGAAGGTGGTTCATTCCCAGGTGAAATTATGATCTCTCTCTCCGTTCTACCCTCATTGGTATCACTGGCACTAATGAGAAGCCTGTAACGTGTTCCTTCATCGAGAGCCGAAAGGAAAACCGATGTCATTCTTCCCGAAGCGATTCTCATTGGCTCTTCCCCTTCCTGTCCGAAAAAGACCTCACTTGTAACGATGTCTCCGTCAGGATCGTTTACACTCCAGGTAACTGGGACCGAGGCCTGGCCGGGAGGAACAGAGGGATATTCCATCTCAATTATGGGTGCTCTGTTCGAAGTCCTGAAGATCCACTCTTCACTCTTCTTTTCCTTGCCAGCTGAATCCCTTACCACGATGAACCAGCTGTATGTGGTATGACCTTTGAGAGAAGGAACTGGGATTTCAGTAGAGTTGGTAGTCCCTATCATTGAGTGTCTCGATTGACCTTCCGCCAGATAGACGTCAAAGTACAGCTCATCAAGATAGTATTCCAAGGGAAGAGAAGTCTTCCAGGAGAGACTCCCTATGCTCACATCGAAATCACTGGCACCGCTTCTCGGGTTGTCTGGAGTAACAGCCGGCAGGTCTGCCCTCATTTGAGTAGTGAAGCTTTCCGTATAAGAAACGGATTCACCTCCAAATGGATCTCTGGCAACTACCTTCCAGTAGTATTTCGTTGAGTAATCCAGTCTCTTGAGAGAAGAGACGTCTACTGTCGATTTCTCAGCTCCCATAATCAATATGTCTTTCTCGTCAAGTCTGGGTTCTCTCCCGAAAAAGACGTCATAAACCAGCTTGTCTCCATCGGGATCAGATGAATTCCAGTTGAGAATCAGATCTTTTAGCGGTACGTTCCCGAGATCACTACCCGGAGGAAGGAGTTCAGGTCGTTGGGGATATGTATTCATCAAGACGAAAGTCCAGATCTCACTTTCTGCCGATTTTCCACCCTCTGTGTAGAGCCTTACCTTCCACCAATACTGAGAGTGAGGATCCACTTCAAACTCGTGAGAGAAAGAGAATATGCCCTCTGTCGAAGACGTTAGCTCTCCCTGAAGATCGAGAGCCAGTCTCTTGAGGGTGCTTTTGTCCTTTCCGGCGAAAACCTCGGCCAGAAGACCGTGCCGGGGACGTTCATATACCGCTTCCCACCTGAGTATAACCTTCTCAGTATACTGAATTCTCTCCGCATTCTTGGGAACGGGTGATACATTTGAAATCAGTATCTTTGGTTCCGGAACGGGCCAGAGGAAAAAAGCTGCTACAACTGCCGCAACTATCACAAGCAGCAGGGTTATGATTATCGGCACTATTGTAGAACCTTTGTAATAGTGCAAAGTGGATACCTCCTCAGACTCGTAGTCCAATTTCGTGCGATACGGATCCCTCTGAATTCATCTCTATCGTATCTTCGGAAAGCCGTAGCCCACTGAGCTTCTTTATATGCTTAGATTGAACGAGAAATTCGTTCGAAATCATTTCTATGGTAATGTATCCCAGTTCGATTCTCCGTGCAAAACCATTTCTGGGATCATCGTCGATAATTTCTACAACGGGTTTCCATGTGCCGGTGTTGGCATAGAATTTCTCTTCTCCGTTGCTAGAAATCATCCTTAATACGTGGCGGTGATTATGACCCATGATGACTCCCTTCAGTTCACCTGGAACGATAGGAGGAGCTCCATCACCATACATAAGAAAATAATCGTTGTTCATGGCTTTGTGGAAGCCTTTCTTTCCTTCCGCTCCAAGCAATCTTCTTCCCTGCCTGTAAAGATTATCCGTTTTCTTGAACTTCCTGAAGGCCATAACCAACCGTACCATCAGACCCCCAAGTTTCATTCCTCCGTGTTTGTTGACGAAGAGTCCTTCAATTACCTTTAGCACCGGCCAATTTGCGTCTATCCATCGCTCAGCCTCATTACTCTTCAAGAGAAGAAGGAACTGTCTCGACCATTCTTCCTGAAGATCTGAATCGACATCGTAGACCCTCCTTATGTAATCGAACCATTCGAAAACATCAAGAGTCGGGTGAATATTCTGATAATCTCTTACGGCTTGCTCTGGAAGCTCTGTTCTCAGAAGATAACTATCGAAGTTCTTCATCATGAAACGGGCCATAAAATCCCCGAACGGCTGCAAGAGTTCCCCAGTTCTCCTGTCCCTGAAGAATCTATTCACAATATCATATTGATTGCCATGTAAAGCTATGGTCTTAAACTCTCTGTCAAGATAGTAGGGCACAATTTCAACTTTTCCAGTATCTCCAAGCATTTCCTTGAGCCTAATTCTGAGCTTACTGCTGAAAAGTAAAAGTGAATCGTGGTTTCCCACTACGTAAACTAATCGACCCCTCTCACTGAAGTCTCTAAACGCTTTAAAGACTTCCTCATGCTTCCTTTCAATTACTTCAAGAATAGACTCGTCAACCTCTTTAAGAAGCTCTTCAAAAGGCAACAGCCCTCTGCTTTTGACAAATTCTGAAGTCAGAAGCTCAAGACCATCCCCAACAATTACGATTTCGCTGAATTCCTTCTCCTTCGAACTCGATATCAGTTCCACAAGATCGGAATCAAACTTGAAATCATCTTTCAAGGTCCCATCACCAATATGAAGATCACTAAGGTATAGTTTTTTCACTGTGGTCCTCCTAAGTTCCATAATACCTCAAATCCGCAATCAAAATTCAATATTCTGTGAAATTGTATGTTCAAATATCATGGCAAAGATGAGAGAATATAACGATGAGCAGCCTTTGGTATTTGCTGGATTTTGCCTTAGCTTTGCCGCTCTTATTGAACGGTTTTTATGCGTTTTTCGCAGCTTTGGGCGTGAGTGTTCTAATTAGCTTTTCTATGCGCGGTTACGAGGGAATTACTTTATCCGATCCAGAGAAACAGAAGGCGTCGGCCCTTGGATCCGCCTTTATTGCTTGTTTGGTGGCTCTCATCACAATCTTCATTTGTCCGTTTGTTGCCCTGCCGGCGATCGTGGTAACGCTTTTCAGGTATTTCTTCCTTTACAGATTGGTGAGAACGACCTTTGTGATAGACATGTTCATGCTTGTCACGAAAGAACCAATACAAACCACCAAAGCATATGACAGGCTAAAGAGAATTCTGGATGTGGTTTTTGCCACTCTTATGCTTCTTATCTTAGGTCCAGTTATTGGAATAGTTGCGTTCATCTCACTTTTTACTGGGGGTAGACCTATCTTCATCTGTCAAACGAGAATCGGAAAGAACTGTGACAAATTTGGAATGTACAAATTCAGAACCTTCAAGACAGAAGATGGTAAGGAGCAAATCACCAAGTTGGGTAGATTTCTGAGACCCCTGAGGCTCGATGAGCTTCCACAGATAATAAACATTATTAGGGGAGACATGAGTCTGGTCGGTCCAAGGCCGGAGTTACCTTCCTTTCACAAGCTTGGAATGGAGAATATTGAGAATTACTCGCTGAGGCTTCTCGTAAAACCGGGGCTCACAGGCTGGGCCCAAATCAATTACAAGTACACTACTACTCTAGAAGAGTACAGAATAAAAACCGCTTTTGATCTATATTACGTAAAACACAGATCATTAATTTTGGATCTGAAGTGCCTTTTCAAAACACCATTTGCCGTCTTCATTACGTTGCTCAAAAGGGAAGGTTAAGAAGAAGAGGGGCTGCAAGCCCCTCAGTATTCTATTAATTTCAATCGCAGAATCAACCTTTTGCTATCTCTTCAAGCTCCTTCTTTCTTTGAATCACACTCTTGCTGTTGTCTCTATAGTGAGTGTGGAGAAGCTCATGAGATAGATGTCCAAGAGGCTTTCCCAGGTATTCTTCATAAAGCTTGAGAATAGCTGGATTTTCATGAGACTTTCTGATCTTGGAAGATTTATCAATGCTATAGATTGCTTCCATTCTCTTTTGTAGGTAGCCGGGCTCGCTTGATTTTGGCTGACCCCCACCACCGATACAACCTCCAGGGCAGGCCATTACTTCGACAAAATGGTAGAATGCCTCTCCTGAACGTATTTTGTCCATCAACTTAACTACGTTGCTTCCCCCGTGAACTACGGCCACTTTGACTTTGGTGCCCTTCATGTCGATTTCGGCTTCCTTCACACCGTCAAATCCGCGAGCGAAATCGAAATCAAGTTTTGGGAGCTCTTCTCCCGTATGAAGCTCGTATGCAGTCCTCAAAGCGGCTTCCATAACACCGCCTGTGGCACCAAAGATTACCGCAGCACCGGTAGAGATTCCGAGTGGATTGTCATACTCTTCCTCTTCAAGTGACTCGAATGGTATCTTGTTCATCTTGATCAGCTTTCCAAGTTCTCTAGTGACCAGAACAGCATCGGTAGACTGGGCACCTCTAACCTCTAGGGTTTCTCTTCCTTTCTCGTCCTTCTTAGCGGTGCAAGGCATTATCGAAACCAGATAAATGTCTTCAGGTTTCTTTCCGATCTTCTCCGCAAAGAATGTCTTGACAAGCGCACTCAACATCTCCTGAGGAGACTTTGCAGTTGAGAGGTTTTCGGTGAATTCAGGATACAGTTTCTCCATCATGTTGACCCATCCAGGACAGCAAGAAGTGAACATAGGGAACTTGCCCCCTTCCTTCACTCTTTCAAGAAGCTCCGATCCTTCTTCCATAATTGTTAGATCTGCAGAAAAGTTTGTGTCAAACACATAGTCGAATCCTAGCTTTCTAAGAGCAGCAACCATCTTGCCAGTGCTCACAGTGCCGGGAAGTTCTCCAAACTCTTCAGCCAAAGCGACCCTAACAGAAGGGGCGGTCTGCGCAATGAGAACCTTATCGTGTCTCTTAAGCTCAGAAACTACATCCCTGAATTCCATCCTCTCGGTAATAGCTCCCACTGGGCATACGGCCGAGCACTGTCCACAATTGATACAATCCGTCGCAGCTATTGGGGCTCCTAGAGCAGGCAATGGGAGAACATGGTATCCTCTGTTTACAGGCGATAAGATCGATAGACCCTGAAGTTCGTCACAAGCTCTTACGCATCTTCCACAGTCAATGCACTTATTCATGTCTCTAAAAAGAGAAGGGCTCGAAACATCGTAAGGCACATTTCTGAGCGTTTTTGGGAACATGTCTTTTACATCATACTGATATATCAGATCTTGAAACTCACATCTACCATTTGCATCACAGGTCATACATTCATTGGGGTGATTTGAAAGCAGAAGACCCAGGTTGAATCTTACGGCTTTGTTCACTCTTTCGGAATTAGTCTTGATTCTCATTCCGTCAGCGACCTGGGTTGCACAAGCCGGTGAGAGATTACGAGCTCCCTCAACCTCAACGACGCAGACTCTGCAAGATCCAACAACCGAGAGGGCAGGATGATAACAGAGAGTTGGAATACTTATTCCAGCTTCGCGGCAAGCATCTAAAATACTCTGATTTTCCTTTACTGAATAGTCTTTGCCGTTAATTGTAATTGTCACGGGCACCTAACAGCACCTCCATTCAAAATCTTCGGTCATTTAGCCAGAAGAAATTAGATTGTGATTTTTCTATCAAATAGATTCTAGCATATTGATTATCTCTTATGCCAGATATTAGGTTAAAATTTACCCACAGAGAAGCGAAGGAATAGCTACACAGTCCAAAGCTCAAAAACAAATGAAACCCCGAATTTCTTTTTTTAGAAGATCTTGGGACACATGACAAAAGAGCAAACCATTTTGGCATGATACATGAATAAGACTATAATAGAATTGATTATTATGGTCCTTATGGAGGTTATGCGGTATGAGAAAATGGTTCTTCTGGGCATTGTTGATGGTCGTGGTAGTTGTCGTTTTTGCAATTCGACTGCTCCCTGATATGCTTAACAAACCCCCTGTAATAAGTATCCCCGATATGATAGTTAACGAGGGTGACACTCTTTCAATAGATTTGCATGAATACTCTAGCGATGAGAAGGTTGGTTCTCTCGTATATAGAAAGTTAGAAGGACCGGGAGAAGTCAAGGACAATTTCTATACGTTTTCTCCTAGTTTTCAGCAGTCTGGGAAACACGCAGTTACAGTATCTGTAGCCGATCAGAAGGAACAGATGGCAGATTCTTCGTTCGTTGTAACTGTCAGAGAAGTCAATCGGACTCCTGAATTGTCCATACCTGACCAGATAATTGCGGAAGACGAAACGGTCTCCCTGGACCTCGATGAGTATGCAAATGATCCAGATCTCGATAGCTTGACCTATTCGCTAACAATGGGAAACGGACAGATAATCGGAAGTTACTATACCTACAGACCTGACCTCAGTACAAGAACCGAGGAGAAGATTACCATAACTGTTTCGGATGGACGCGGCGGGAGTATTGATTCGACATTTGCAATATTGAATGAAGCTTTCGCCATGACTACTACGGAACTTTCTTCCGAATCTGCACAAACCGAGCTAACCGATGCAGATACAACTGCAACAGACGCCACAGATTCTTCCACATCTCTTACTACAATCGATACCATGAATCTTTCGCCGACCGCAAATATCCCCGATCAAACCTTGGAGCAAGGCAGTCTGTTTGTGCTTGATCTGCGAAGCTTCATAAAAGACCCGGAAAATGATCCGCTCACGATAGCAATTACCTCGGGTCCTGGTGAGGTAGAGAGATCACTTTACTCATATGCAAGCCCTGAAAATGATTCAGGCTCCAAGACCGTCGTTCTGGAGATTTCAGACGGTAAGAATACTCTCGAAGAAAGCTTTCAAATAAGCATTTCTACGAGGAACAGACCGCCAGTAGCTTCGAACATTCCCGAGACAACGGTTGAAGTTGATGTACAACTGACGCTCGATCTCGCCAATTACTTCTCTGATCCTGACGGAGATTTGCTTTCGTACCAGCTTGTCAGCGGCTCCGGAAGAATTGCCGGTGGTCAGTATACTTTCCAATCATCCGATCCGGGAAGATACTCAGCGACCATAAGAGCCTCAGATGGGAATGGCGGATCGATCGACAAAACGGCAATCCTCAATGTGAGTCAAACAAACAACCCACCAACGATCTCGATTCTTCCGAGACGGATTTCTGAGGGAGAAAGGTTAACGATTAACCTTTCAGATCACGCTTCTGATCCTGATAATGATCCACTTAGCTACTCCCTGGTTTCAGGTCCGGGGACAATTCAGGGAAGAACCTATACTTTCGACACAGACTATGGGAGCGCAGGAGATTACGAAGCGGTTATTTCAGTGAGCGATGGGAAGGGAGGATCGACAAGAACGACGTTGAGAATCGATGTCAGGGAGAGCAACAGGCTCCCGGTCTTAAGCATACCAGGGTTTACGATAGCAGAAGGTTCTAGACTTGTTGTCGATCTAGACGAATACTCGTCCGATCCTGACAACGACAATCTTTCATTTGAAATAGTTCAAGGAATGGGTTCAATTGAAGGGAGCAGACTGATAATTGAACCGGGTTACGAGGATTACGGTTTCTACACAATTGTCGTAAGTACTTCGGACGGCAGAGGAGGCACGGCAAACGCTTCTTTCGACCTGCTTGTTACGGATACAAACAGGCCACCGGAATTCAGCGTACCCGATCAAACCACAATAGTCTCAAGGACTCTAAGGCTTGACCTGAGACAGTTCAGCAACGACCCAGACGGAGACTATCTCAGGTATGAACTGATCTACGGACCCGGAGTGTTGACCGGAAGCATATATTCCTTCATTCCTGAAGCTCTTGGATCAAGCACAGTGATGTTGAGTGCAAATGATCTCAAAGGCGGTGAAGCCACAACTACCTTCACGATAACAGTAAGATAGACCAACTCTTGTGGGAATTTTGAGTCAAGAATTTCGATAGCAACAATCAAGAAAGCACTCCATCGTCAAATATTGTTTTGTAAGCACGAAGGAAAAGCACCTACATGCAAATATCTGGCCCTTATCGAGTTCCCGTGGCGGAATTCGGTCGTTTCGATTCTTCGAGCTCCATTGTATAATGAGGCTGTGCTTTAATCAAACACTGTTAAGGAGGAATTCTGAATGAAGTTTTCAGGACTAACGATTGGTGTTCCAAAGGAGATTCTTGCAGGCGAGCTCCGTGTTGCAGTGACTCCTGATGTTGCAAAGAAGTTTGTTGAAAACGGTGCCAGGTTTGTCATTGAAAGTGGAGCCGGAGAGGGGGCTTTTTTCTTTGATAGCGATTATTCAGCCGTCGGTGCTGAAGTAGTCAGTACTGCGCAAGAAGTCTATTCAAGAGCGAACTTGATTCTAAAAGTCAAAGAACCGCAGTTCAACAATTCAATCGGAAAACACGAGGCCGAGTTAATCAATCGCGGAGCAACAATTGTTGCATTCTTGCACCCTGCACATGATGTAAATCACAAGGCCATAAGAATTCTGGCTGAAAGAGAGATCACAAGTTTCACCCTGGACAGTATTCCGAGAATATCAAAGGCTCAGTCCATGGACGCACTGACTTCGATGAGTACAGTGGCGGGCTACAAATCAGTTATCTTTGGTGCAAACAGAATCAAGAAATTCATTCCCATGATGCCTACTTCAGCAGGAATGATACCTCCTTCTGAAGTGGTTGTTGTTGGCGTAGGAGTGGCCGGTCTTCAGGCAATTGCAACTGCCAAGAGATTGGGGGCAAAGGTTAAGGCACTTGATATTAGACCGGAAGCAGCTGCTCAGGCAAAGTCACTTGGCGTCGAAGTAATTCCATTCGACGTCCCGCAGGAACTAGCCATGGGAAAAGGTGGATATGCTAAAAGGCTCCCAAAAGAGTGGTACGAGAAGGAAAGAGAGATCCTATCAAAGCATTTGCAGTCTTGCGACATCCTGGTCCTTTCTGCACTAATTCCAGGAGAGGTTGCGCCCATTCTAGTAACTGAACCAATGGTCACTTCCATGAAAAAGGGCTCTGTGATTGTTGACATCGCTATCGATCAGGGAGGCAATTGCGAGCTTACAGAAGAAGGTAAGGAATATGATTACAATTCAGTTTGGTTGATTGGAATGCTCAACATTCCGGCCACACTATCAATAGACTCGACAAGGATGTTTTCAAGCAATATCTGGCACTTCGTTGACAACCTGGTGAAAGATGGAAAGATCGATGCCGACTCTGATGATCAGATTGTGAAAGAGACACTTGTCACTCGTGCGGGATCAATTGTTCATCACGGTGCTTTGTTGGCAATGGGAGAGATAAAAGAATAATTTCTACTGTTGAATAAGAGGAGGATTTCTATGCTCTTTGCTTTGATAATTTTCCTGGTCGCCTGTGCCATACTAGGTTACAGGATAATATCTTCAGTACCCTCGCTTCTTCATACTCCTCTTATGTCGGGTATGAATGCATTGTCGGGTATTACCATTCTGGGTGCAATCGCTGTCTTTGCAACTGTTGATTCGGGAATCGTCCAATTTCTTAGTGGAGCTGCTCTTGTCTTAGCAATGATCAATGTTGTTGGAGGATTCTGGGTAACCGATCGTATGCTGAAGATGTTCGATTCTAGTGTTAGGAGAAAGAACAAATGAGTGTTATTATCATTGCAGCAATATTCATAGTTGGGTTCATCCTTCAGATCCGATTGATGCAGTCTCCAAAGACAGCTCTTCTTGGCAATCGGATTGGAGCTGCCTTTATGGGCGCCGCGATAATATACACAATAATTGCCTACGGCGGCATGGGGAATGCATCCCTATGGCTTTGGTTAGTTATCGGAGGCTTTGCCGGTGTGTCACTCGGTCATGTAGTCAAAATGATTCAGATGCCACAAATGGTTGGAATGCTGAATGGATTCGGTGGCGTTGCCTCGGCGCTAGTTGCAATTGCTGGAAGCAGTCTGTTTGTTAGCGGTGCAAGCTGGTACTTGTGGTTAACGGCTTCTTTAGCATTGTCCGTTGGTGTATTGACTTTCACAGGAAGTATGGTTGCAGCGATGAAGTTGCAGGGTATCATTTCGGGAAAACCTGTCAACCTTGACGAGAGCGGTAAGTTACAGCAAATACTTCTCTTAATAGCTGCTGTATTAGTCTTGCTAAGCACCTTCATAACAGGAATTTATACGGTTTGGGTTATTCTCCTTATTGTAATCGCGGCAGTCTATGGAGTAATAATGGCTCTTAGAGTTGGGGGGGCAGACATGCCCGTAGTAATCTCTCTGCTTAACTCTTTTTCCGGCGTGGCTGCCTCGATAACCGGGTTCGCTGTTGAGGACCCTCTTCTCGTAGGAGTAGGGGCAGTTGTTGGAGTCTCAGGTCTGATTCTGACAAGGATAATGTGCAGGGCAATGAACAGGAGCCTAAGTGCCGTACTGACTGGAATGACCACGGTTTCTAACTCAAAGAAGGCGGAGAATCTTACGCACGTCTCAAATAGCCTTGAAGAAGTCCATGAAAAGAAAACGCGGGGCACGGATATGGGAAAAATCATAAACTTGTCCAAGAAAGTGATAATAGTGCCTGGATATGGAATGGCAGTAGCACAGGCGCAGGGCAAAGTCAAGGATCTTATTGACTGTATGGAGAAGGCTGGAAAGCAAGTCAAGATTGGAATACATCCAGTGGCCGGAAGAATGCCTGGACATATGAATGTCTTGCTTGCGGAAGTGGGTATTGATTATGACAAGTTGTACGATATGGATACGATAAACCCGGAGTTTGAAAACACCGACTTAACGATCGTGATTGGTGCGTGCGATGTTGTTAACCCTTCTGCTAATACGGCCGAAGGCACTCCCATATACGGAATGCCGATTCTCGAAGTTGAGAAATCCAAGAACGTAATTGTATGCAACCTCGATGAAAAACCAGGTTACTCTGGTGTAGAGAATACTCTGTACTCAATGGAAAACGTCATAACAATTTGGGGTAATGCTTCGGAGACGGTGCCTGGAATAAGCGCGCTGATCGGTAAATCTTCTTCACCGACTGGCAGAAGAGATGAGAAGGTCGACGAAGACTTGCCTTCCATAATTTCCAAAGCAAAGAAAGTGATAATAGTGCCTGGATATGGAATGGCAGTAGCACAGGCGCAGGGCAAAGTCAAGGATCTTATTGACTGTATGGAGAAGGCTGGAAAGCAAGTCAAGATTGGAATACATCCAGTGGCCGGAAGAATGCCTGGACATATGAATGTCTTGCTTGCGGAAGTGGGTATTGATTATGACAAGTTGTACGATATGGATACGATAAACCCCGAGTTTGAAAACACCGACTTAACGATCGTGATTGGTGCGTGCGATGTTGTTAACCCTTCTGCTAATACGGCCGAAGGCACTCCCATATACGGAATGCCGATTCTCGAAGTTGAGAAATCCAAGAACGTAATTGTATGCAACCTCGATGAAAAACCAGGTTACTCTGGTGTAGAGAATACTCTGTACTCAATGGAAAACGTCATAACAATTTGGGGTAATGCTTCGGAGACGGTGCCAACTATTACTGAAGCCTGCTGATAAGAAGTCGTTGATTTTCACAGACGCCTTAGGGCGTCTGTTTTTTTGTGGCTGTTGATCTCGCATTATGGTATATTCATTTGGGGGTGGGACTATTGAATAATGCGGTTTATGCGCAGTCAGGTGGCGTAACTTCTGTAATTAATGCATCCGCCTATGGAACTCTTGTCGCAGCGCTTGAGAGTGAAGAAATCGACAGCGTATTTGCAGGGATAAACGGTATCAAAGGTATCCTCAACGAGAACCTCATTGACTTGACAGGAGAAACACGAAGTGAGATAGACAAGATTCCCTACACTCCGGGTGCCATATTCGGCTCCTGCAGAACGAGAATCGAAAGCGATGAGGATTTTGACAGATTGTTCAGAGTCTTCGACGCTCATTCCATTCGTTACTTCTTCTATAACGGTGGAAATGATTCAATGGACACGGCTCACAAGATTCATCTTAGAGCGAGAGAGAGAGGCTTTCCACTACAGGTGATAGGAATACCCAAGACTGTCGATAATGATCTTTTGGAAACCGATCATTGTCCTGGATATGGCTCCGCTGCAAGATTTACTGCGATCTCAATAATGGAGGCGACGAGAGACCTGAGATCAATGTACAGTGATTCCACAAAGGTCTTTATTATGGAATCGATGGGACGACATTCTGGCTGGCTTGCCGCTTCTGGTTCGCTTGCAAGTAGCGACAGACTCCATGGTCCGCAGATTATACTTCTTCCGGAAGTGCCTTTCAAAGAAGATTCTTTTATTGAGAAAGTAGAAGATGTAATCAAGAAGGAGGGCTATTGTTCGATCGTCGCATCAGAGGCCCTGAAGAGATCCGATGGATCATACATTTCTACTGCCGGATACTACGATGCCTTCGGAAATGTACAGCTCGGGAAGATAGGACAGTACCTCGAAAAAACAATTCGAGATTCCTTGAATTGCAAAGTGCATCTCGCTCTTCCGGACTATCTTCAGAGATCTTCAAGACACATCGCAAGCTTGATTGATTGGCAAGAAGCAGTCGAGGTAGGAGCACTGGCAGTCAGGGAGGCGCTAAGAGGCAGAAGTGGAGTAATGGTCTCAATTCTCCGATTAAGCGATAGGCCTTATCTAAAGAGATACTCCACAGTTGATTTGGAGAGGGTTGCTAACGGAACAAAAAACCTCCCCAGAGAATTCATCTCAGAGGACGGATTCTACGTTACTGAGGAGTTCAAATCATATGCACTACCACTAATACAGGGCGAAGCTCCGAATCTCTATCTACATGGTTTGCCCATGTACGAGAATCTCGCAAGAAGAAAGGCAAAGAAGCTTCTCTGATACGAAGCTGTCCTTTGCACAAATAGACTGCTAGCGAGCTTTCTCAACTCACCAGATCTCGGAAGAGCTGAAGATACTGATAAAGGTGTCTCGTACTGAGAAAGTCCTTTTTCACAATCTCGAAACCCTTTGCGCCCATTTCTGCTGCACGACTAGGGTTCTCAAGTATCCTTCGTGTACACTCGACAGTCTCTTCCACACTTTCCACAAGATATCCGTTTACTCCATGATGTACCTGAAGAGGGATCCCACCCACATTACCTCCTACAACAGGTGTCTTCTTCCACATAGCTTCGCTCATAGTTAGAGCAAAACCCTCTCGAAGCGATTTTTGAATAACTGCTTTGCTGACTCTCTGCGCTGCATTCACCTCTATATCACCAATTCCCTGGAAGTTCGACAAGACCTTGACATCATAATCCATGCCAATATACCTCAGCAAATCTTCATAGATTTTCCATCCCTCAGGATCATCTGAAGCCATAGATCCAATTAGAAGAAGCTTAATATCCTCAAACTTCCTCTTCAACTTTCTATAAACATCGACAACACCAATCGGGTCCTTCCAGGGGTCGAATCTAGATACTTGAGTGATCACCGACTCCTTATTCGAAATTCCCAGCTTCTTCAACGCCTGCCTCATCTCAATATCGGAAAGATCTCTGTTCTTGTTACTCAACGGGTCGATTGAAGGTGGAATCTCATAGATTCTATCGATAGAAATTCCGTCTTTTGCGTAGCTCTTGAGAGTGAAGATTCCTGCATCATATTGAGACAGGAAGGAGTTTAGATAATCCCAGAAGGTCTGGTTGGGTGAAGACGTATCTATATGACACCTCCAGACTAGTTTACAGTGACCGAAGTCTGCAAAGGAAGGCAGACCAACGGGCTGCGGGTCATGGATGACCACAATATCGTATTCGTCTGGTTTGATTAAGCGAGCGTTCTCCTCTTCCACACTTTCGAAGAGTCTCTTGTCTTCATCTGAGAGAGAATCTTCCTTTCCCTGAAGCGCGTTGTGCATCCTCTTACTCAGGTCGAAGAAATTCGAAGGGGCGTCAATTACCTTCCAGTCAACCTTTAGTCCGCAGTCTTTCATGAGGGGAATCAAAGTGTGAAGAATCTCAGCTACTCCGCCACCGAAAGAAGTCGCGTTGATATGCAGGACCCTCAGTCCACGAAGATCTCCGGAAAGCTCATGAATGCTCTCAATCAAGCTCTTTTCAGCAAAAGGTTCATAATCTTTCAGCTTTTTTTCCATTACTTGCGCATTCTTCATTTCACACCTTCTCTTACTTAATTAGGGGGAGACGCTGGCCCCACGAAGGGACCAGCCTCTCTGAGCAAAAATCTGTCTAGAATCCCCAGACGACCTCGAATCCAGTCAAATCTTCGAGATCGAGGGCAAGCTCTTCAAGTGCGTTCTGTGCATCCGCTGTTCCGGAAAGGACACTGTGAACGGCCTTGAAAAACAGAGTAGATACTTCATTATATCGCGGAGCAGTTGCTGTTGATGGTCTAGCGACAGCGTTTGTAAATACGTAATAAAGCGAGCCAAAGAATGGATTCGCTTCAAGCACTTCGTAGTCTGCGTAAAGAGCTTCAATCGTAGGATTAAAGGAACCTTCAACAGCTCTCATCTTCTGCATTTCGTAACCGGCCATGAACAATGCGAAATCCGCCGCAATTTCGGGATTGTTACTGTACTTGCTTACTGAAAGCTGCCAACCACCGAGCGTAGCGGCTCCGTTCCCACTCTTCCCTGCCGGAAGAGGAGAGACATCGAACTTGCCCGCGACGGCGCTGTCCTCGCCCTTACTTAGACTGTATGCATAAGGCCAATTTCTCATGAAGGCAGCGTTTCCAGTTTGCCAAACCGCTCTGGCATCCTCCTCAGCGAAAGTCAAGACTCCGCTGGGGGAGATGGTTCCAACCCAACCAGCTACCTTTTCAAGAATCTCGACTGCATTGGCGTTTGCTATTGTGATCTTCTTATCAGGGCTGATAATTGATCCTGCATCATTTGATGCGAGCCATTCAAGCGCATCGCATGTCAAACCTTCGTAAGCATTACCCTGCCACACAAATCCCCAAAAATCTGGATTTGTCTTCCTTTCGCCTTCCTGGATAATTTTCGATGCTTCTTCGAGTTCGTCCCACGTAGTCGGTGGGTTAAGCCCATACTTCTCAAGAAGATCAGTTCGATAGTAAAGAAGACCCGCATCTGTGAACCATGGTATGGCAACGAGCTTTCCATCAACAGTGTTGTTTTCAACTATTGCAGGGAAATGCATAGATACAACCTTGTCGGCGTTATACTCGTAAAGATCGACAAAATGCTGGGCAAGATCACCCGGCCATATAACATCTACTTGATAGACATCGATCTCGGAACTTCTTGCTTCCAGAAATTGAAGATAGAGTCCGAGTCTATCCTGGACCATGTCTGGTGTGTCCAGAACTCTCACAGTCACATCGGGATGAATCTCCATGTATCTTTCCGCTGCTTTCTTTGTCAGTTCAAGCTCCTGACCAACGGCCCCTGCCGCAACAGTGATAATTGTCTCTGAAACTGCAACCAGGGCGAATAACGCTACCATAAAAGCCAATAGAACTTTCTTCATAATACCCCTCCTTTAAACAAACTTCTTGAGAACCATCTTCTCTGAAAACCTAATCTACTTCCAAAACCCTTCAGATCACCTCCTGTTATCATCAGACCACCTACGGTATCTTCCTTAACAAATTTTTTTAGCCCTTCACGGCGCCCGCAGTCAAACCCTGCACTATTCTTCTTTGAAAGATGAAAACAAGAGCGACCACAGGAACTGTTACTATGACAGCTCCGGCCATGATCTCCCCAAATGGCACTTGCCTTGAAACCGATCCTGTGAACAGTGAAATGGCGACTGGTATCGTCCTTGCTTCTGGCGCAATAGTAGTAAAAGTGAGAGCGAAAATATACTCGTTCCATGCTGCAATGAACGCAAGTAAACCAGCTGTAACAAGTGCAGGAGCAGTCAGAGGCAACAATATCATATAGAAAGTCTGAAAAGGTGTAGCACCGTCAACCCATGCTGACTGCATAATCTCCGTCGGTAGCTCCTTGAAGAAGGCAGTGAGGACCCAAGTTGTGAAGGGCAACGTAAATATCATATATGAGAGGATTAAGCTCATTCTTGCCCCTAGGTTGAGTGTTGTAATAACTGCATACAATCCTGAAAGTACTGTAATCTGGGGAAACATTGTGAGAGACAGTATGAGATACAGAGTTAGTCTCTTTCCTTTGAACCTTAGCTTGCCCATCGCATAGGCTGCGAACGATCCTACCCCTAATGCTAGAACTGTAGTAAGACCCGCGACAATAGTGCTGTTCCACAATGCTCTGACAAAGGTTCCGTCATTGAAAATTGCGACGTAATTCTGAAGCGTTGGAGCAAACTTCCCATTCCTGTCAACGGGCAAAAGAGTCGCCGGAGTCATCTGGAGCTGAGCCTCGGACTTCAGCGATGAATTCACTGCCCAGTAGAAGGGGAAGAGCATGTAGAAGAAGATAAATATAATAAGTATCCAGAACGCGATCTTACCCACCAACCAAAGCGATCTATTCTTCTTCATTCTTTATCAACTCCCATAAGCCTCATGTACAGAACTGCAAAGATTCCAATTACAAAGAAGATGATCACACCTATTGCAGAGGCAAGACCCATATTCCTGTTGCCAATCAATTGATAGTAGTTATAGGAAGCCATTGAATACATTCGGTTTCCCATAAGTACCTGGAAAACATCGAACACTCTCAATGCATCAAGTGTTCTGAAGATAAGTGCAACGGCAAGCGTAGGTTTCAGAAGAGGCATAGTAATGGAGAAGAACTGTCTCAATCTATTTGCTCCATCAACTCTCCCTGCTTCGTATAGCTCTTTTGGAATGAGTTGTAGGCCCGCAAGAATCAGCAGTGCCATGAAAGGGGTTGTTTTCCAGACGTCAACGGCAATTAGAGTAGGCATTTGTAAAGTCGGCATGCTCAGAAATGAGAGCCCTCCATCACCCCAACCCAGCCTGCTCAGGACCATATTGAAGAGACCTGCCCTCGTCGGCTGAAGCATCCACTCCCATATCCTCGCGGAGACAACTGTTATTACGGCCCATGGGACAAGCATGGTTGCCCTCATTAAACCTTTCCCTTTGAAATTGCTGTTCACTACTAGTGCTACCCCAAGTCCTAGAATAGTCTCGAGAAAGACCGAGATAACGGTGAATACAAGTGTATTCCAGATAGCCTTCATGAACTCGGGGTCTCTCGCACCCACTACATACCGCCGTCCGAGGAATGAAAACTGAAACCACTCTCTATATCTGACCGGACTTCTTGGCAGAACTCTTATTGCTCTTTCATACATAGTCACTCCGGTTGCTTCGTCAACCAAGGGATCTCCTGTCGTTTCATCCATAATAGGCGGCAACTCCTGAATAGTAAGTCCGAGAAGACTCTTATAGTTCTCAATACCTATGAACTTCGGTGCCTCGTCAGTTCCGGAAGCAAACACCTTGTCAGTAAGACTGGTATAGAAGACCTGAAACAATGGATAAAATGCAACAGCCGCTAAGATCAACAGAGCTGGAACAAGCAGTTTGTAGGCAGTCCTTTGTTCTTTCTGAGCCAAAGTCAGCTTATCTTTCCTGGCCATAAATCCTCCTCATGACTGGGGATAAAGTCAGGCCGTCCTCCTGCGCTTCATTTTGGGCAGGAATTTTACAGGCTGAATGTATTGCCCCGGAGCTTCTATCTTCTGAATTATCAATTCCGCCGTCTTTCTTCCCATATCTTCCATCGGCTGCTCGATGGTAGTTAGACCCGCTCTTTCGGTCCAGCTTTGATTGTCGTAACCGATGAGGAAGAAATCCTTACCGGGTATCTTCTTCAAAGCCGAAGCTGTTTGAAGCACCTCAAGGGCGAAATTGTCTGCCAAAGCGAATATTCCAGGCTTGTCGTGTTCAGTAAGTATCTCGGCAATCTTTTCATGCGCAGTTTCGAAGAAGAAAGATGAGTACACGAGATTCTCCTGAATGAATTCATACCCCTTTTTCTCTAGGACAGCAGTAAAACCCTCTATCCTCTTCTCAAAATTCTCTGTTGCGAGAATCGTGTTCTCTTCCTCAAAAGAGATAACGAAGAAATCACTCGAGCCACATTCTATAAGTAACTCCGCAGCCATCTTACCTCCCATGTTGTTATCCAGGTAAACACAATCAGAATCCTCTGAATGTGCTTCAAAGAACACAATGTTGGATCCGAAATCTATGTAGTTCCTTGACAAAAATTCTGTGTTCATTGTGCAAATTACTGCTCCATCTGAGCCCTCAAGCAAAGAAGAATCCATCTTGAGTCTGTTTAACCTTCTGTCGGAAAACACAGGGTATATAACCATCTCGTAATTCATCATATCTAAAAAATCATCAAACGATTTCATTACTCTCCAGTGAAACTCCGTCCGCACTTCGGGCATCAAGAAGAGAATTCTTCTCGTCTTTCCGCCCGCGAGTGTTCTTGCCATCTGGTTCGGCTGATATCCAAGTTTTTCAATGGCTTGAATTACCTTGATTCTCGTTGTCGCCTTAACGGAACCGCCATTCAAAACTCTAGAAACGGTACCGGTTCCAACTCCGGAAAGAGATGCAACATCTTTTATGGTGGGCTTTTTCAAGCCAATCGCTCCTCAATATTATGTTATAATGGAATCGCTTCCATTATAACAATATGATTAATGAAATCAAAGCAAACCTAGAATCGATCTGAAGTCATTTTGAGTAAATAATGAACGCAAGAGACGATAAGGGGCGGTTTTCTCTAAAATACTTCTGTTATTATTGGATTACTCTTTCATGCTCACACATGGATCGATCGTTTCACTTTCCAAGTGATTTATTCGACTTTGCTTTTTCACTAGTGCCAGAACGCCTGGAGACCAAGCGCCTATTTCCTTTCTAAGCAATTAGTGCACCTATTCCAATTATTCCCTTTCCACCGTGAACAAGAATTCCAGACGATAGCTCTCCAGTGAGTAGAGTCTCCGATAGAGAAGAAATCCTTTTTCTCGCCCAGTCGACAAGGGATATGGTTTCCCTCTCGTCACCGGAATGATATAGCGCTAGACAAAGGACTTTCTTGCCCTTTACGGCATCCATTAGCCGATCCACCATCTTCTCAACTGCTTTCTTCATACCTCTAGCCTTTCCAGAAAGCGTAAAGACTCCATTGCTACTGATTGTGCCAATAGGTTTCACATTTAGAATCTCGCCCACTGAACCTTCAAGCCTACCAATTCTTCCACTCTGCTTTAGGTACTTAAGCGTCGGCAAAACGAAGAAGACGATATTCTTCGTTCCGGCTCTGCTTTTGAGATCAGAGGAAATAATCCAAAGAGAGTCTCCCATTTCTTTCATACTAATAGCCTTGTAAATAAGCATTGCGATACCGCCAGAAAGGGAGAGGGAATCAACATACTCAATAGCCACCGATTCATGAGTGCTGGCGAACTGCTCTCCTGTCGTTTTGAATAGATTGTGAGTACCGCTAAGTCCGCTTGAAAGATTCACGACAAGAAGTTCATCATACCCTCTTGAATACATTGTTTCAAAGGCTTCCAAAACATCGCCCGGGCTGGGCAGTGATGTTCTGGCGAAGTTGTTCTCCAGATAATCGGCAATTTCGGCTCTGCTGATCTCGACACCTTCGCGAAAGGATTTTTCCCCAAGGACTACCATTACTGGAACAACGTATACGTCATCTCTTTCAGCCAGCTCCACAGGAAGATCAACTACTGAATCACAGATAATTCCCAGCATAATTTGCTTCCCCCTCATCAACAACTGTGTTTCTTTGCAAACCAAGATTAACTTTGCCATCTGAAGAGAATATTCTAGACTCAATGATGTCTCCGGGTTTCAAGTACCTTCCGCTTTCCTCTTGATCTTTAATAAACAGCTCCCATCTCTTCGATTCTGAAAGAAGCCTCCTGAACCAAGCACGAAATCCCTTTTTCTGACTTAGCGCAGTCCCCTTGGGAGTGCCGGTTAGAATAACATCTCCCGGATCAAGGTCGGAGAAGTGGCTCAATTCCGACAGTGTCTCATGAGGTTTGTAAATCATATTTGAAGTCGAAGCACTCTGCTTAACTAACCCATTTACCTTCAGTTCAATAGTGAGGTTTTCTATGTACTTCATGTCTTCACCATCGACAATCGCCATGAATGGCCCTAGTGGGCAAAATGAACGATAACTCTTCCCCTTGAAAAACTGGCTTTGAGGTAACTGAATGTCCCTTGCCGATATGTCGTTTCCAATAATTAACCCGCCAACATACTCCTGCAATTTCGAGGAATCGATTTCTATCTTTCGGTTTACCGGAGCTTTAATGACAAGGCCTAGCTCGATTTCATAATCAAGAAGTCGAACTCCTACCGGCCTAAAAATAGGTGAACCGGGGCTTACAATCGATGCCGATGACTTGTTGAAAAACATATTGAACTGTTTATCTTCTTCTCTTATTCCTGTGTCCAGAAGATGATCCAAATAGTTCTTCCCCTGGCATATAACCCTGCAGGGCTTGGTGATCGGTGAAAGGAATTCAAGATCCGAAAGATCAAAGCTTTCATCAGACAAAAAATCTTTAATCTTGTATGAGCTCCCCATTACTCTTTTCAAGAAGGCTCCCGTCGAATTAAAATCTACATCAATTGGTCTCACAAAACCCTTCTCGACTATTCCCCAGAAATCCTTCTGTCTGTGATGCCTGAATCTTCCAACATGTACTATCAAAAGCCACCCTCCTCAATTTATTATACCTGTTGTCCCATTCAAATGTCTTTCATCTTCTATTACAGAAAATTCTAA
Source organism: Mesotoga sp. BH458_6_3_2_1 (assembly GCF_003664995.1). Lineage (NCBI taxonomy): Bacteria > Thermotogati > Thermotogota > Thermotogae > Kosmotogales > Kosmotogaceae > Mesotoga > Mesotoga sp. BH458_6_3_2_1. Next base: position 252,112 of record NZ_JFHL01000002.1, on the reverse strand, counting down.
ACTCTGGATTCCAACTCTCAGTCAGACCTAGATCATTCTTCTTGAGCGAAAGCAAATTCCGACTGTGCTAAAATTGCTTCGAGGTGATTGAATGAGAAAGCCAGAATCTGGACGCTCGGTCCTTCTTTACTGTGATGAAGAGTTAACGTCTTTGGTTCGGAGTTCCTTGAATAATGTCACTGTTATTGATTGTATTGGAATGGAGAATAGCACCTTGAGAGAGATCCTGGAAAAGGAAGCTGTCAGTCAGAATGGCAGAGCAAAAAATCGAGAACACTTATGTTATGCGATCTTCAACGGATTTGAAAATAGTACTATTGGAAGCACAATCAAAGAGATTCGTCGGCTTTTGCAGAAAGAATGTGTATTCGCTACCACGACTGAATCAAATCTGAACTGGAAACTGGAAGACTTGCTGGCAGAACTGACCGAAGAACATGACTACTTCAAGAAGGTGAGGCGAGTTGAGCTTGAAGAATAATTCTTTCCAAAAACTTCATGAATTTTCAAAAGTGGAAATTGTGAACCTTTTGAATCTGATCTTTTCAGACTATGTTCTTAGAATGCACTGGACTCTAGAGAGCTTCGAAAAGGATGTCAGAGAGAACAACATCTCTCTATCGGATTCATTCGTCTCAACTATAGAGGGGAGAAATGCCGGAGCAGTATTGCTGAGCTTCAGAGAGAAGAGAGCAAGAATTGACCTGATGGGAGTTACTCCATCCTTTAGAAGAGGGGGAGTTGGCTTCAGGTTGGTTGATGAAGCAGTAAGGATTGCCAAGTGGAAGGGTTGCGAACAAATAGTCCTTGAAGTCCCTGAAAAGGACAACAGAGCGATCAGTTTCTACGAGAAGTTTGGATTCAGACAAAAGCGCAGCCTTACAACCTTCTTCATCAGAAACCCTGGAACAAAGGGTTTCTCACTGAGAGACTCGGATTCAGGAAGAATAATAGAATGTGCTCTCTTTGTGATGGACAGATTCAAGCGAAATCCTGAATGGGAAAGAGAGCCCACGGGATTCAATCATCTCGAGCAATATACCTTCAACTCTGTCATTAATGAAGCCGGGAAAGAAATCGCCTACTGCATCTGGCAGGAAAGGGATTCAGTATTCTATGTGAGGGACGCGGGACCGACTAAAGACTTTTCCTTCAAGGAGACAATAGGCGGTCTGTGTGGAATTGCAAAAGATAGAGGACTCACCCCTTTGTTTCCTACGGTGCCAGAAGAAGATCCCCTGTTTCTGGAAGCCCAGTCTTTTGAACCTGAGATCCTCCTCAAGCAAAGCGAGATGACTTTCAAAATTCACTGAAAGAACTCAGTAAGCGCCGGTCTGTCTCATGTATCCTAGAATGTATTCGACCATCTTGAATCCATCTTGAGGTGACTTGTTTATCAAGTTCTGAACGAGTCTATTTCTGTCCACCAGTATGTACTCCGATTTTCCTTTGGCAATTACAGTTGCATCCCATTTGCTCTTCGAAAGAAGCTGAACCTCGCCAATGGAATTTGGAGACCTAAGAGAAAAAAGCACCGAATCCTCGTCACCGCGCCTTTTCAGAAGAATCATCTCTCCCCTCAGAAGGAAGATGGCACTTCCACACTTTCTGCCCTCTTCAACCACGATTTGATCTGAAGATACTTTCCGAACTCTTCGCGAATCTGCTCTCAATATCCTGAAGAGATCTGCGCTGTAGTCTGGACCGTTATATAAAAGCTTGAAGCCAGATTCATAAAGGCCCATGTTGCAGACGAAGAATCTCGCTATCTTAGAGATCTCATCTTCTTCGCTCTCCAGAATCTCCATTATTGTTGACAAAGCCTCTTCTAAAATGCTGTTCAAGAAGCAGCTAACCGAATAGAACATCTTCACGGGTCTCGATAAAGGAGAGTTCTTGTACTGATCGAGATAACTCTTCAAAACCTCTTGAGCGGCCGGATAGTCCTTCCTCTCAATTAGCTTAATGCCCTTCCTGTAAAGGGATTTCTCACCAAAAAGCAGTGGGGGAAATTCTCTAAGCCACTGCTGCTTCCTGGAGATGATTGTGTAAATCAGATCCTCCAGATCACACGCCTTCTTTCGAGGATAAAGTTTCAGCTCTTCTTCAATATCGAAGAAAAACCTTTCTAGTCTTGAAGGCCTTGAGATTAGATACTCCTTCAACTCATCTTTGTCGCCAACAAGAATTGAAGAATCACCCACGGAAAGAAGATCTCCACTGTGCTCTCCACCAACTATAGAAAGCGGGTCAGCGAGATCTCCCTCCATGTAAACCCTGTCTTCAGAATCTGATCCCTTGAGGATGAGACCGCCAGACGATACTATGTAGTAAGCATCAGCCTTTTCACCACAGACGGCGAGCTTGGTATCACCCTCTAATACTATCTCCTTTATGACCCTTCATCACCTTTCACTCTTCCCAGAGTTTCAGTTCCTTCAATCCTTCTTTGACAATTTTACGTGTGTCCCTTGAAATGACCAGTTCTTCATTTGTAGGGATCACGAAAACTCCGACTCTTGAATCTTCTGTAGAAATAACCATTTCCTTCCCTCTAACTTTGTTCTTTTCCTCATCTATTGTTATACCAAGATAACCAAGATACTTATTGATAATATTGGCTCTCAGGTATGGGCTGTTTTCTCCCACTCCTGCCGTGAAGACAATCGCATCGACTCCATTCATCGCAGCCGCGTATGCTCCAATATACTTTGCCAATCTGTACTCATAGACGTCATGAGCCCTCTTACATACAGGCTCGTCCTTCATCGCCAGATCCTCTATATCCCTCATATCACTGAACTGTCGGTCTGTAAGTCCATACATACCGCTTTCCTTATTTAGCAGACTGTTGACTTCTCCTGCAGATAGGCCTTCTTGCTCCTGTAAGAAAGGAACGATTGCGGGATCAATGTCGCCAGACCGGGTCCCCATAACCAGTCCTTCCAGAGGTGTGAAGCCCATTGAGGTATCCACAGATCTACCGTTCTTTACCGCCGCGACAGATGCGCCGTTGCCTATATGGGCAGTAATTATTTTAAGGGATTTCAACGGTTTGCCTAGCAAGGAAGCGGCCCTTTCTGCAACATATCTGTGACTTGTGCCGTGGAAACCATATCTTCTTATCCTGTATTTTCTGTAGAGCTCATAGGGTAATGCATATAAATATGATGATTCAGGCATGGATTGATGAAACGCAGTGTCGAAAACTCCGACATGGGGTACGGACGGGAGTATCTTCTTCGCCGCCACTATTCCTTCAATATTCGCTGGATTATGAAGAGGGGCAAGGAAATTGTTTGCCTCGATTTCCCTTACAACTTCATCGTCAATGAGAACCGAAGAAGCGAATCTTTCTCCTCCATGAACGACACGATGGCCAACTGCCTCAATTTCATCTATGTTCTTCACAACACCTGTCTCTTCAGCCTGCAATACATTGATTATTAGTTCTAGCCCCTCAGTGTGATCGGCAATATCCTTCTCAAACTCAAATTTCTTGTCGCCCTTTTTGTGAGATAGTTTTGATCCAGATATGCCAATTCTTTCGAGCAAGCCTTTGGCCATTACATTTTCACTTGCGGCATCCAGAAGCTGGTACTTGATTGAGGAAGAGCCGCAATTGATTACAAGAATCTTCATTTGACACCCCCGTCTATGCTTTATTAGAACAACCTAGAAGTCTCAACCTGGCTTTTATCACATTCTTTACTAATTCCTTCGGTGTCTTGAAGTATTTTCTCGGATCGAATTCACCGGGATTCTTTGCAAGAAACTCTCTTAATGAAGCAATGAAGGCCATTCTCAAATCTGTATCAGTATTTACTTTGTTTATTCCAAACCTAACGGATTCAGCCAGAATCTCCCCCGGAACACCCTTGGCCCCTTTGAAATCGGCCCCATATTCTTCAGCGAGGTTCTTTACCTCTTCAGGAACACTGGAAGCCCCATGAAGAACAAGCGGAAGATCAGTAAGTTCCTTCACTTTCTTGAGCCTTTCAAAGTCAAGCTTTGCTTCTCCTTTGAACTTGAAGGCACCGTGACTCGTACCAATAGCCGGCGCAAGAAAATCAATTTCAGTCTCTTCGACAAACCGTTTCGCCTCATCCGGATCAACAAGTGCTGCCTCGTGAGATTCGACCACAACGTTGTCTTCTATTCCAACCAACCTGCCCAATTCTGCTTCAACCGATACCCCCAGACTGTGGGCGATCTCCACTATCTTCTTAGTCTCTTTCACATTCTTTTCAAACGGATACTCCGAAGCATCAATCATTACTGATGAATAACCCGACTGAATTGCAGCCATAAGAATATCGAAGTTCTTTCCATGGTCAACATGAAGTGAAACAGGAATTTCCACTGTATCGGCATAGCCTTTCACCATTGAAACAAATAATCTCGCTCCAAGTTTAGCATCCCCATTTCCCGCGTACTTAATTGCTCCTTCAGAGGTCTCTATTATCACTGGAGAACGCTCTTCAACTCCGGCATCAATAATTGCCTGAAGAAACTCAAGATTGTTAATATTCAGAGCCGGTACAGCATAAAATCCTTTATTTGCTTTCTCCAGTATTTCCTTGGTATTTACGTACGGCATTTTCTCCCCTCCAATCTCGTTTCAACATCTACATTTCATCAAGATTATACCAGCTCAAATCCACTAAGTTCTATTCCAACGCCCGTTTTCCTCGTAAACGTAACCTCCCAATTGCAGATTTGTCAGTTCAACAATCAGATCCTTGCTCGATAAGTTTGCTCTCAGAAGGAGTTCTTCGAAAGTAAGAGAACCGTCTCCCAGAACTTCCAGAACTTGTGATTCTATTCTTTCTTTGGAAACCTCGCGCATGAGTATCTCGGGAAACTCTTCCACTATGTCTTTGCATTCGGAAACCAGTTTCGCTCCGTTCTTAATCAGCCAATTAGTCCCTTCTGAGTTTCTCCTACTTATGTCCCCTGGAATAGCGAAGACATCTCTTCCGTTCTCTATAGCAAGTCTCGCTGTAATCAAAGAACCGCTTCTCAGAGTAGCCTGCACTACAAAAACCGCTCTAGATAAGCCGGCAATGATTCTATTTCTCCTTGGGAAGTTATGTTTTAGCGGAGGAGTTCCGGGAAGATACTCAGAAAGGACACAGCCTCTTTCCATCACCAATCTTATAAGTTGTCTGTTGGTTGCGGGATAAGCAATATCGATCCCCGTTCCAAGTATCCCCACTGTTGAACCGCTGCCTTCGAGAGCTCCTAGATGGGCTTGTGCATCGATTCCGACGGCGAGACCACTGACTATCGTAATACCGGTTTCGGAAAGTGATCTGGAGTATTCCTTCGCAATCGAGACACCATACCTGTCTGCTTTTCTGGAACCCACAACGGCTAGAATACTCTGCGAATTGATGAGCGAAAGCTCTCCTTCATAGAACAGAACAGCAGGCGGTTCAAATATGTTTCTGAGGGCATCGGGATATTGTTCATCATTGAAAGTAATGAAGTTCCTGTATTTCGAAATGGTTTTTACCACGGAAGAAAAATTCTTGCAGTAATTCTTCAATTTGCTTCTGCTGAGATCTATTTGCGAATGAAATAGTTGAGAGCTACTAAGCCCCACGCTCTCTATCTTACACATCTCAGAAGGTACGAAATCACCAGAAAGAGCTATTGCAGCATATTCTGTTCTTTCCATTACAGTATGAAAGCGCTTAAGTCCTCATCGGCAGCTATCTCGCCGATCTTGTCATTAACGTACTTCCTGTTCACTATGAGTTCTTCTGGAACTTCTGGTGCGTTGAATGAAGTCTCCTCGAGAACCTTTTCAACTACCGTGTAAAGCCTTCTCGCTCCAATGTTTTCGATCTTCTCATTCAGATTGTGAGAAACCCTGGCTATCTCTCTCAAACCGTCCTCTTCAAAAACCACTCTTACCCCTTCGGTTTCCAGCAACGCAGCATACTGCTTTGTTATAGCATTCTTAGGTTCGACTAGAATCCTCAAAAAATCCTTCTGAGTAAGGGCATCAAGTTCAACTCTTATTGGAAACCTCCCCTGAAACTCCGGAATCAAATCAGACGGCTTCGCAGTATGGAAGGCTCCCGCCGCAATGAATAGTATGTAGTCAGTTCTTATCTGCCCGTGTTTAGTAGTAACGGTCGTTCCTTCGATAATCGGTAGAAGATCTCTTTGAACGCCTTCCCTTGAGACATCAGGTCCGTGGGAACCACTTCTGAATGTGATCTTATCAATTTCGTCTACGAAAACTATTCCGCGATTCTGCACTCTTTCAATCGCTTCCGCCACAACTTTATCCATATCAAGAAGCTTCTCTGCTTCCAAAGGCAGAAGAGTTCTTCTAGCATCGGCGATTCTCATTCTGCGCCTCTTTGTCTTTTTCGGTACCATTCCTCCCAGAACTCCCGACATGTCTATTCCCATATCCTCCATTCCAGGAATCATTATCATTGGTTGACTATGGTCTTCGACTTCGATCTCAATTTCCAGTTCTTCGAGATCTCCACTTCTCAGACGTTCTCTGTAGTCTTCCCTGCGGCTTCTTATTCTATCGATTTCTTCCTGACTGGGTTTTGGCTGCTGCTGACCTTGGAAAAGCTCAAGAATGTTCCTTGCACCACTTCCCTTACTCTGTGGCCCGGGAACAAGAGATTCGAGGATTCTCTCTTCTACTTGATAAGTTGCTTTACCCTCTACTTCACTCATTTTTTCCTGTTTGACCATGTTGACACCGACTTCAACGAGTTCCCTTATTATCGACTCAACGTTTTTACCCACGTAACCCACTTCAGTAAACCTAGTTGCCTCAACCTTAGTAAAAGGAGAACCAGTGAGTTCTGCCAGCCTTCTTGCTATCTCGGTCTTCCCTACTCCCGTGGGACCCATCATAAGTATGTTCTTTGGTATGACGTCTTTTCTCATCTCTTCCGGAAGCTTCTGCCTTCGAATTCTATTTCTCATCGCAACAGCAACTGCCCTCTTGGCCTTTTCCTGTCCAACTATGTATTTGTCTAGTTCCTCGACAATTCTTTTCGGAGTCAAGTCGTCCAATTCTTCTCTATTCATTGCTTTTCTCCTCCAAGTGTTTCCAGAGTGAATTTCGTGTTCGTATAAATGCAGATTTCGCTGGCAATCTCCATCGCTTTCGTCGCTATCTCTTCCGCCTCAAGACTACTGTATCTTATTAGTGCCCTTGCAGCTGCGAGGGCGTAGGAGCCACCAGATCCTATAGCAAGAACATCTCCATCTGGTTCTATAACTTCCCCGTTGCCCGATACCAGAAGAATGCTATCCTTGTCGGCAACCAAAAGAAGTGCCTGAAGATTTCTAAGGACCTTGTTTGTCCTCCACTCTTTGGCTAGGTTTACGGCCGCTCTTTTAAGATTCGCGTTGACTTCCCTCAATTTCTCTTCAAATTTCTCAAAAAGGGTCATTGCATCGGCCACAGAACCTGCAAAACCTGCCAAAACCGAACCGTCGCCAAGTTTTCTGACCTTCCTGGCTGTTCCTTTCATAACGGTATCTCCGATCGTGATCTGACCATCTCCTATCATGACCGTCTTCTCATTTTTCCTAAGAACAAGTATGGTCGTTCCGTGAATATCCTGCATGATTACCTCCTGTTCCTTCTTTCAGCTACCTCAACCACGCCGCCGACAACATCTTCGATACTCATTCCCACTGCCCTCGCAGACATTGGAAGATCGCTTAAGTCAGTCATTCCGGGTATGGTATTTACTTCAAGAAAGTAAAACGTGTCTTCCCTGAGTATACCGTCGATCCTCGAAAGATCACGGCAACCTAGAAGCTGGTATATGGCGACCGACTTCTCGATGATCGCTTTTTGAACACTCTCTTCTAAAGGAGCAGGTACCACAAAGTCTGTAAATCCCGCTATGTACTTAGCTTCATAGTCATAGAAACGCTTCTTGGGTCTGATCTCAAGAATTGGAAGCACTACAGGACCCTCTTTAGAATCGATTACCGATACTGTCACTTCTCTTCCCGCGATATGTTCTTCTAGAAGAAGAGAATCGTAAGCGGCTAGCAGTTCTCCGGTTCTCTCCTCAAGAATCGATTGATCATCGCAGATGTAAACCCCTATGCTGGATCCTTCTCTCACAGGCTTTATAACGCACGGGAATATCTCCCACCCCTCAACGTCTTTTACCCTTTCAACTCTCTTCCATACTGGCAGGTCTGCAGTTCCATCGACCAGTCTGTAGGTAATCTCCTTATCAAAGCAAATCGCACTCGTTATTGAGTCGGAACCGGTATAAGGAAGACCCGCAAGTTCCAGCATGCCTTGAATAGTCCCGTCTTCGCCAAACTTGCCGTGGAGAGCAAGGAAAAAGAGATCGGTCTTCACTTCAAGGAGGTCGGCAATTGTGTCTCTCTTAAGATCAAACGGCAAAACCTCAACTCCTAACCTTTCCAGAGACTTGGCAATGTTTATTCCACTCTTGATTGACACATCTCTCTCGTTTGAAAAACCGCCGTAGACAACCGCAACTTTCTTGGTCATCAACCTTCCTCCATTTCGAACTCTTTCTTGCACTTTTCGCAGTAATGGACCTTTTTTCCTCCCCGCTTGATTTTGAGAAAGAGACGAGAATCACAGATTTCGCATTTCTCCTTTGCGGGCTCATTCCAGTAAAGCTCTCCACATTCTGAACACTTGTAGTAATTCTTACCTTTCTTGCTACGGAGTTTCTCAACCACCCCTCCGCACTTGGGACATGGGGCGTCTATTCTCACGTTTCTTGTGTACTTGCATTTCGGGTAAGCCGAGCATGCGATGAACTCACCGTACCTGCCCTTTCTCTTAACAAGAGCGGAACCACATTCCGGACACTTCTCATCTATCTCCACTTCCATTTTCTGATTGGCTGCAACATCCTTCAACAAGACTTTCCCGTCTATCACGCAGGTGAAAGAGGTCATATCGACAGATTCGTTCTTTTCACATGATTGACACTTCAAATACCCGCCATACCTTCCGAAGACTATCTTGAAATTGCCGCCACAAGAGCATTCTTTGTCTGTCAGGAACTCAATTCTAAGCTCCCCCTTCTTGATCTTCTTATCAATCTGATCCAGATCCGTCTTGAAGCCGCCATAGAAGCCCTGGACAACATCTTGCCACTTCTTGGCACCATTTTCTACATCGTCAAGTTCTTCCTCCATGTTTGCGGTAAAATTCATGTCAACGACATCAGGAAAATAATCATTGAGAAACTCATTTACAATCGAACCTAGTAGTGTTGGCCTTAACTCTCTGGACTGTCGAAGTACGTATTTTCTGTCTAGTAGTGTGGAGATAATTGTCGCATAAGTTGAGGGACGACCGATTCCTCTCTTCTCGAGTTCTTTTACTAGAGAAGCTTCGCTAAATCTGGAGGGCGGTTTGGTTGTATCTTCCTCGAATTCTATCTTAGAAGGCTTGATCTCTTCACACTTCTTGTAATCGCGACCAATCTCACTCTTCGATGATCTCGAGATAATTCTTTCAAAGCCATCGAACAGTCTTCGTTCACCGGTTAAGCTGAGTATATACTTCTTGTTCTCGTCTTCTAGCTGTACATCTGTCACTGCATATTCTGCACTAGCCATCTGAGAAGCGATGAACCTGTTCCAAATAAGCGTGTAAAGCCTCAGATTATCACCGGATATAAGCTTCTTAGCTGTCTCCGGATCGTTTTCGGGATAGGTGGGCCTTATCGCTTCATGTGCATCCTGAATCTTCTTGCCCTTCCCGGCAGATCGTACCGAACCAACGTATTCCTTTCCAAATTTTCTAGTGACGATCTCTACAGCCTTTTCTCTCGCCACGCTAGAAATTCTAGTAGAGTCAGTTCTCATGTATGTTATAAAGGCTATCTGGCCCTTATCAGTTTCTATTCCTTCATATAGTTGCTGTGCAATCTTCATCGTCTTGCTCGCACTCCACCCGAGCTCGCCAATCGCGCCTTGCTGAAGAGTTGATGTAATGAAAGGCATCGGAGCATTTCTTTTCGAAGTACGCTTTCTGACATCTTTTACACGGAGATTGGCCTTTGAGAGCTCATGTACTACCTCGTCTCTCTTCTCTTCGCTTGTTATAGATTTATTGTTAAACTTCTTGCCATCAATCTGCGAAAGAGAGAATCGATCTTCGCCGACCTGGGCAAAGATTTTGAAGAATTTATGTGGTACGAAGACAGCGATCTTCTTCTCAAGCTCGACCATGAACTTCAAGGCTACAGACTGAACTCTTCCGGCACTCAATCCCTTTGTCATCGTTCTCCAGAGAATTGGACTAATTTTATAACCCACAATTCTGTCGAGAACTCTCCTGGCTACCTGAGCCTCGACTTTCGACATGTCTATTTCTCTCGGATCCAGTATTGCACTTTTTATTGCCGATTCAGTAATCTCATTGAAGACTATTCTATTCTTTTCGTTTTGAGGAAGACCCAGAAGCTCAGAAATATGCCATGCGATTGCTTCGCCTTCGCGGTCAAGGTCAGAAGCAAGAAAGACTTTCTTGCCTTTTGATTTCTTCGCGAGTTCTTGAACTACCTTCTCTTTACCTTTCAAAACCTCATATGTCGGCTCAAAGGTATCAGGATTCAATCCCAAATTCGATTCTGGCAGATCTCTGACGTGTCCCTTGGAAGCGGTAACTTCGTAGTTCTTTCCTAAGAATCTACCAATTGTCTTCGCCTTCGCTGGCGATTCAACGATTACAAGCTTGTCTGGCAAGATATCACTCCTACTTCTTCAGTCGCCCGATCTTCGATTCTTCATGAATACTCTTCTATTCAGGAACCGGTCATAGTTGCTCCAGGAAGACGTAGAACCATTGAACTCTCTCTCTTCTATCTCTCGAAACTGGGCAACCTTAGAATCCAAATCATCGGCCATGTGAAGGACAATCGCTTCGGTCGTTTTTGGAATAACTGGAGAACCCCACTCCATCTCTCCATGATGAGAAAGAAGAAGATGTTTGATCTCCGTTTGAAGATAACGCGGAAAACCCTGAATCTTAGAAATGGCTCTGCCAATCATCTCTATGCCCATCGCGATATGCCCGACCAGTTCACCGTCATTGGTCCTGTCAATTCCTGACGGAGTGACAGCGTATTCGTATACTTTGCCAACATCATGCAATAAGGCGCCGGCTATCAAGAGATCTTTGTCTACGGACTCATTGTACTTAACTGCGAAAAAGGCACACAGTTCTGCAACTGACATTGTATGTTCCAGAAGGCCTCCCTTATACGCGTGATGAACCTTTGACGCAGCGGGTGAGATTATGAACTTCTCGATGAATTTCTTGTCGTTCTCAAACATCTCTTTGAGCAGTGTCCTTATGTACTGGTCACTGATACTGTTGATAAAACTGAGAAGATCATCGTACATCTGGGGGATATCCTTCGTTGTTACAGCCATAAACCTTTCGGGATCGTATTGTCCTATCTCAAGAACTTGAATCCCTTCCGAATCAAGGTTAAGCTGCTGCCTGTCTTCATAAACAACTACACGAGCCGAAACTCTTACAACAGTTCCCTGTTCCAAAGCGCTGTCGTTCTGCTCAGCATTGAACCAATCTATAGCCCTAATGGCGCCCGTCTTATCGGAGAGAGTGAGAAGCAAGAATTTCTTCCCATCTCTGGCCTCCTGAATTCTCTTCGAATGCACTTTGAAAACAGACAGCACGGAACTTCCCGGACGAAGATCTGAAACAAAGGGAAATCCATCCTTGTTGGTCTTATCCTGATCAGCATTTATCTGATTCAAAATCTCATTTCCAATAATATCGCGGAGTTTCATCAATTTTCTCCTTTCCGATAGATCCTTGGAACTCTTGAAGAGATCGAGCAGACAACCTCGTAGTTGATGGTGCCGCAAAGATCCGCTATCTCCTCAGCCGTGATTCTCTCCCCTTCCTGAGAACCAATGATAACCACTTCATCTCCTACGGAGAGCTTTCTCTCTATGTGAGAGACATCGACCACAAATTGATCCATGCAAACCCTGCCTAATACCCTGCATCTCTTGCCCGCAATGATAACATAACCCTTGTTTGATAAGAGTCGACTGTAACCATCGGCATAACCAACCGGAATCGTTGCCACCAGCATATCGTGGTTGGCAAGGAAGGTCCTACCATAGCTAACCGAATAACCGGCATGTATCTCCTTCAAATAGGAGATACAAGTCTTCCACTCAAGTATTGGCTTGAGATTATTATCTGCAATAATCGAGGGTTGCAAGCCATAGGTAGCAATTCCCGCTCTCACATAGTCGTATCTCGAGTTGTCGAGAAAAATAGTCCCGGCGCTGTTAGATATGTGAGTTTTGAAACCGCCAAATGGTTTTTTTCCTAAACCTGCCAGGAATCTATCAAAAGAATCTTGCTGCTCAGACACAAAGTCACTCTCTTTCTCATCTGCAGTAGCAAAATGCGTGTACGCGCCAGTGATTCTAATTCCTTTCGAGATGGCCGACTCATATAATCGCAACGAGTCCTCCCACTCCATACCGAGACGCCTCATTCCTGTGTCCACAACAATATGAAAATCGGGAAGCGACACTTCGAGGTCAACAATTTCCTCAAGCTGGCCAAATGAGCAAAGAGTTGGTGTCAAGCCGAATTTCCTGGCGATAGGGATTTCGTGTCTGTCAACATAGTTCAGTATAAGAATTGGCAGATCGACCCCACCTTCTCGAATCTTGATACCTTCTTCAAGAAAAGCGACTGCTAGCTGCTCAATGCCGATATCCCGAGCGGCCCTCGATAACTCCACTGCGCCGTGACCATAAGCGTCAGCTTTCACAACAACCATCAACTTCGCCGGAGATGCTTTCCTTGACAAATAATGAAGATTCTGCATATAAGCAGACAGATCGATCAAAGCGAAGGTCTTTCGACTGTTCATGACATACCTTCTTAGCGAAAAAAGCGCGCCACGCGCGCTCCAGCTATATTGCTCTCGTCACTTTTCCAGCTTTGAGGCACTTCACACAAACTCTTACTCTTTTCACCTCGCCATCAATCATGACGCGTACCTTATGAACATTTGGCTTCCACCAGCGCTTGGTTTTTTTATTTGAGTGGGAGACCATATTTCCTGTAGTTGGTGCCTTTCCACATATTTCGCAAACCTTGGACATGAGTCGTGTCCTCCTCTCAATTTACAATACACTTCATTATAGTAAAGAAAGACCAGCTTTTCAACTCTGGAGTTTTCGGATTCTGGATTCAGCGTCATTGACTTTCCTGTCCGAGGCAAGCATAATCTTGGTTAATGAAGAGACTTCTGCTAATGTTATTGTCAATTATGTATATGGTGGCAACGGTATATTTCTATTTAAAACCAGGAGCACCCAGGTTTGTAGTCGGAAGCGACAAATTTCTCCATTTCGTTGGCTTCTTCTTCGGCGGACTCCTCTTCCTGCTTTGTTCGAAGATTGGAGTGAAAGGGTTCATAAAAATTCCGTTTATCTTGTTCCTCGTTATAGGTCCGATTGTCCTCGAGTTTCTCCAGATTCTATCTCCGTACAGACATTTCGATGCAATCGACATTGTGTTCAATTATTTCGGTTGGATGATTCCCGTACTCATCTTCTTATTCATCCGGCGCCTGCAAATATTTCCGGAAGACAGTAGTTCTAAATCATAACTGAACTGAGTCGAATCATTCCTTCTTCGTGAGAAGTTTCAAAATACATTTATCACAAGGCCGTGATGATATACTTTTTTTGACCATGTGATGGGAGGTGTGTTATTTGGTCGAGAAGAACTTATGGAGTACGGCGTCTTTGATGTTCCTATTTCTTTTCATTTCCTGCCTTTCCCCTTCAGTTATTCTGGCAGATTCGTGGACCATGGACGAACTCCACTATGTCTCCCTTAATGCCACGACATCAGGATTTTCGGGATTGATAGTTGGTACAGTGAATAATTTCGATCTCATGATTTTGAGAGAAGGCACCCTCCTGAGATTTGTACTGGCTGGGCTTGATATTCCCCAATATGACTCGTCAGAGCTCTATAGCAGAAGGCTTCTGTCCTTCTTGAGAAGTACGATTGGACTTCAAGCCGCCGTTCAAAGAGCCTCCTCGTCAGAAGGTACTGCTGCTTACATCTGGATTCAACTCGATGGGGAATCCTATTTGATTCAGTCGATCGTTGTTTCCAGCGGCCTAGGACGAGCAGTTGGCGAAGGAGAAATCGATCTGTCCAATGCTGAAGAGTATGCCTCCAAAAGAGCTCTCGGCATTTGGGACGAAGAGCCGGACGTAGTTAAAGCGACAATCCAGGAAGATGTTCACCAGGCTGAAACAAAGGAATCGCTCCAGAATCATTCCCTGCTTGACGCGAAATTGGTCATATCTGAAATAGATATTTTCGAGAATGGTGAGTACGCGATGATTGTTCTCACTGCCTCAGAGGGTGGGCGTTTCGACGGCTCTACTCTATCAATTGTCTCCAGATCAGAAAGTCGTCTGGATGAAGACCTTTTTTTCTTTGCATCTGAAGGTGTTCTAGAAATGCAGGAACAGCTTAAAATATTCGTTACACTCGATCGATCCCGTCAAGTTACTTTTGATTACGATTATCTATGGGAAAGCTACCTCGATCCCAGAGGCGGTTATATCAGAATCAGAGGTCGAGACGGAATCGAGACTCTCTTCGAATATGAATATGACAGAAGGATAAGTGGCTTCATTGTAACCCCACTCGATTAAGGGAGGCTTTATAATGAAAAGGGTGTTGTTCTTCTTATTCATCATCTTCGGAGCAACAATTTTTGCTTTTACGGGAGAAAGTATGGGAAAAAACGCAGCAGATTATGATGCAGGAACTGTATTGATTGTTCATTATCACAGGTACGACGAAAACTATGATGGCTGGAATCTCTGGATTTGGCCCGATAAGCCCAAAAGTATGGATGGAAAGTCATATGCTTTCGACAGAACAGATGATTTTGGAGTGTCCGCAACCGTAAAACTTGACGAAAAACACTCTAGAGTTGGTTTCATAGTGAGGCTCAGAGAGTGGGAGAAAAAGGACGTTACTGTCGATAGATTTGTCGACATTCCCGAATCAGGGGTGGCCGAAATTTGGGTAATCGAAGGCGAAGAAGAGTTTCTGTTCAGTCCAGAGAAGATTGATCTCACTCCTAGAGTGAAGATCGCTTTTTTAGATTCATTGAGTGAGGTATTTGCATCTCTTTCGGCTCCCGTTGACACCAGAATAGTAACCCCTGAAGTCTTTGTGAATGGTTCTCCCATTGAGATTGAAACCTTCGAGAAGGCTGATCCGACCGATATATCTGTTACTAACTATGTTAAGATAAAGCTGGCAAAACCGCTTCCCGCAGAATCTGTTTGTGAAGAGCTTTCCCTGAATATTGAGGGTTTCCTTTCAAGTGAGATTATTGTCAGGAAGGCGCTTGACGACCCGCAATTCTTCTATGGAAATCAGCTCGGAGCAATTTACTCAAAGAGCGAGACCGTTTTCAGAGTCTGGTCGCCCGTGTCTTCTTCAGCATCGGTGCTTCTATTTGAAGATCTCTTTTCCGATGGTTACGTTGAACTCCCCATGAGTAGAGGAAAGAACGGAGTATGGGAAACAGTCGTTAAAGGAGATCAGCATCTTAAAGCCTACAAATACAAGTTTTCTTCCTACGGTAAGGAAAGAAGCACTGTAGATATTTACTCACACGCGGTAACAAGAAACAGTGAGAGATCAGTCGTAATAGATCAAGAGAAGGTCGTTTTCGATGGTTGGAACGATCATAAAGTGCCACCCTTGGAGAATCCGGAGAACGCAATAATATACGAGATTCATGTTGGAGACATGACCTCCGATCTGAATACAACTGTGGAGAATAAGGGCAAGTATCTCGGACTTGCAGAAACGGGCAGGACAGGCCCAGAGGGTGTGTCTGTTGGACTGGATCACATTGTTGAACTTGGCGTAACCCATGTACACATAATGCCCTTTAATGATATTCATTACATAATCGAGGGAGAAGAGGGACAGTACGGCTGGGGTTATGATCCTTATCTATATATGGTTCCTGAGGGACATTACAGCATCGATCCTTCCGATCCTCTTAGCAGAATAATCGAGTCTAAGATAATGATAAAGAAATTCCACGAAAACGGGATCAGGGTCATTCTCGATACTGTATTCAATCACACGGCGACAACTGGCTCTTCTTCACCCTTCGATCAGACGGTTCCCTATTACTACTACAGAACAGATAGAACTGGAGCCTATTTGAACGGAACAGGAGTCGGTAATGAGATAGCTACCGAAAGACCGATGATGAGAAAGCACATTCTCGATACTCTGAAGATGTGGGTTACTGAATATAGAATCGATGGGTTCAGATTCGACCTTATGGGTCTAATAGACAGAGAGACAATTCTTGCAATAGACCGGGAGCTTCACGCCATCGATGAATCGATTCTCCTCTACGGCGAGCCCTGGGGAGGTTGGGGAGCGACTATTACTTTTGGAAAGGGTGATCAGAAGGGAACCGGCGTAAGCGTGTTCAACGACAACCTAAGAGACGCTATCCGAGGAAGTGTTTTCGATGAGAAGGTGAAGGGCTTTGCCCTTGGAAGCAGGGCAAAAGAGCGGAGGATAATGCGTGGTATAGTGGGTAGCATCGAATACAGTAACGACATTAAGGACTTTGCAGACGATCCGGCAGAGACTATAAACTACGTTTCGGCCCACGATAATCAGACCTTGTGGGACAAAAATAGCGCTGCGATGCCGGATGCCCCAAGAGATCTTCTCTTGAGTGCGCAGAAGCTTTCAAATGCAATAATTATCCTTTCACAGGGAATTCCCTTCCTTCACGGAGGAGTAGATTTCGCACGCACGAAGTACGGGAACGAAAACAGCTATAACGCCGGAGTAGAGTTAAATAAAATGGATTACTCTAGGAAGGCCGAGTTCATTGATCTTTTCACCTATTACAAGGATCTAATAGCCCTGAGAAAGAATCATCCAGCCTTCAGGATGACTTCATCTGAGCAGATCAGCAACAATCTTACATTCCTTGACGCACCAAGAAATATAGTTGCGTTCACCATAAATGGAGAGTCGGCCGGCGATTCTTGGGAGGAAATACTGGTAATCTTCAACGGCAATCTAGAACCTTCTGAGATTACCCTCCCTGACGATAGCTGGAATCTCGCATCAGACGGGGTCAGAGTCTCGGATGCCCCGCTCGAAAGGCTCTCAGGCAAAGTCACACTTGAACCTATATCCACCTATGTCTTCTTCAAGTAAACCCGGAGGTGTGGTATGTATAGCTGTAAGATAATTAGGATACTTGAGTCTGGTTTTTTCGATGAAATCTCTGAATCGATAGAGATTTCAAAAAGGATTCTTGAAGATCATGGTTTTACGTACACAGGTTCTACTGATGTTGACCCAGTGATGAGTGACCTTAAAGAAGCAATATATGCCGATTCCTGTTCAAATGACATAGTTCTAGTTCTTGGAGGAACTGGGCTTTACAGGGAAGACATAGGACCCGAAGTTGTCTTGTCTCTTGTCGATAAAAGGGCGACAGGAATTGAGACGGCAATGCTTAGGAATGCAATTGTCGCTGACCCTTCTCTTTGCCTATATCGGGTTGGAGCAGGAACCATTGGGGATTCAATAGTACTCTCTGTTCCCGGTTATCACGAAACTGTCCATTATTACCTGGAATCCGTTCTAAACTACTTGAAACCCTTTTTTGACGGGCTAAGAGCATCTGAGAGAATTCAGGATATAAATAGCTAATTATGGTCGATATCTACGCGACCGGCAAGTTCATTCTTTAATGAAAGAGATTGGCACTGTTTGGAGGCGAGATATCCATCATCTCTTTCAGAATTGGAGCAGTGAATCTGGATGATGTTTTCTAATCTAAGCGGAAAGTTTGTTTCTGTGGAAGGAGTAATAGGAGTTGGTAAGACAACCCTTGTTAAAATTCTCTCTAGAAAATACACTATGCCAACTGTACTGGAAGTTGTCGAAGAAAATCCATTTCTTGCTCGTTTCTATGAAGATATGGAAAGATGGGCTTTTCAAACTCAGCTCTTTTTCTTGATAAGTCGGTTTGATCAGCAGTCGAACGTCAAGAAGGCAGCTTCGCAGGGACAGGGAGTGGTCTCTGACTATGCTTTTATAAAGGATCATTTATTCGCATCTCTCAATCTCAAGGGGGAACAATTCAGACTATATGAGAAGATATTTAATGCTCTTAAAGAGCAGGTTCTTCATCCAGACCTTATAGTCTATCTATACGCAGACATCGATACCCTAATGAATAGAATTGCTCTTAGAGATAGACCGTTTGAGAGAAGAATGGACAGGACCTACATCTCGATGCTAGGTGATGCTTATGAGAATTACATGAAGAACGTGGCCGAAAGCCAGGTTCTCAGAATTGATACTTCGAACATCGATTTTGTGAGAAATCCCGAAGACCTCAAAAGGGTTTTTGAGAGAATCGAGGCGATCTTATGATATTGGGAATATGCGGAAACATCGGAGCTGGGAAATCATCTCTCACTAATTTGCTGGAGGAGGAGCTTGGGTTCAGAGGTGTCTACGAAGCCGTTGATGAAAACCCTTTTCTTGAAGACTTCTACTCCGATATGAAAAGCTGGGCCTTTCATTCGCAGCTGTTCTTTCTTGTCAAACGCTTTGATTTCCTCAAGAGAGTTGTTACTGAGGGTGCGGTGATTTTACAGGACAGAACGATATACGAAGATGTGGAAATATTTGCCCGCAACCTACAACTAATGGGCTACATCAATGAAAGAGACTGGAGACTCTATCTTGACACTTATGAGACACTCTCAGATCACCTAACAACTCCAGACGGAATTGTGTATATAAAATGCTCGAAGAATGTGTTGTTGAAGAGGATAAAGAAGAGAGGTAGAGGCTTTGAGAGCGATGTAAGTGAAGAATATATCGAAAGACTCAACGGATTATACGATGCCTGGATAGAGAGAGTTAAGTTTTGCAGAAAACTAATCATTGACGGTGACAAGTACGATTTCATTGAAAGCGCTCAGGACAGAGCTGATGTCCTTCACCTGATCTCGAGATTCACGGCAGAACTAATGGCGGGAGTACAGTCTAGGTTGTTTTCCAGATAGACTGAATTGAAGAGACGTCGATGTATTCGATTCCAACATCTGAGCAAACACCATCCATGCTCATGTCATTTCCGATCATCACACAGTTGCTTGCCTCAAGACCGTTGACCTCCAAAATCTCACGATAGTATCTTAAATCGGGCTTAACGTAATGTGAGTTTTCCATGGTCGTCACGTAGTCTAAGAATTTCTTCTCCACTCCGACCCATTCAAGTCTCTTGTTGATAGCCTTTCCCGGAAAAATTGGATTTGTTGCGATGATAATTCCTTTCCCTGCCTTCCTCAAATCCTTCAACACCTTTACTACATTCTCTCGGGGCGCCACCAGTTCTTCCAACTTGTTGTAATCACCGTCGTAGAACTCATTGAAAAACTGTTCATACCAATTTTGATCATGATCACCCATCGATTCTACAAACCTCTCCATGAAAAGGTCATAATTATTCTTGAAGTTGTCTCTATCGCCAAAAAGAGCTTTGAGTGAGACCTCCAAAGCAGACATAAGTTTTTCTAAGACGACTCTCCCTTCTGCCGAGCTGAAAACAAGTTGAAAATATCGCCTTGCGAAATCCTCATCAGAAACAGCGCTTAGTGTACCGTCAAGATCAAACAAATATGTGATACGTTCCTTCACCAAAACACTCCCATCATAGACATATTTTCCCCGCTAATCCTTCCCAAGGAGACTCTCTGTTGTATGAACCGAACTCAAGAACCTGAATTTATGCTCGTTCTAAGAATATCACGCACATTGAAATACTTCTACTGTGTAGCCATTCAACCAACTGGAAATGAGCATGCCTGAAGAACCGATTCTCACTACAGCTGGATTTGAATTCAAACGTTCAGATTGGAATCCGTTTTATGGGACTCGATTTGTGAAAAGTCTTAGAATCGACAGTTATGATTGAACTGACTTCACCAGGACAATTTCTTCGGAATCAAGTGAAGACTTTTTTAGCTAGGTTTCCGAGAGAATACGTAACAAATGTTACCGATTAAATCGTTCAATTTTGGTAGACTTATAATCAGTATGGGAGGTGTTCATATGGGAAGGAAGATTACCGATAGTGTAACTTGGGTCGGCAAGATTGACTGGGAACTGAAAAAGTTTCACGGAGAAGATTATTCAACTCACAGAGGGTCGAGTTACAACGCATATCTAGTAAAAGACGAGAAAACAGCTCTGATAGATACGGTCTGGGCTCCTTTTGCAGAGGAATTTGTGGAGAACCTAAAAAAAGTCATTGATCTTTCAGAGATTGACTATGTCATAGCGAACCATGGAGAGATCGATCACAGCGGTGGACTTGTGGCATTGATGAGAGAGATTCCCAACACCCCGATTTACTGTACGGAAAACGCAACAAAATCTCTGAAAGGGCAGTTTCATGAAGACTGGAATTTTGTCACGGTAAAAACAGGTGATACTTTGAGTCTTGGTAAGAAGACTCTTACCTTCGTGGAAGCACCGATGCTTCACTGGCCAGATTCGATGTTTGAGTACCTGGATGGTGACGCGATTCTTTTCAGCAACGATGCGTTTGGGCAGCACTATGCCACCGAACTTATGTATAACGATCTTGTAGACCAGGCAGAACTTTATCAAGAAGCGATCAAGTATTATGCTAATATTCTCACTCCTTTCAGTAAGCTCGTTGTGAGAAAGATTGAAGAAGTCCTGTCCTTCGATCTTCCATTGAACATGATCTGCCCAAGCCACGGTGTGATCTGGAGAAAAGACCCTGCACAAATAGTGAAGAATTACTTGAAATGGGCAGACAATTATCAGGAAGACCAAGTGACTATTGTCTACGATACAATGTGGGAAGGCACTAGAAAGATGGCCGAAGCTATTGCTGAAGGCATTGACAGTGCGAGCAAAGGTACGCCGGTCAAACTCTACAACGCGGGGAAGATGGACAAGAACGACATTGTGACGGAGATATTCAAGTCAAAGGCCGTTCTGTTTGGCTCTCCAACTGTGAACAAGGGGATTCTCGCACCTTTGTCAGGTATGCTTCACGAAGTGAAAGGCCTCGCCTTCAAGAACAAGAAGGCAGCTGTATTCGGTACGTACGGTTGGAGCGGCGAATCAATAGATGTTCTCGGCAAAATGGTTGAAGAAGCCGGATTTGAGATCATACAACCCGGTTTGAAGAAACTCTGGTCACCAGATGACCTAAGCCTTAACGATTGCAGAGAATTCGGCAAGGCTTTCGCTTCGAAGCTGTGAGGAACTAAACTCCAAGAAGTTTCCCCAACATAAGAAAGGTCTCGTCTTCCAGGAGGTAGTAGGATTTCCTAAATGCTACCTCCTGGTAGGTTCTTAGGAAGGCAACAGTATCACCCACAGTCGCAATCAGTTTTTCTCTTCCCAGCTCTTTCTCGATTTCCGTAGCCATTTTCATTCCAACCGGAGCAAGACTTCCGATGCCAAACCAGCTTCTCTGCATGATCAGACGGGCCTCGTTATCGGAGATGTTATTCTGCGCAAGATTAAGAAAGACCTCCTGAAGCATCTCAAGATGCTTCTCAAACTCTCCCATTATCTTCTCTCTCGACAGCGCAACTCGTTTCATTACAGGAATCTTTGACACGTCGCTCACAAGATTCGCAATTCCTTCACACTCTATACTCACAAATCTGTAAACCAATTGGTCAAGCGGCGTCTCGTCGAACTCGAGTCTCTCTCTGGTAATTGAATTTCTTGCTATGTGATGAGCTTCATGAGCCATTACTTCTTCGATAGCCTCTATACCCACATCTAGAGCAAAAATCGGATCGAAGTAGACGCCTTTATGATCTGCATTGGCGTTGTAAGGCATTGGAATAAAGAAGACGTTTAGCCCTTCGAATGATGCCCCTTTTGGAAGATACTCTTCGGCCATTGAGATAGCCTTCGATCTGATCTGCTTTTCATCTCTCTTGATGAAATCAAAGAAGGTTCTTAGCTCAGGTTCCCTCTCTCTGATCTTCTCTACATAGAAGATCAGCTCCGTGCAATCCTTAGAGAGACCGGAAAGATCTTCTCTTCCAGAAAAAGCAGCATTCAGACATTCTTCTACCTCTGAATCACAGATGCGGAACTGTCCAAACATTTTTGCAAGCGGCGAAGCAAGGATTTTGCTCGCTTTTTCATCGTAAGAACCATTTCTGGAATCAAGCAAGTCTATTAGGGCAAAAATCTCTTCTGTATGAAAACAGCTCATCTAGATCACCCCACGCAGCTATCTAATTAAGCAAGAGATATTATATCATCAAACGATGAAGGGAGATGAGAATTCTCAATCTAGGTTTGCACCTCTGTATACCTGAAGCAGTATACAAGATGATCGTTCACCAAGCCGGCTGCCTGCATTAGAGCATAGACGATTGTTGGTCCAACGAAAGTAAAGCCCTTATCTTTTAGAGCGTGCGAAATCTGATGAGCTTTTTTACTCACTGCCGGGATTTCTGAGACATTAGCCCAGACATTCACCACCTGCTTGTAATCAACAAAACTCCAGATAAATCTATCAAATGTGCCAAACTCCACTTCAATTTGATGAAATTTCTTTGCATTGTTAATAGCTGATTCTATCTTTCTTCGATTTCTGATAATTCCGGAATCTGCCATTAGCTTTTCTATCTCATCCTCATCAAACTTTGCAACAATAAGAGGGTCAAAACCTGCAAAGGCCTCCCTGTAACTTTCTCTCTTTCTTAGCACTGTGCGCCAACTGAGACCAGCCTGAGCTCCTTCCAGAACAAGAAACTCAAACCACTTCTTGTCTTCATGAACGGGAACACCCCACTCAGTATCGTGGTATTTGATGTACACATCATCCATTTCGGCCCAGGGGCAACGTATATTAGCTGTCAGATTTTTTCACTCCACAGAGTTCGAGTTTTTTCCGATTCCGAAGAATCATTTCCCTGTTTCTCTGAAAAAGCAGTTAACTGACAATGCGATTCACAAAAACAGATTGTAAGAGCCCTTCATGTTTCTAAAAACGACTTGGCACTCTATTTGTCCCATCCTTCCGAATCGAATATTTCTTGAACAACCGCTTTTGCCTGCTCATAAGATTTCGTTCTAGGATCCTTTAGAAGAATCTCGACAATAAGATCGGGGTTCTTCTCTTCGAAGGCTTCGAGAGCCCACTCCATCCTGAGTATTCTTGGTTTCAAGTACCACTGAATGACTCTTTCGGGCAATGCCGGATCAATCGCCTCTACGTGAATCCCATCTTTGTCTACTATCGCAGGAACTTCAATTGCAACATCGTCATCAATATCTGCAATAACACCCTCATTCAGAGTGTTAACAACTAATCTTGCAGAATTCCCATTTACAATTGCGTCAATGAAGGGAATATGCTGCTCACCACTCATAGAATCTTTATCGTAAAGTTGATTTGCCTCTCTCGTGAAATCACTGGACAGACCTTTCGTACCCTCAATTATAAGCTTATCCAGACTCGCATCCGGAAACTGCTCGATTGCCTTTGCAAGAGCAAGAGTTGCATCAGTAACCTCTCCAAGCTGCTCTCTGTACCACCTCCAGCCAGGCACGGAATCCGGGCTGCCCCAAGGACTTCCATACCACTTTTCCATGGTCTGCTGGTCGTAATGATACTTCCACCCGCTATTTCGTACGGTATCTCCGATTGGAACCAAACCGTAGAATGAATACATGTCAAGAGCAGCAGGTGACATCTGGACATTGAAAGGATTTGACGGCTTGAACTCATTGCATTCATACTTTGACACGTAATCCTCAAACAAAGGATAGAGGTCCTCCCCGTTTCTCCTAAACCTATTTAGCCATATCCCGTGGTTTACGCCGGCAACCTGCCAGTCAAGTTCAGATGTATTCACTCCAAGTGTCGCGGCTACCTCCAGAACATCGTAATGGCCGTGACAGAATCCTACCATATTGATTTTCGAGCGCCTCCTTATCAGAGTTGTACCCTCGAAAACTGGATTGGCTGCCTGAAGAAGCCATGCATTCGGTGCACGCTTCTCCATGATTTCCGCGATTCCTAAGAAGTGCGATAGTTGGTTCCAGTTAGTCAGAGTATAGTAATCTGAGACCATGTTGAACTCTTGAGTGTCTATCCCTCTGCTATAGCCGTGCTTCTCGCCGATTGCCCTTACTCTTTCCAGAAAAGCGTGTCCTCCAACCAGTGCCGAGTTAATCACAAAATCGCTTCCCTCTATAGCTTCTTCCAACTCCACAGTCTTAGTAAACTCAAGACTTGTGCCCATCTCTTCTGCAAACTTTGATGCAAGGACCTGAACTGCGTCAAGTCTCCGCTCGTCAATGTCCATCAATGTTATCGTGCTACCATGAAGACCAATCGTCTTGCAGAGATCACTAACCAGCCTCAGAGAAAACACCGCACTTCCCGCACCAACTATGCTTATGTTAACTGCCGACAATCCAATCCCTCCCAATAGTTTATGAGTAAATGATACCACTACCGTGCGAGTCGAAGAAAACTGGCGGGAGAAAACTGCCATAAATCTCAGATTTCAGCCCCAATACATTGAATTAGAGGGCTGCGCGTAAAGGAGTGCAGTTATCTCTCGACAAATAATCACCGGCTTCTATTCAAAGGAGTTGCTTAGTGAAATGTTAACAGTAGTATAATCTTCATTAGGTTCTCATTCGGTCTGGGGATAAAGAAGACTATTGCGCGGCGTGAAGCCGAACAAACAGGGGGTGTTTTGATGAAAAAGTGTCTTTTGGCAGTTCTTCTTCTCTCCGTAAGTCTGCTCTTTGCCTCGGGAAGTGTTGAGATTTTCAGCTGGTGGACTGGTGGAGGAGAAGAGGAAGGACTTGCTGCCATCTATGAGGTATTTAGAACCAAGTATCTCGACGTCGAGATAATTAACGCAACCGTCGCCGGTGGAGCCGGTACAAACGCAAAAGCTGTCTTGAAAACAAGAATGCTGGGTGGTAATCCTCCTGACTCCTTTCAGGTGCATGGAGGTATGGAACTAATCGACACTTATGTGATTACCGATATGATGGAGCCGCTCACCGACATTCTGGAAAGCTGGGGAATTCTCGATAAATTCCCCGAAGACATTATGACAATATGTAGCTACGAAGGAGAAGTCTACTCGATTCCCGTAAACGTTCACAGAGGAAACGTAGTCTTTATTAACAACGAAATCCTTACGAAAGTCGGTATAGACAAGGTCCCTACCGATGGACCGGGATTCTTGGAAGTCTGTGCAAGGATTGAAGATGCCGGTTATATTCCACTATCCCTTGGAGACAAGGATAAGTGGGAGGCCGGGCACCTGTTTGAGACCGTGTTGCTTTCGGCTTTGGGACCAGATAAGTACAACGGCTTATGGGACGGAACTACAGGCTTCGAAGATCCAGGAATTGAAAGAGCTATCATAATTTTCGAAGAACTAATTAAGTATGTAAATGAAGACCATGCAGCTCTCACCTGGCAAGATGCTACAAGGATGGTCTTCGATGGAAGGGCTGCCTTCAACGTAATGGGAGACTGGGCAGAAGGTTATCTGAAAACTCTGGGATGGACACCGGGAGAGGAGTTCAGCTGGATGGCAGTTCCCGGAACCGAGGGCTCCTTCATGGTAGTAACGGATACGTTTGGCCTGCCGAAGGGCGCTCCAAACAGAGAAAACGCACTTAAATGGCTCGAAATTGTTGCTTCAGTCGAAGGTCAAGATGCATTTAACCCGATAAAAGGTTCGATTCCTGCGAGACTGGATGCAGACAAATCACTCTACGATCCTTACCTGACATGGTCTATGGAGGACTTTTCTACAAACGCGCTATGTCCCTCTATAGCTCATGGATCTGCTGCGCCTGAAGGCTTCATAACCGAGCTGAACGACGCTGTTAACATCTTTATTACTACAAAGGATAGGGCGGCTTTCCTGAGTGCCATAGAAAACGCTGCTGAAGACTACATCTATTAATCCTTGCGAAATGGGGCCCGCATCTGTGGGCCCCATTATTGGAGGTGTTCCAGATCAAGAGGAAGACAAAACGCGGGATTATTTCCTTTTTCATTCTTTCGCCAACCTTTGCGGCAATAGGAATCTTCGTATATTTCTTCATTGGTTGGACGAGTAGAACTTCCCTTTCCAACTGGAATAGTTTTGCCAGGCTTCTTAAAGGCGAATTCGAATTTGTCGGACTGCGCAACTATTTCAGGCTTTTCGAAGACCCGCGATTTCAAACCGATCTGTGGAACACTCTGTATTTCACACTTTTCTTTATTCTAGGGTGTCTTCTGCTGGGAATTGTTTTAGCTGTACTGATTGATCGTAACCTCAAGGGATCAAGTGTATTCAGAAATATTTATCTGTTTCCAATGGCGCTTTCATTCGTTGTGACAGGCGCAGTCTGGAGATGGATCTTCGCTCCTGGAATTCTACCAAGCAGTCCTCAAGGTATGAATCTTCTATTCAATCTGGTAGGACTGGATTTTTTTCAGTGGAAGTGGTTCACCAGCACTGAGAGTTTCCTAAATTTCAATATAGCGCTGATTCCAGTGATAATCGCAGCTGTATGGCAGATGTCAGGCTATACAATGGCCATGTATCTTGCAGGGCTTCGTGGGATATCCCAGGATCTCGTGGAGGCTGCCGAAGTTGATGGAGCAACCGGCTGGCAGATCTTCTGGAAAATCAAGTTTCCTATTCTAAGACCGATAACTCTAAGCGCGATGATTATTTTAGGTCACATTTCGCTGAAGATCTTTGATCTTGTTTACGCTATGACCGGCAGCGGCCCAAACAACGTAACCGACGTACCGGCTATCTACATGTTCGAAACCACTTTCAGAGCGAATAAATATGCGACCGGCTCAGCAATAGCGATAATCATGCTTCTGATGGTCGCCGTAGTCATAATCCCTTACCTTGCTTCTGCTTTCAGAAAGGAGAAGAGGATATGACCAAAAAAATCCTAATCTATATCCTTCTTACTGTTTTCGCATTGTTCTTTCTGATGCCTGTCTATGTGTTGTTGGCAACAAGTCTCAAACCCCTTAAAGAAGTGGGGCTTGAGCGAATGTGGTTTCCTCCGAACGATCTTTCCTTCGATGGGTTTGCCAAGGCCTTCAGCCGTCTTGCACCTAACTTAAGAAACTCGTTCCTGTTGGTCATCCCTGCAACGCTTTTCTCGGCAATCATAGGATCGATAAATGGATATGTTTTGTCTAAATTGAAGTTCAGGGGCTCAGATCTTCTCTTCGCTCTTGTTCTTTTCGGAATGTTTATTCCTTATCAGAGTGTCCTTTTTCCTCTAATACGCTTTCTACAAGATATCGGGCTTTACGGCTCTATATGGGGATTGGTATTGGTTCACGTAGTCTATGGTTTGCCAATAACCACCCTGATTTTCAGGAACTACTACAGTGAAGTGCCTACTGAATTAATTGAAGCGGCCGGAATAGACGGAGCAGGTATATTCAAGACATACCTGAAGGTTCTATTTCCGATATCCCTTCCTGGTTTTGTGGTAGTAGTCATATGGCAGTTCACGAATATCTGGAATGAATTTCTTTTCGCCGTGACCGTTACCAGTGACCCCACAAAACAACCAATTACTGTTGCCCTTGTGAATCTAGCGGGGAGTCAGGTTGTCGAGTGGAATGTCCAGATGGCAGGTGCGCTGCTGGCCGCTCTACCAACATTGATAGTCTATATACTGCTCGGAAAGTACTTTCTGAGAGGGCTTCTTGCTGGTTCGGTAAAAGGCTAGAGAACTCTAGGCGATCCTTCTCAGTCATCACTCAGAGCTCTGTCGAAAAGATGCCGTCTATTCTGTGCCGAAAATCTCGGCAAGCTCATCTTCAAACTTCATAACCCTCCCTTCTCTTGAAGCTTTCAGGTAAAGGTAAAGCTGTCTTCCAACAACATCGCTCATCGTGAAGCCTGCCTTGCCTTCCATGGTCTTATGGAAGCTTTCTGCAACCTCCTCTCCAAATTCGTCCAGCAGGTAGGCATATGTCATCCCGTAGATAAGAAACTCGGCGAACATATCCTCCCAGGAAGGATACCTCTTTCCGTAAGACTCGAGAACTCCAAGCGAGAAAGGTGAATGCTCGAGTCTTTTGACGAGTTCGGCATTCCGCGAGAGAAAGGGATCTAAAAGCGGGTGACAGAACTCGTGAAAAGCAACGATTCTGGACCAGACGAAGTTCTCAGAATAACTGGAGAATTCCTCATCGGGCGCCGTGACCCCTGGCTCATAGGGCCACTTCTCGGTCGCTTTGCCTGGATATCTTGCAATACAGTAGAGCCCGTCAGATCCAGATACACCAAGGGAAACAAGTTCAGGATAAAGCGGATTTGGAGCGAAAACGAGCTCCTTGTCAATTACTCCAAAGAAACCGCCAATAACTCTTTCAATACAATTACCAACCAAAGCTTCGATAGCATCTTTCTCAATCTCATTCCATAGCGGCTTCTGGCTTTCCCAGAGTTTCTCCAGAGTTCCGGACTCGAGAACCCCCCTGATCTCCTTGTTCAACCCGCTCCTGCATAAACCCGGTTCGTATCTTTCGAGAAATGATGGAAATTCAATTGGCTCGAGACCAGGCCATGAATGGCTAAGAATGTAAGTGAAGAGAAAATAGGACGGTGTTCCATCTCTCAGTAGCCTTTCAAGCTCATGAAAACGGACCTTACTGCCTATAATGAAGTTCTCTGTATCCAAATAGAGAGGGTGGTGTCTGTGGGGCTTCTGATTTGCACTTTGATTCAGCTCTGATGTCATAAGGGCTATTGCCATCACTCGGATCCGCTTGTCAACTTCGACCTTCATCTTCCACCTCATCTTCAAAATGCGTCATTATGAAACAGAAGGAATCTTGATACAGACTCCAATCTTCGGAATCATACCAAAGATTGAGATGAAAGCAAAACTGAATCTTTGCGTAGATCTCATTACTGTATTGAGTCCCGGCAATTGATGCCATCAGAAACCGTCCTGGTAATTGTAGGATACCCCAGTCTCTAGATGCGGAACTGAAGCAACTAGAGTTCGTAACAGCCATTCCGCTCTCGCTCAGCTCAACACCATCTCTTCTAGAAACGAAAAAACTATCCAAGATCGCCGAGAACCACTGTCACAAGATATAGTCGAAAACGACTTGTGGAGATCAGATTTGAAGAGTTGAACCATCGGCGTAATAGAGGAATACATCCTTTGTTCTCTCGAAAGGCTTGAATCCATTCAGCAGAAAGGGTTCTAGATTGAAATCCTCGCTGGCCATGGTATGCATCCGGCCGAAACCTTTCGCCTTCGCGTAAAACACAAGCTCCTTCACGAAAACCTCAATACTCTCCCTGTCCACCATTTCAATGAAATTGATGTCAAGGCAATCATTGAACTTGGAGTTCATCGACAAAACCGCCCAGTTAGCGCCATCTGAAAGCTGCACAGGATGTATCAGGAAACTGGTCTTGTTTGGAACTTCTTTTGGAATAAATGACCAGTCTTCGCTTATGTGACAGCTGATTTGTGGAATTTCACTGCATTCCACTAGATCAACGGAATGGGAAGTCAATTCGTCAATCTCCTTCTCCAGATTTGTGAAGACAGCTATTCGTTCGAAGCCAAAAGCTTCGTTCATTTTGATCGAAGCTGTGTTGTCAAAGTAAGTTGCAAAATACAACCTTTCAATCCCCAGATTTCTGGTCAACTGCAACATCTCTTTGCCTAACTCTTTCCCGTATCCCCTTCCCTGAAAGGCGGGGTCTATTCTCATTCCTTCCATCCAACCCACTTGGCGACTGAACAGCCTGAGGTTGTCTATACCAATCAGTTTTCCTCCCTTCCAGAGCCCCATGAAATAGCACGAAGGATCGCGAACCCACTTCTCAAAGACTTGTGGAATGTAATCATCACCTTCCCATATTGTCTCTACGATTTCCATAACCCTCAAATGATCTACCTTCTCAAGTCGCTTTATCATAGGTACACTTTCCTCACATAGGGGGATGTCATAACTCTCAGCAGTGCTCCGTAAGACATTCTGAAGGGAATCGAGTCACCAACAGCAAAGGACTTCTCGGAATCGGTTATATCCACTATTAGATGATCGCTGGAAGCATGAATTATTTCACATCCAGTTTCTAAAGGCGTCAATCCTGAGGGAACCACATCTTGTTCGCCAAGATCAAGTATTGCCTTCATTCTATTCCCTTTATCTAAAAACCTTGGAATCCGACCAAAGGCATCATGACCGATATCTCCAATTGGTAATGAGGGCTTCTCTGCAAGTTCAATGATCTCTCCTACGAGAGTGAATGTGTTTTGCAGGGTTCCCGGAACTCTTCGATTGTTTGTGACATCTGTTCCACACATTATCGACTCTCCCAGTCGAAAGTGGTTTATGCCTTCTGGAAGACTCTTATCTTCAAGCAGGGGTAATGAAGCTGTGTTTCCGGCAGAGTATCTCCTAACTGGGTAACCGGTAGTCCTCTTCAGAGATTCGCCCAGATTGAGAAGGATTTCGAATTTTTCCGGAGTTGCAATTACCCCTCCAAAACATCCAAGATTGGTGCCGATCCCATCAAGGTCCTTACCGACGATAGCGAATGCTTTCTCGAGAACTTCTTGAGCCTCATAAAACATGACTCCCTCTCTAAGGTCTCCAGTATCTACCATATATATGAACTTCAGTTTTTTCTCAGTTTCCGATGAAATCTCCTTTAGTCTGGAAAGATTCTCAAGATCTCCAATAAGCACTGAATCAACAAGCTCTACAACTTGCGGGAATCGAGACTTCTCTGGAAGTCTGAGCAGAATAAAACTCGGATTGATGCCTGCGCCTTTCATCCTCGCGACATTCTCAAGTCTTGATTCGCCAATTTCCGTAATCCCGTTTTCAACTAAAGATACCGCTACCTCAGGATCTCCGCACACAACTTTAGTTACTCCAGCGACCTCAACACCATTACTTTTGGCAAGCTCCACGATCTTTCTTGAATTCTTCGCTATGCTATTCTTATTCACTTCAACGTAAGCCATCTAGATCACCTCAATAAATTATATATTAAGCTTGCCACCAAGTTCCAGCCGCCAGTCATCTCGCACTGAAGCTGTCGTATAATATCTACATTATGGATTACAATAAAGGTGATTATGTTGTTCTTTTCTTTCTCAAAGAGGCGGTTGTGATTTCAAGCCTTTGCAGGAGCTGGACCCTTGATGCGGGCTATTACATGTATATCGGTTCGGCAATGAGCTCTCTAGCAGAAAGAGTGAAAAGACACCTAATCGAAGAAAAGAGAAAATTCTGGCATATTGATTACTTTAGGGAGAAAGCCGAGGTCGTGGCCGCTCTGCTTCTTCCGACAGAAGAGCAGAGAGAGGAAGAGCTTTCGAATTTCGTCTCCGAGTATGGTGAAGCAGTCCCCAAATTTGGAGCTTCAGACTGCTCAACTGACTCGAATCTCTACAGACTCGAATCAAGGAGTATTGAGAGAGTCTTTTCTTCTATCGTTTGCAAATGGAGGGATAAGTGTGATAGCTTTTTTGACTGACTGGGGTTCCGACAGCTATTATGTCGGGGTAGCAAAGGCTGTTATTAGGGAGCTGAATAGGAAGGTTGAGGTAATTGATGTTAGTCACGAAATCAAACCCTTCAACATAAGACAAGGTGCCTACATCATTCATAGGACACTCAAAGATATGCCTGAAAGTGTTGTCTTTTTGGCAGTAGTTGACCCCGGGGTGGGCACGTCGAGAAAACCGATACTAATGGTTCTCAAGAATGGGATGAGGCTCGTGGGACCTGATAACGGCCTGTTCACCTTTGCGGCCGAAGAATACGGAGTTCACGAGATCCGGGACCTCGAGAACAAGGAGTATCACTGGGGGAACTCAAGAAGCTTTCACGGAAGAGATATCTTCGCTCCCGTAGCTGCTCATGTAGCCGCCGGACTGGAACCGGAAAAGCTGGGTTCAAGACTGATGAACTTCGAGTATCTGAAATTCAAGAAACCCGGCAGGGAAGGAAACACGATTGTCGGTGAAGTGGCGTTTTATGATCACTTTGGAAATCTTGAAACTAACATCCCTGTAGACCTTGGAAATGATCTCGAGGAAGGTGACGTAATTGAAATTGGGAAGGGGAGAAGACCATTCAAGGCAACATTCGGAAAGACATACTATGATGTGAATTCGGGGAATCTGCTAGCCCATTTCGATTCAAGCGGATTCCTAGAAATCACTGTGAACAAAGGGAGTGCCCGAGAGTTCCTTTCTTTAGAAGAAGGGGAACCCATTACACTTGTCAAAGTTTGACAAAGGATTGTTCAATCCTGGCTACCACTATATAGTCGGTGGGGTAGTCATGGGAGCGGGAGTTCTATTCTCTCTCGTATACGGCTTCAGTCTAGAAAGAATGTCACTTGTAATTCTTCTCGCACTTGCGTCAGTTATTACCGTATATCTTACATTGGTAAGGCAGCTTGAAAGGCTCATTAGACTTATCCGTACGGGAGAAAAGAAATCGATTGGCGAACTTGAGGGGCAGTTTAATGAGATATATGGCTTCTACAGAAACCTCTCACTACAGATAGAAGAGGAGAGAAATTATTACGAAAAACTATACAGGGATTACTCAGAGCTTTTAAACACACTTGACATTGCCGTAGTCTCGGTTGACGAAAAAGGCAACTTTGATCTCGTTAACGATTCTTTTATCCGAAGCTTCTCCTATGGTGGTCAGGGAGGAAGATATCTCCGTATCGACAGATTCACGAGAAGAACAGGTCTTATCTTCCCACTTCAGGAAGGCCAGTACGAGGTTTACAGCAGGAAGCTTGGGAAACGCTACCTCGTATCGGTAGCCCACAAAAAGAAGAGCGGTTTTCTGCTGACTCTGACAGACAAGACCAGCCAGTGGAAAACAAAACAACTTCTGGAAAAGACAAGAAGGTACGCAGTAGATGCCCAGACAGTTGCCGATCTCGCACACGGTCTAAAACAGCCTCTAGCAAATGTTAAGTTGGCTCTTGATCTTTACAAGAGAACAAACAAGCCGGAGTATATGGAGACTCTTTCAAAAGAACTCAACTCATTCCAAAGTAGGATTGGGGGAATTCTGCAGATCTTCAGATATGGCGAAGAGTTCGATAGGGTAGATCTTTCTGAACACGTGATGAAGGTAGCTTCCTTCATGTCTTCGATCTTCTCGGAAAAAAAGATACAGTTCAAGGTTGTCTCTCTCGACAAAGGAATCGTTCTCATTCAGCGGGGAAGGCTTGAAAATGTTCTAAAAAACTTACTCATGAACGCCGTTGAAGCAAGCATACCGGGAGAGAGCTCAATCATCTCTAAAGTCCGGACATCTAGAGAGATTGTTACGCTTATTATTGCCGATACAGGAAAGGGAATTGATTCTGCCGCTTTGCAGAATGTATTCAAACCATTCTTCTCTACAAAGGCCGAAGGATCGGGATTGGGACTGTACCTTGTCCGCAATTTCTGTGAAGAGAACGATGTAAGATTGAAGATGAGAAGTATTCCAGGAAGGGGAACCGTGTTTGTATTAACCTTCAGGAGGCAAAGAGATGAAGAGTAAGGTTCTGTTAGTCGACGATGATCTCGCCTTTAATGGCTTGCTGGGCTCCGCTCTGGAAGAAGAGGGGTACGAAGTCGTTCAGGTTTACAATCTTGTTCAGGCAAAAAAGCAAATTTCAGAAGAATTCTTTGACTGCCTTATACTGGACGTGAGACTCCCCGATGGTTCAGGACTTGACATTCTCCCTGAAG
Source organism: Mesotoga sp. BH458_6_3_2_1 (assembly GCF_003664995.1). NCBI lineage: Bacteria > Thermotogati > Thermotogota > Thermotogae > Kosmotogales > Kosmotogaceae > Mesotoga > Mesotoga sp. BH458_6_3_2_1. The sequence goes on along the minus strand of NZ_JFHL01000002.1, from coordinate 218,163 downwards.
CCTCGAATAATGCGCCCGTGATAGTCGTTTCTGCTCATGGGGATATAAATACAGCTATTGATGCGGTGAGAAAGGGAGCCTTCAATTTCCTGGAGAAGCCCTTCGACCTAACTCATGCTCTTCTTGAAGTTAAGAGGGCCATTGAGTTTTCAGAGCTTTCACAAGAGAGGGACAGTCTCGCTGAAAGAATCTCTATCGAACCGTCTGTTGAGATAGTAGGCAACAGCAACAATATCCTTCAACTAAGGGAGACAATTGCCATTATTGCACAAAAAAAAGTAACGGTCCTTCTTGAGGGAGAGAGTGGGACAGGCAAAGAGGTCGTTGCAAGGTCAATCCACCAGCAAAGCGGAAGGAGAAAGTTCGTTCCGATAAACTGCGGTGCAATACCGGAAACCCTATTCGAAAGCGAACTCTTTGGATATGAAAAAGGAGCCTTCACTGGAGCATTGAATTCGAAGCCTGGTCTTGTCGAAGAATCACACCGTGGAACACTCTTTCTTGATGAAATATCCGAGATGCCACTTGCGATGCAGGTTAAGTTGCTCCGCGTGTTGGAAACTTCCTCAAGCCAAAGGCTGGGCGGTAATTCTTTCCGTAAGCTTGATCTCCGGGTTATCGCAGCTTCAAACCGAGAACTCGAATCGGCAGTTGGAGAAGGGGATTTCAGAAGCGATCTGTACTATAGATTGAATGTTGTTAAGATAAAAATCGAACCGCTCAGGGAGAAGAGAGAAGACATTCCACTCTTGATAGACTACTTTCTGCCAAAGCTGTGTGATGAACTGGGACTAAAGAAAGTCCCAAAAGTGCCGGAGAGTTTTGTCAAAAGGATGAAGGAGTACGATTGGCCAGGAAATATCCGTGAACTGAGGAACAGACTCCTATCGATTCTTGCAATGCACGGCAGGCTTGAAAATCTTTCACATTCAGTTCTCCCCGAGCGGGTTAATCCCGAAGAAACAGAGTTCAAATTCGAAGAAGTCACTCTTGATGAGCTTGAAAGGTGCTATGTTAGGTGGTTGATCGATCGACATAAAGGAAACAAGACAAAGGTGGCAAGGATCCTCGGAATAAGTAAGAGCACGCTTTACGAGAAGCTAAAGAGGTGGAGTGTCTGTGAAAGTAATAACAACACACCGGAACCCCGATTTTGATGCATTTGCGTCTGCAGTAGCTGCTCAGAAGCTCTACCCAGATCATGTGATTGTCTTTGGAGGACAACTTGTTCCTGCATTGAAGGGATTCCTTTCATCCAAAAGTCTTTTGTTATCATTCTACAATGTGAATGAGCTGAAGATCTTCAGTCTCTCTTCCCTAGTCGTTGTCGACACTTCAGACGTGAAAAGAATTCCCTCTGTTCTTCAGCAAATGATAGGTAAGAGCACCGAAGTCAGATTCTTTGATCATCACAACACAACTCTTTCGGAATCGCAGCATGGGGTTTTCAAGGAACTTGGATCTTGCACCACTCTCATGTGTAACCAACTAAGAAAGAAGAGGAAAGAAGTGACTCAAAGTGAAGCAGTGCTCTTCGCTACAGCTATCTATAGAGAAACAGGGAACTTCACTCACGCCTCGACCAAGGCCCAGGATCTAAGGACGGCCGCCTGGCTAATAGACATCGGAGCACAACCCGACGGCCTAGGAGTCTATTCGAGTTATAAGTTGAGCTCCTCCCAGCAAAGACTTGTCGAGTCTCTTATATTGGGCCTCAAGAGCACATCGATAAGGGGTGTGGAAATCAATATGGCTACTGCAAAGAGGAATTCACTGCCCGCCGGGTTCAGTCTTGCGGTCGAAAAGCTCTGGTCATTCCTTGGTGTAGAGAACCTAGTAGTGCTTCTCGAAACAAATAATAGGGTCTACTTCACACTTAGGTCGCGCTACATGAATCTCGAAACAGCTGAGCTCGAAGGCATTCTCAGGAATGGCGGAGGGTCTTACACACTAGGTTACTTCGAAAACTGCTCTGCAACGGAGGCAGAAGAAAGAATAGTAAGAAACTTCGAAGACAATATTGAACGCTTGATAAAGGTTAGGGAGATTATGTCCTCACCTGTCAGGACCGTTCTTGTCGATATGAGAGTCGAGGACGTCTTCAAAATCATGCAGCGAACTGGCCATCACTCTCTCCCGGTAGTGGACCATGAGAAAATCGTGGGCGTTTCCAAATACAGAGATATCGAGAAGGCTGTACGTCACGGTCTCTCTGAAAAGAGAGTTGTTGAAGTTATTGACAGGTTCTTCGTAACATCTTCAGCAGATGATTCCGTTCAGTTGGTGACCGACAAGATGGTGGAGAACAACACAACTGCAATTCTAATTCTTGACAACGGCATATTAAGTGGAATAGTGACACGAACTGATCTGTTGAGAAGTACTTTTGGCAGAAGAAGAATAATTGATCCCGGAGAAAGCCATGGAGAACAGAATTACGCAAAGTTCCCGGTAGAAGATTTCATAGAGGAGCGCACAGAGAAACGCATAGTAACGATGTTAAGATTTCTTGGTGCTGTCGGTTCAGAACTCAACATGCCGACGTATATTGTGGGAGGGTTTGTAAGGGATCTGTTGCTCAACAAGCATAATCTAGATCTGGATATCGTTGTTGAGGGCAATGCAAATACTTTTGCAGAAACTTTCAAGAAATACTTCAACATAAAGATAGTGGAACACAAGGAGTTCCTTGCAAGTTCGATGTTTTTCAACGACGGTCTGCGAATCGATGTGGCAACCGCCAGGACCGAGTATTACAAGAAACCTGCAATGCTTCCTGAAATCGAGATGAGCACAATCAAGAAGGATCTCTACAGAAGGGATTTTTCCATCAACGCAATGGCGGTGAAGCTTAATCAAGAGGAGTTCGGTATTCTGATTGATTTTTTCGGTTCAAGGAAGGACCTTTCAAATGGAGTAATTAGGGCTCTTCATCCGCTTAGCTTTATAGAAGATCCGACAAGAATTCTCAGAGCTGTGAGATTCGAGCAACGTTTTGGATTTGAAATTGAGATTCGGACTGCCGAACTGCTAAAACTGTGCGCTGCTGAAGGATATTTGAATAGAGTCACCGGACAGCGGCTGCGAGATGAGTTGATCAAGACTCTACAAGAGCCCCTTCCACTGAAGGCACTTAGGAGACTTTCCAGTCTTGGCGTAACTGAAAAACTCTTCCCGCAATCGAAGTTTGATAGAGAGACTGACCTCATGCTCGACAGATATTTCAGCAGAAGAGCCAGGAACGCTTCACTGGTTGGAGAGGACAGGATTTTCTATACTCTCTTGATGATAATGCTTAGAAACAGCGACAACGAGGCTGTTGAATGGTGTATAGAACGTTACGGACTTACGAGAAACTTTCTCGACAGGCTTACTGATGCAATGAGTACTGCTGGTAGAATAGTAGTTGAGAAGCCAAGAAAGCCTTCTCAGTTTCACATCCTGTTGAAGTCAAGAAAGTCGGAAACCTTGAATTTCGTTGATTCCTGTCTCGATGAAGAACAAGATCTTCTGTTTCTAACTTATTTGAGAGGGCTGAACGAAATTAGGCTGACAGTTGATGGAACTGTGCTAATAGAAAAATACCGCATGAAAGAAGGTCCGGAAATCAGGGAACTTCTCGAAGAGTTGTTATGTGCAAGGCTGGATGGTCTTGCTGAAGAGAAGGAAGATGAGTTTGTCAGGGAATACCTGAAAGGGAGGGGATAGAAATGAAAAGAGCAAAGTTGTTCGTAATGCTGGGTCTGTTTGTAATACTTGTTTTCACATTTTCTTCGTGCATTCCTAAGCTTCCGATTCCCGTTTTGTTTATTCAAGAAAGTAACAGAGAACCTGGAAAACCAATCCTCATTAAGGTCGAGAATATCGGTACTGTAGATGTAACCAGTTACGATTGGAAAGTAGAAAATAAGAACGGAGATAATATTACCTCTCAGAATCTCAAAAAGAAAAGCTTCGACACTGCGGTAGTATATCTCCCCACTGTCCCCGAAAACAGCGAAGTAAAAGTCACTGTATATGCGAATTTCAGCGGTGGTTATGTATCAAGAAGCGAAGAAATCAACTACAATGTAAAGGAATCCGTTCTGGTTGAGGTTTTTGAAAAAATCGGTGCTCTATTTAATGAACCATCCATTTGGTTTAGTGGAACTAGCTTTCCATCAGTAAGAGTCCCAACTTTCGTAAGATACAGAGAGAATTATCTAGAATCCGCTGTAGGATTTGATCCATTCGCCCAGAGGCTGTTGTTGGGAATACTACCAATGTCTGCGAGCGGCATATTCAGTCAAGGGGAGGTCTTCTTCCAAAACTGGCAAAGTCTCACGAAAAGTGGGTACTCATCAAGCCAGATGACGACACTATTCAACAGTGCACCAGTTTCCGATAATTGGAGTATTCGAATCAAACCAGTCAACTTCAGTGGTTGGAGAGCAACGGGTTGGAAGGTAAGCGTTGAAAACATTGATCGTTTTACAGATGACCTTTGGCTGTTCAGAGCGCGAAAAAGTGACAATCTGGCAACTCATTTGGTAAGAATTAACAACTATTACAGCACTTCTTCTGATGAGTTCGAGGAAGAAGCCGTGGGAACTTTCGTAGACTTTACGTTCAACGAGACGAATATTGTTGGACCATCTAAACATCTGTGGGATGAGAACTACTATTTCGGGGTCATCGTAGTAGAGAAGACCGCACCCTCAAGCAGCTTCAATGAAGAAGCAATTGCATTTAGCGTTCTGAGAGGCTCTTCGATGGTGCTGTTCCCGGATCAAAACTGGTAGTAAAGGAGAAAAATTTGGAAGAAAGAGTTCTCGTAGTCGATGTTGACTGTCTAGGAGAGCTGGCAACCCGAAACGGGTTGCTGGCTCTTCCTTTAGATGAGATAAAGATGAGAGTCGAGAGATTCGGAAGGTTTGTACGTCGCTCTGAAGCTGAAAACGATGAATCGATGAGGCAAATAATACCTTATGCGGTTTTCAAGAATGGGAATGAACATCTCCTTATGAAGAGAACAAGAAAACAAGGCGAAGTGCGTCTTCACGACATGTATTCAATAGGTGTTGGGGGTCATATAAATCCAGAAGATGGAGCATTCCCCTGGGAGGCTTTTGAGAATGGCTTCGAACGGGAAATCCGAGAAGAGGTCTCAGTTAACATCCATTCAATGGATTACATGGGGATCTTGAATGACCTTCATACAGCTGTAAGCAGGGTCCACATGGGAGTTGTCTACTTGGCAGAAGTGGATTTCAACGGATTTAATGAAGTGGAGAAGTTCACCGGTGAGATGGTTGACCTGGCAAAGCTTTCCAGGTACAGGGAGAAGATGGAAACATGGTCTCAAATAGTTTTGGAATACCTTCTGTCTCATTGAAATGCCCGGCAAAGATAAATCTGTATCTTGCGGTAGATAAGAGGAGAAGTGACGGATTTCATAACATAAGCACCGTCTTCCAGACGATAGACTTATTTGACGAGTTGATCCTTACTCCAGGAGTCACTGATTCTTACTTCAAATGCAATACCGACCTTAGCTGGAATCATGAGAATACTCTTCACAAAGCGCTTGCTGAGGTTGAAAGGCAGACTGGTAGAAAAATCGAAATCGGAATGGAATTGAAGAAGAGGATTCCTTCAGGAGGAGGTTTGGGCGGAGGTAGTTCAGATGCCGCTTCTTTATTGAGATTCTTTGCTAAGGCATTCGAGATCGAAACTGAAAGAGTGATCGAAATGGCATCGGCGGTCGGTAGCGACGTCCCATTCTTTCTTAGAGGCGGAACAGCCATAGCTTCGGGAAGAGGTGAGATTCTGAGTTATCCCGGCGATGTGACGGGTTATTCAGTTGATTTGAGCTTTCCAGAGGTTGAGGTCTCGACAGTATTGGCATACAGACTAATAGATGAATTGGATTCATTTCATTGCATTGACGAGAGAGGAGCCAGGCAATACTATGAGGCTCTGAAAGCTCGTGATACCGTTAGGCTAAAAAATGATTCACTAAACTCATTTCAGAATCCAATTTTCAGTCGTTTCGCGGAGATCAAAGACCATTATTCGAAATCCCTGTTGGAGAAACCTAATGCAGTAGTTACGATGATGACAGGATCAGGATCAACAATCTTCTCACTTTTTCAAGGCAGAATGGGAAAGCACAAATTCATTAGTTCAGAGGAGCTGAGTAAAACATGGTTTTCGACGGGCTGACTCTTCAAAGAGCTGCTGCAGAGATCTCGGATAGCAGAGGAATGCAGCTGAAACAGCAATATCAAATAGGTAGGACGGAGTTCTTCTTCAGGTTGTCGAAAACCGGTATTGAGGTCTCAATTAACCCGTCTTCCCCATACATCGCAAAAGGAGAGAGGAAACATAACTCTCCGTCACTGGAAACACCGTTCAGCCTCTTCTTGAGAAGACATCTCAACGGATTCTTCCTAATCAATCTAGAGCAGAAGGGAATGGACAGGATACTTAGATTTGACTTCGAAGGAAGAGACGCCTTTGGAGAGAAAAAGCAATACTCGCTGATCATGGAGTTTATTGGACCGGGCTCGAACATTGTTGTACTGGATGAACAAGACATGATAGCACAGGCTTTTAGGGAGATGGTGACCTCTAAGAGAACCATTGCCCGGGGCTTGAAGTATTACTCTCCTGACACACCCTGCAAATCTCTCAGAGGGCTGTCTAGAGAAGAGATCAAGTCTCATCTACTTAAGTCGACCGATATTCTATCGTCCGCTATCAGAAAGTCCTTTACAGGTTTTTCCAGGGCGACGGCCGAGAATATCATCGGTTATCTTCAACTCGAAGATATTCCCCCAGAAATGATTGAAGAGGAAAGGCTTTCTGAAGCAGCTGAATTTCTGAGTAATCTTTCCAGTAATAGTAGCGACAACCACCTTTTTATTCTCGAGGGGGAAGATGGTACTGAGATCTCTCCCATCCCACTCGATCACAAAAACCGTTGTGAGAGAGTTAGAGCATCCGAGGCGATAAAGCGCGCGCTCGAATCTGCTGGCATTGAAACTGAGATTGACAGGCGAAAGACTTCCATTGTCAGGAAAATTGAGAAATCCTCTAAACGGATTGTCAAATTGATTGAGAAGCTGGAGAAGGAGCTAGCCGAACTTGAAAACTACGAAGTATACAGGAGGTACGGAGAGCTTCTCGTCGCAAACTTATACAGACTGAAGGAAAGACAGAAGGAAGTTGAACTTGAAGACTGGGAAACTGGTAAGATGACAACGATTTCTCTAGACAAGAAACTTACACCCTCAGAAAATGCTCAGCTATTCTTCAAGTACTTTGGCAAATCTCATAGGAAGGAGCTTCATATTAAGAAAAGGCTGAGAGTCCTTCACGGGGAGAGCGAATACTTGGAGCAACTCAAAGAAATGCTTCTTCAAGCCGAATCAATCGATGAAATTCGTGAGTTCTCATCTGAACTTGAAGAGGCCGGTATAATCCGAAAGCCGAAGAATGCTAGAAATGAAAGGAAAAAGCTTAAGAGATCTGGCCCAAGGATCTTTGAAAGAGATGGTTTCAAATATCTCGTTGGAAGAAACAACGTCGAAAATGATGGAATCACGAAGAACGCCTCCAGGAACGATATCTGGTTTCACGCCAGAGGTATTCCAGGAGCACATGTTATACTTAAAAGAGCAGGTATTGAGATTTCAGTAGATGCAATCCACTTCGGCTCTATGCTGGCCGCAAAGTATTCGAAAGGCAGGCAATCAGGAAAGGTAGATGTTGTCTATACGGAAGTTCAGAACGTCAAGAAACCAAAAGGAGCAAAACCAGGAATGGTTCTATATAGAAGCGGGAAAACAATCACTGTAGATCTTACGAAAGAGATGGTGGAAGGAAATTGATAAGACTTCCGCCATATATATTTTTCCTGGGAGGCTTTCTAACTTACGCCTCGATTTTCTTCTCAAGCGCAGTAGTCTCAATGACAATGTCGGTTATTGGAATGACGATAAGTCTATATATATGGTATATTCTTGCCTGGAATCGCGACCGGCATCTGGCAGAAATGAAGAAGAAAGGTCTTGTTGAACCGGAAAACCTCGCTGAGCTCAAGATAACAGGGAATTCTAGGTTCTGGGTGGTATTCTATTCTGCAGCTTATTTGACAATGAATTTCACCGGATTGTACATTATCAAGGCTATTGTGGAGCATGTGGACATCGGCCTTAATTCTGCGAACGTAGACGAGCTCATTGAGTTGCTGGGTACTGGTTATATTCTTTCCAGCTGGTTGTTTTTCATAACTGGAATTGCAGCTCTATTTCTTTACGGAAAACTTATCACGATTTTGTACAACGATGAGATGAAAATACAGTCACTCGAGAGCAAACACAGGAATATACCTGTGCTGATTATCAAGCCTCTATCTATTGCTCTAATGGTAGTTTTTACTCTCGTCACTTACGGACTTTTCAGTTGGTTCATGAGATACAGGCTCGCTGCTGTGCAGAGATTCCACAATCAGATTGAGAGGAAGCTGGACGAGCTTGAAGTTTCCTTCAGAGAAAAAGCTGTGGAAGCTCAGAAGATCAAGAAGAACCTTACGCAAACGTCAGTTGGTGAAGAGATTATTGAGAAATACTCTGAGAGCCTTGCCTCAACTGATGAAAGTGAAGAACGAAAAGAGGTCATTGCTTCTCTATTCAGAGATCTCGGTAGTCTTAAATCCGATCAGGCCAGGTCTTTGCTCAGAAATTTGCTTTCCAAGCAGTTACTCACTGAAAACGAGTTCAATAAGCTCATCAGACTTTTGGTTTAGCAGGAGGAAAGAATTGATCCGATTTAGAAGCGCAACGATAACTTTGATAGTCATAAATGTGGCTGTATATCTCCTGGTTGCAATTATGGGGCTCTTTAGAGGTCCTCAGGGAATTAGTTATCGTGACCTTATCACGATATACGGTGGAGTCAGCAGGTTTGCCCTTTCAAACGGCTTGATATATACGCCGCTTACGGCCCTCTTTCTCCATGGGAACCTCATGCATATTCTTTTCAATATGTGGGCCCTTTTCCAGCTGGGTCATGTGGTCGAAGGTGTATACGGTATGAAGTGGTATCTATTCTTCTACTTTGCCACAGGAATCGGCGGAAGTCTCAGCGCTGCCGCCTTTTCGAATGCTTTCACAATCGGTTCGAGCAGTGCGATCTTCGGCCTTGTTGGCATCCTCTTCACCCTAGGGCTCAAGAAGGACACTCCGGTTGCATTGAAGTCGATTACAGGGTATTCCCTTTTGCCCATTATACTGATAAACTTGTTTCTTGGATTCAGTATCCCCGGAATAAGTAACGCAGCTCATATCGGGGGTCTTGTGGTTGGAGCAATCATTGGGTGGTTTGCAAAGCCTGCCTATGTTAGGTTTGGTCGCTCCAGAAGGGTCTATACAAAGGTGAAAGAAAAGAGCCCTGAAGAAACCTCAAGAGATATTCTTGTTAAGTACATTCCTTTACTGAACACCCTAAAGGACGAAAGATCGGAAGAAAGAACAGTAAGAGTAGCTCAGCTCAGGAGTGAATTGAGCAGCTTGAAAGATCAAGAGATAGCCTCAAAAGTACTATGGGAACTATATAAACGAGATCTGATTTCTCAGGAGGAATTCGAGAGGCTGAGAAAATTTCTATAATTTAATTGGAGCCCCTTTCGGGGCTCCAATTATTCTATGAAATCACCGTCAATTGGTGTTCTTGCATCTATGAAGTCTTCTACGAAAAGCACTCTAGGAGCATCTATCCCATTGAAATTGGTTGCGTATTCTGTTGTATAAGCACCCGCGTTGATAAAATACAGAATATCTCCGTAGCCTATATTCTTCGGCAAATCAATTTCGTGGTAGATCGTGTCAACAGAATCACATGTGGGTCCTGCAAGATGAAAAGAGATCTTTGTGTCATCAACCTTTCCTTCGGTAAGGACCTCGTATCTGAACCCTTCGATTGTCTCCGTGAGGCCGTGAAAGACACCTGCATCTATGTAGACCCAGTTTTCATTACCCTTCTTGCTTCTGAGAATAACCTGGCTCACGAGAATCGCCGAATTCCCAACCATTGATCTTCCTGGCTCTATGAAAAGCTCAAGATCGGGGATCGAAGACATATATCTGTCAAGCGCTTTGTTAATAATGTCACCATATGCCTTGACAGACTTGATTTCTCTGACATGTTTAACTGGCATACCTCCACCAAGGTTCAACATTCGAAGGTCGATACCCCTGGAGCGTAGAGTCTTGAAAACCTCTGCGGCATCACTTATCGCGTCGTCCCAGCTATTGACGTTGTAATTCTGAGAACCAACATGGAAGCTTACCCCATATGCATCAAGTCCCAGCTGATCTGCATATTCCATTATTGAAATGACATGATTAACATCGGTTCCAAACTTTCTGGAGAGAGGCCAGTCACAATCGCCACCGCTGGTAGCAATTCTTCCATATACTTTGCTTCCGGGAGCGTGAGCGGCTATTTTCTCAACTTCCATTTCAGAGTCGACAGCATAGTAATCTATTCCAACGGAATAAGCGTATGCAATGTCCTCCACTTTCTTGATTGTGTTTCCAAAACTCATTCTATCTGGACCAATTCCAAGCGAGAGAAGTTTCTCAATCTCACCGCGAGAAGCTACATCAAAATTACTGCCGAGGTCCCGAAGAGTCTCGATAATCCTGGGGTGTGAATTCGCTTTAACCGCGTAAAACACCTGAACATTCCTAACATGGCTTACAATGTCGAAATAGTTGTTTCTGACGTAATCCATATCCATTATCAAGAATGGTGTCTTCACTTCTCTTGCGGCCTTTCTTACCTCAGGGGTAATGTGCACTACGGCATCCCTCCTATAAAATAATCAAGTTATTGTAGCATCGATACTATGAAGGAATGCCAAAGATAAAATGTCATTTATAGTTTAATAAAGTTACAAAACTATATCGCCCAATATTAGCCGCTTTCAGCTTTCGATGAGGAGTCTGCAAGTTTTTTCGAGAAATTCCCGATCGAGATCATCGAAACTATTTTGAAAATGACTGTCAATGTCTAGTTCACCTATTACCGTCCCTCCAACCAAAAGTGGAAGAACTATTTCTGCTTTCGTTCTTGCACTGCAAGAAAGATAGTTGGATTCCTTGGAAACGTCAGGCACAAGAAAAACCCTCTTAGTCTCCGCCGCTTGGCCGCATATGCCACTTCCGAAATTGATCTTAACGTGTTCGGTAGGTTCACCCACATAGGGACCAAGAACCAGGGAGTTATTATTAACAAGATAGAATCCAGTCCAATTATAATAATCGACAAATTTATCAAGCAGCTTCGAAACAATCGTTAGCTTTTCTTCCAGAGAATGTCCCTGTACCTTCTTGTCAATGCGCTCGAATACTCTCTTGAGCCTTGCTGCCTTTTCTGAACCACGCATATAATGACGAACATTCATGCTTGAATAGTCGATAAAGTCATCAAGAGCACTTAAAACCACACTAAGGAAGTCCCTTACCGTATTCTCTTTCCAGCAATAGAGAAGATCTATCATTACTACATTTCCCTTTGACGTTGGAACAATCAGGTGTTGTTGTTTTCCAAGAGCACCCAGTATGTGGATCACGAAGTCTTCCCTTTCCAGGTGAAGTTGTGACGACATTCTTCCCAGCTCTTTGAGCACCTTCGTCTTTTCGATTGGACCTTGAGTTTCCCAATAGTGAGAAAGCCTATCGATTTCTCTCCTTTCAAGGCCATCCAGTGCTTGAGCAAGCAACGTTTCGTCAAGGTTGTTTTTGAACATGTATTCTTCGAGAACTCTTGGATGTCTCTCTCTATAAAGTACCCAGAAATCGTTCCATTGTTCTTTCGGATAGTTCAGAATACCGAAGAAATCGTATGTGAAATCCCTGAAGATACTCCTCATCTCGTTACTTTCCTCCTACACCAAGCAATACATATGCATCGTAGCCGGATTGATAAAATCTATTTTTCGACAGGGAATCTATTAGCGAGTAGTAATACTCAAGCCCTCCGAAGCTAGAAGTAACAATGACAAAAGGTCTGTGATAAACATGGGCCTTCGAGAAAAGCTCTCTGATCTCAGAAGCTCTCGAGTTAATGAAGAGATATGTGTCACGCTTCTCAATTCCTGATACATCAGGAACGATACCCGTTGCTCCTACCTTCACTCCGGCCAGCGAAGACCACTGACCCTTTATTGTCTCGGCAAAATCACCGAATTTTGCGCTGAAGTCCGGAATGTTGTTCACCACGAGGATCTTTGGAGAGGCGCCCTCCGCCTTAACTGCTTCTGGTTCATTCTCGCCCGGTCCAGAAGGAATTATTCGGCCGTTGTCATCAATATAGTAGTCTATTTGTGTGAACCTTACAGCTCTTTGCCCGGTGAAAAACCCAACTGCCAAATCTGTCAGCGACTTCTTATCTATACTGATATCAGTTCTTTCAATCACAAAGTCTATCATCTCGATTATTTTCGATGGCCCCGCCTTAATCAGGTTTTGGACAAACTGCTCGACAACTTGCTTCTGCCTTTCAATACGACCTAGGTCTCCCGAATCCGCCTCCCTGTAGCGAAGGAATTTGAGCAAATCCTCCCCTTCAAGAAAATGAATACCGGGTTCAAAGTGAATGTGTAGTCCTTGTTGAAAATCATCGTGGTGCATAAGAGAGGTAACTTCCACGCGAATGGGACCGGAAAACTTTGTTACTTCAGTGACTGTATTGAAGTCTATAGAAACTGAACCAGTGATTTTTCTCTCTGTGAGCTTCTCGACTTCTCGAATTAGTACCTCCATTCCAAAAGAGTTAAATAGAGAGTTGATCTTTCTTCTTTCCGACTCGTGTGTAATGATCGTGTCTCTTGGGATGCTTTTCAGCAACAAAGTCCCTGAGGATCCGAAGTAAGCTACCGATATGTAGTCTGTTCTTCCACCGACAGCATTTTCAGAGTCTCCACCGGTATCAGTCCCAACTATCAGGAAAGTCTCACCCGCAAGATCTCTCCCCAACATAGAACTATACGCTTCCTTGAACATCAGAAAGATCAGGAAGAAGAAAAGAACAACCTGAAAGATCACAAGGACAACCAATGAGAGATGAACGGATTTCATCAGTTTGAAAGTGCTCTCTTTACGTTCTCCAGAGAATCAGGTTTTAGATAGAGACGGCTTATGCTCTCTTCTCCAACCCCTACAGAGATCTTCATAGGAAACTGTGTCGATGTCTCCAGTTGATAGGCCATTCTCGACGAGTTACCGAGTCTTTCGAGAAGCACAGCAACTGCCTTGGGAGTCATGGTAGAAGCACCATCGTACTCCTTGAAGGTCTCGGCATAGCCTGCTATCTTCCAGTAATCCAGTATCTTGAATCCCCTCAGTGCTATTGCATCGATTAGCTGAACGGGATTCAGTGCATCAACACTAAGCCTGGAGGCAAGCGTATCGATAAACTCAGGAGAGAGGTTAGCAAAATACGAGAAATCACCGTTAGTACCAAGCCAACTATGGATTAGATCGATTGCTGCCACTCCCGTTTTGGGATCTAGAACTTCTTGCGAATTCTCAATAGTGGCATAGACAGGGAAAGTAACCACTGAAGTTCTGCCTCCAGCAGTAGTTCTCAAGTAGTAGTAGAGAGAATCGTCACCCTCCTGCCAGTAGAAGAGATAGTCGACATTTCCCGCCTTCATTTCATCGCTGTTTTTCACACCGTTGATTGTGAAATATACGTAACCTGCACCAGCTGCAACAACTATTACTATAACGAGAATCAGCCACAACAACTTTGGACCACGTCGTCTCTTTGGCTTAATTAGAGACATGATTGGCACCTCCAAGCAATTCATTCCACGTCCATACAGTCTCGGGAAGCAAAAGACTGCCTGTATTAATGGCCCATGCTATCTTCAATCTTATCACGTCAGCAAATGATTTTTCTAGATCGACCTCAGCCGCTTTCCGAATCTGAAGGGCTTCTGGAAAGGATCTACCTTCCTCGCCAATATCCGAAATCATAAGTATTTTTCCTAGAAGAGTCATACCCGGGACTCCGCTTACATGCCAGTACAAAGCCTGAAAAACGTCTTCTTGCACGCCGTGTTCTTCCCTCAGATGAAAGGCTGCTATTTTGCCATGAAGAAGAACCGGAGCATTTCTCTCGATCTCCGTGGCTTCTATTCCGTAGAAAACCGACAAGCGTAGGAGCTCGTCTTCATCATGATCCCGAAAGATATCGTGCGAAACAGCGACTAACCCAGCCTTTGAAGAATCAATACCGTGTATTCTGCTTAGCTTCCTTGCGAGTCTTTCTACTCCAAAAACGTGCTTCAGTCTCTCTTCGGAACACATTTTTCTTGCTTTGTCTCGGACAACTTCAATTAGCGTATCGTATTCGATATTCAATCTCAACCTCCGCTGTCTCATTTGGTTTGACTGAGATTGTGGCAGACCAAATTCCCGATTCCTTTACATATTCGAATCTGCCTCCGAAGTTTGTGAGAAACTGATCAGCGTTTTGACCAAGATAGTCCTCGATTTCCACATCTATTGTTTCCTCTGAAAGGTTTCTCAAATAATACGTGTTTTTGTAATATCTGTGACTGGAATCAACTTTCGTTGTTACTGAGCTCCTTCTACCTGTGATCTCGATCGATCTGGCGATGCTTTGCAGAGTAATGCTTTCCCCAGCCGCTATGTTGCCTATTCCAGCAGATCCAATATATACTGAACCACTCCAGATCTCTATGTTTCCAGATGGGAGATCAATCGGTACTTCGTCCAAAGATACATCTATATCGACACCGGAGAAGCCGCTTTCCCCTCTGTTGGCTCTGAACACGAGTCTCTTCTTTCCAGCAAACACCTCGCAGAGGAAAGCAATGTGGTTGGTCCCGCGTTTCAACGGGACAGAAATGTCGTAGAGTCTAGTTTCCGCATCGGAAGTAGCGGGAGATACTGAGTAAGATTCATTTGCTGCCTTAGCTGCCATCTCTCTCATCGCATAGCCGTAGCTTGGATTAGAAGAAACCAGAGTCACGTTGCCTTCAGTATCAAACTCCAAATAGACGACCATAAGACCGGTAATCATAAAATCTTCTAGTGACAGGGAGTACTTCACGGTCCAGCTGTTGTTTCTCATTTGGTATGCAAAGGATGAACGCCCATTGAAACTATCGGGAGCGGTTAGCAAAAACTGACCATTAGGATTGAATTCTCCGGTGAAAACAGGAGAACCTTTTGGATTAACAAGAATCTCTCCGTAAGAATTTCTGAAGACAGGAAACGAGGAGATAACTTCGAGCATTTCAACTCTTCCATCGTCAAAAAAGTACTTGATTTCCTTTCCGATGCTCTTCTCATATAGTGACTGAACACTATCACCGGGAATGAAGTTGATCACGGTGCTTTTCGGCACATCCAGCACCGAAAGAGTCTCAGGAGAGACCTGGACCCCAAACGGCACTTCTATGACAGCTACTCCCCCCTCAAATGTCAGCTCTCCCGTCAAAATCGAGAATCCGTTGAAAATATAAAGCTGTTCGGAAAACGAAACAACCGCAAGAAAAATAAGTATTGCAAAAGTAATTCCCTTTCTCATTTTTCACCTCCACTTCTCACCAAATCTCTCCATTCTCTCCGATGATCTCAATGCCATTCCAGATAATGCGCTGCCAAACCGATTGGAAGAGTGAATCTAATTCACCTCTCTCGTTTGCAACTATGCTTACCGTTAATTCCGCCTCCTTCTTCGAATCATGTTTACCGGTTTCGACGACAGAAGCGTTGAAGTTTTTTCTGAGATCACTGATTAGAGGTCTAATTACCGCACGCTTCTCCTTCAGAGAACCGACCCCATATAGCCGTAACAGATATGTCATGTAACCCACATGCATTTTACCCTCCAGGTTTCTGAAGTCTTAAGTCTATGACATTTATCACTCAACTACCGTTCAAAAGAAAGCGGGGGATAACCCCCGCTTGAATTACTGTCTCGCTACTACTTCTGCTGTTCTTCGAGCTCTCTTTGTCTCTCCAAAATGATTTTCTGCTGGACGTCGGGCGGCGTTTCCTGATAACCATTGAATCTCATAGTAAAGTAACCTCGCCCGCTGGTTATGGAGCTTAACTTGTTTGCAAAATCAAGCATTTCCGCAAGTGGTACCTGAGCAACGACTTTCGAAGTACCCTTCCCTTGAGGTTCCATGCCCATTGGTCTGCCCCTTCTAGAAGTTATCTCACCCATTATGTCCCCTGTCGCTTCTTCGGGAACGAAGACATCTACATCCATCAAAGGTTCAAGAATTACGGGATTGGCTTCTCCCATGCCATTCTTGAACGCCTGCCTGCCAGCTATCTGGAAAGACATATCTGAAGAATCTACATCATGGTAAGAACCGTAGAATAGCGTTACTTTCGAATCGACTACTGGATAAGAAGCCAGCACGCCCTTCTTCATTGCCTCAACTACACCCTTCTCGACAGCAGGTATGTAATTCTTTGGAACAACCCCACCAACGATTTTATCTATAAACTCAAAACCACCGCCACGCTCATTTGGCTCAATCTTTATCTGAACATGTCCATACTGACCATGTCCCCCGGTCTGTTTCTTGTGCTTATATTCAGCTTCAACAGTCTTCCTGACAGTCTCTCTGTATGCAATCTTTGGTTTTCCAACTTCGACATCTACAGAGAAAAGTTTCTTCAGCCTTTCTATCATTATTTCGAGATGCACAGAACCAAGACCGCTGATAACCGTTTCATTGGTTTCGGGATCATTTTCCCACTTAAAAGTCGGGTCGGATTCAGCCAGTCTTGCTAAACCTCCGCTTATCTTATCTATGTCTCCCTTTGATTTCGGCTGAATCGACTTCGAAATCATCGGTTCAGGCATCAAAGGAAGCTCAAGCGTCAGCTGTCTATCCTTGTGAGCCACAGTGTTTCCTGCGGCGCTTTTCTTCAGTTTGCTCAGCTTGACTATATCTCCAACCGTTGCCTCATCTACCTCAATTTCCTTTGTACCCTCTGGTAACATGACGTGACCAACCTTCTCAGAGGAATCCTGATCGACAACAACGAAGGAGTCCCCCTGCTTCAGAGTACCGGAGAGTACCTTCATAAAAGTAAGCTTCCCAACGAACGGATCAACGACAGACTTAAAGATGTAAGCCACAAGAGGTTCCTCTTCTGTGGGCTTGACTTCAATTCTTTCTCCAGAGAGAAGTTTAGCCGGCTTCGCAGAAGTCTCAGAAGGTTTTCTCCCTACTTCAATCACGAACTCCAGGAGCTGCTGAATTCCAATATTCTTAGCGGCCGAACCTAGAAGGACCGGTATTACTTCATTCGCCAGGTAGGCCTTCCTGAAGGCTGAAAGCAGTTCTTCGGTCGAGAGTTCTTCTCCCTCCAGATACTTCATCATCAGTTCTTCATCGTTCTGGACGATATCCTCAATCATTTTTGTTCTTGCCTCTGCGGCAGAAGACTGCAGATCCGCGGGGATATCTTCTTCACTGCATCTTCCTCCGTCTTCAACAATAAATGCCCTCATCTTCACAAGATCTACTAGACCTCTGAAGTCGTTTTCTCGTCCTATCGGTAGCTGAACGAGGACTGGAGTTCTTTCAAAAGTGTCTGCGACGTCTGTAAGGGTCTCTTCATAGCCGGCTCTTTCCTTGTCCATCATGTTGAAGAACGCAATTACTCCTTTTCCAAGCTCTTTTGCGATTGTCCCAAACCTCTCGGTCTGTATCTCTAGCCCGGCTGTTGAGTTTATGACCGCCACAATATTCTCTGACGCAAAGATGCCGCTTGCAGTCTCCGCATAGAAATCCGACATGCCAGGGGTATCGATAACATAGATTCTGCTGTCGTTATGGGGTAAACTTGTGACTCCCATAGAGAAACTTGCTTTCTTCTCTTTTTCAACTTCTTCAGAATCAGTTGCCAGGATGCCTATTCGATCGATTAACTTTGCATTGAAAAGCATGGCATCAACAATTTGAGTTTTACCAGACCCGTGGTGCCCAATGAGTGTAATGTCTCTTTTGGCATCGATCGGAATCTTGTCCATATCTGACCACCTCCAAATCTATTTCAATCTATTTACGCGACCCAGTAATAATTACGGGTAGAGAAGGCACTCCTGAAGAAGGTGAGTTGATTATTTCACCATTCACAGACATTACAGAAGACTTCCCACCATCAAGACACATCAAGGAAAAGAATCCCTTGTCTTTGAAAAATTCTATCATCTCTTTGAAAGTTAAGCCATAGCTGCTCTGTTGGTAGCCGTCGATCACTATAAAAACAACTTCCCCAGTCACTTTTACTCCAACAAGTGTTCTTGGAGCTCTGACATCAAGAAGCGATGCTGAATAGTAGTTCCTTTCGTAATCAGTGACCGGCCTACTATTATGTATGATCATTGGTCCACCTTCGACGGCTCCCGTTATCCTCTCGCCATAGGAATTCAGAAGCTCCAGCGAAACTGCTCTACCCACTGAGACTGAATCCGATATTTTCTGAAGCGATGAAGGTGAAAGAACGAGAACATCTAAGCCCTTCTCCACTCTAGAAACAAAACCCTTGCTAATTATCCTACCGTCTCTTATTGAAAGGTAAACGAAGTCGTCAAATTCTGGGATACCGTTACGGTATTCGTCAGTGTATAGAACCGCCTCTCCTCTGTACGGAGAATTGACTCCCGTGATCTGTACAAAACGGTCATCGAATCTTGCCAGATAGATTATGTCCATCCTGGAAACGTGGACTCTGCCCTCCTCAGTGAAGTAAATTGCGGGTCTACCAAGAGTAGGGAGTCCGAGGACCTCTCCATTTCTCACAAGAAGACCGATAGGAAGATTCTGATTCTGATCGAAATAGCCACCGTTTATCATTATCTGCGCACCGCTTCTTCTGAGAGTGTCAGTTGCCTTTTCCAGTCCGGAGATTCTATCATTTGCAAGCTCAATTTCGAAAGAGAACTTTGCACTATTCATTTCAAGGAAGGACATTGTGAATTTCTGACCGCCCGCATAGGATTCGAATATGTTCAGATCAAAATCAAAACTGGTTTCCTGCTGTATAGTCCTCCCCATTCCACTCTTTCCCCTAAGAATCAACGTTCTTCCCTTTATCTCATACTCGACGTCAGGCCACGGTTTCTCAGCAGATATCTTCACGAAACCCCTCCCCGTGGTCACAGTCATTCCATCATATGCCAGGAATGGATCAATCTTCGCGGGCCTTAGAGTCACGGCCAACGAACCGCTCCCAGTCCACCATATCGTAAAAAAATCTGGAAGTATATCTCTGTCTAACGTTATCGATATTGAATCCTGCCGATTGTCAATACTTTTGACAGTTAGCGGCTGAGAATAAAGTATCAGCGCCTCGCTTTCGCTGAAAAAAGACTTACCGGTTATCGCCGCAAGCAATTCTGCGTTGACGTGGACCTTGTCGTCTTTTATAATCAGTGAGTTTTCAAATTCGCTCCCAAACTCGACTGTAGCCCTCTGATTCTCATGGGAGAGAGATACGATGATCCCTGAAGGAAGAATCATTATTGTCTCTTCCTGACGAAGAGACTGAGAAACAACTACGCCCCTTATGAGCTCTCCAATTATTTCAAGTTTAACGAAATCCATAGACCGCTCAGTAACTACTGCATCAGTAAATACCCTCGTCTGTCCTCTTTCGTCGAGATAAATCAGATTCTTTGCTGAGGAAACGAACGAAAGAAACAGAAAACAAATAACGAAAATTCGTCTCATTGAATGCACTCCTTAAAGCACTTCGTAGACTATAGGAGGAGGTGTGGACTTCTGTTCTGAAAGCACAAAGCTCTTTTTAATCGCTTCGATCTCCTTCTCAATCATATTTTCATTATTCACATGAATTATTGCGATAGGCTCACCCTCTTGGACTCTATCTCCAATTTTCTTCAAGACCTCCAAGCCCACGGAAGGATCCACGACATCTTCCTTCTTCGCTCTTCCAGCACCCAGTCTCATACAGATAAGCCCTATTGATTCTGCGTCGACAGATCTCACATATCCATCGGAACTAGATCTGACTTCCTTCACAAAAGCGGCTCTTCTGAAATATGTGTCATACTGCTCTGAAAAACCTTCAGGCCCACCTTGAGCACTGACGAATTCATCGAACTTGCTTACTGCTTCTCCGGAGACTATTAGACGATCAACAACCTCTTCGGCATCTTTCACATTTGCAACGCCACCAATTACTAGCATCTGACTCGCAATAACTCTGCAAAGGTGACTGAAGTCACCGGGACCGGCTCCCTTAAGTGTCTCTATTGCTTCTGCGACTTCCAACGAGTTACCGACAGCGATCCCCAAAGGCTGATTCATATCGCTTATTACAGCCTTTGTCGTCCTCCCCTTCCTCTTTCCTATATCGATCATAGCAAGTGCAAGCTCTCTGGCTTCTTCTAGACACTTCATGAAGGCGCCTGTCCCAATTTTGACATCAAGCAGTATTCCATCTGAATCGATTGCGAGTTTCTTGCTCATTATACTTGAGGCAATAAGTGAAATCTCATCAACTGTCGCAGTAACGTCTCTCAAGGCGTACAGCTTCTTGTCTGCTAACGCAACCTGTGCAGTCTGACCGGCCAGTGCAATTCCAATCCGCTCTGACTGTTGCTCAAACTCCTCAATACTCAGTGAAGTCACAAACCCTGGAATTGACTCAAGTTTATCAATAGTCCCACCCGTATGACCCAGACCTCTTCCAGATAACTTGGCGAAGACTAGACCTGCAGCCGCAACGATAGGTCCAACAACCAATGTCACTTTGTCCCCGACACCTCCAGTAGAGTGCTTATCTACTTTCGTGCCATTAATGGATGAAAGCTGAATCTTCTCTCCGGAATCAATCATTATTTCTGTCAAATAGAATCTCTCTTCTGAATTTAGGTGATTAAAATACACTGACATTAACCATGCTGCCATCTGATAATCGGGCACATCGCCACTAACAAAACCCCTTATTAGAGAACAAAGCTCTTCCTTTGTGTTCGGGAGTCCGTTTCGCTTTTTCATGATTATGTCGTATGTCCTCATTCAAACACCTTCTTAAGTGGTAGCTTTACCTTTATGATTGTCCCCGTTCCATATTCACTTTCAAGAGAAATCGCGCCTCCGTGTTTCTCGATTATGAACCTCGTAATTGCCAGCCCCAAGCCGGTACCACCCATCTTTCTAGATCGTGCCTTATCTACTCTATAAAAGCGCTCGAAAATATGATTTAGAGAATCTTCAGGTATCCCAACTCCAGTGTCTTCCACTTCTATCATCGCATGGTTGTTCTGCGCAAAAGCTCTCAGCCAGATCTCTCTCGGCCCGTGTTCCTTTGCAAAAGTATACTTAACGGCGTTATCAATCAGATTTAGAAGAAGCTGTACGAGTCTGTCAAAGTCACCCTCTACAAAGATTCCCTCTTCCATGTCAACATTGACAGAGACATCTTTCTCGTTTGCGAGCGGTTCAACAATCCTCATGACATACTTGACTACTTCTCCAAGTTCGACATCTTCCTTACTGAAAGAGGCTTCACCAGATTCAAGCTTCTCCAGATCAAGCAAATCGTTGATCAGTCTCGTCATTCTGGCGGATTCGTTTTCGATAATTGACAGGAACCTGTAGACCGTCTCTTTGTCTTCAAGATCATCTTCAGCAAGCGTTTCAGCATACCCATGAATTGATGTCAGGGGTGTCCTGAGTTCGTGAGAAACGTTGGCAACAAAGTCTCTTCTCATTGCCTCGACTTCCTTTTCTTTAGTTATGTCTCGCAAAAGTATGAGGTATCTAACGTCGTTTTTAAGAGGCACTCTCATTATTTTGCACTCTCTTATTGTTCTCTTGGGATAGTATATAGTTATCTCGGATTCCTGGTTTTCCTGAGTTCTAACCGAATCTTCAAACAAATCACCGATGTAGTAGTTATCTATCCCTTCGCTTATTTTTCTTCCAACAATTTGCTTGCTGGAAAGCTCTTGGGCGGCTTTGTTTGCGTATTCTATCTTTCCATCCTCTGCTACTATCAAGAAGGCATCGCTAAGATTATCGAAAATTGTGACTAGATTCTCGATTCTGGCGTTAAGAGAGGACATATCCTCTTCGATTTTCGAGACCAGTTGCTGGACCTTCTTATATATGAAGATAAACTCGGCGCTTCTTGGAACTTCAACGAGATCCGCGAAGCGCCTTTTGGCGGCTTCTAATCTCTCATTTTTCTGTTTTTCGTGTCTGAACAGAATCAAAAAGAGAAAAGCTATCACCGCAACAGTAGCGAGGACAGCATAAAGCAACGAATCAGTCTTCCTTTCCGGGATCTCTAAACTTGTAACCTTTGCCCCTAACAGTAATAATGTACTTCGGATTGGAAGCGTCTTCTTCGATCTTCGTTCTCAATCTTCTTATATGTACGTCAACAGTCCTGGTATCGCCGTAGTAATCGTATCCCCAGAGCTTGTCGAGAAGAACATCACGACTGAATACTTTTCCCTCGTTTTCGGCTAAGAACCTTAGAAGCTCGAATTCCAAGGGAGTGAGACTTACCATTCTGTT
The DNA here is from genome assembly GCF_003664995.1 of Mesotoga sp. BH458_6_3_2_1. Lineage (NCBI taxonomy): Bacteria > Thermotogati > Thermotogota > Thermotogae > Kosmotogales > Kosmotogaceae > Mesotoga > Mesotoga sp. BH458_6_3_2_1. The sequence continues at coordinate 195,557 of NZ_JFHL01000002.1, read as the reverse complement.
CCTGACTCTCACTTCATACTTCTCAGTATCGATCTCAAGATCTCTGGCAAGTATCTTCTTTGGCCTTTCCTCTTTTGCCTGAGCACTTTGCTGAATTCTTCTAAACACTGCTCTGATTCTAGCTAACACTTCTCTTACACTGAATGGCTTAGTGATGTAATCATCTGCGCCAAGCTCAAGCCCCAACACCTTGTCGAATTCTTCACTCTTGGCACTCAAAAAAATCACAGGTGTCTGTCTGAACTTTTCAGTGGCTCTGAGATTTCTGACCAGCTCGAATCCATCCATTCCAGGAAGCATAATATCGACGATGAACATGTCTGTTTCGTTATCTTCGGCGATCTTCAATGCTTCTTCGGCATCATAGGCTTTAAGTACATCATAGCCCTCCTTCTTCAGATTGAAAGTTAGGAGTTCCACGATCGAAGGTTCATCGTCAACGACCAGAATACTCTTCTTTGCCATGCTTATTCCACTCCTTCCGTTTCGAATTCACTTCCTCTGCATATTTGCTCAGAATAGGTGTTGGATCAATTCCACGTACTACGTATCCGAGTAATTCTCTACATCTTTCCTTATCGATATTGGCAAGGGCAAATTGAATTTGCGACTCTCTAAGGCTCTCGAAATCAATCTTTATTCCCTCCATTGCCAATTCCGATCGAATCTCCCTTTCATACTTTCTAAGATTTCCTATTGACTCCATTGGCATTCCTTCAAATGGAGTTCCCGGTTTCGGAATCAGAGGATTGAGACTCAAAGTAACACTTGAGTATCCCATTCTTTTTGCTTTTTTGGCCGTTCTCACTATCCCTTGCCTGTCTTCAGAGTCTTCAAATACCGCACCAAAAATATAGTACATCTTCACTTTCCGGAACCCGTTCTCCCTTCCAAGTTCGAGCGCCTTCACAATATCTCTGTCACTTATCCCTTTTGAAAAGGCATCCCTCATTCTTTGACTTCCTCCTTCTGGAGCAATTGTAAATGAGCTCTGCTTTGAAAGCCTAAGTGTTTTCAATAGAGTACTTGAAAGAGAATCCAGTCTGAGTGAAGAAACGGACAGCTCATAGCCTTTTTCTATACAGTGTCCGGCTACTTCCTCAACATTCGGATAGTCAGTAACCGTTGCTGCCACAAGGCCAAATCTCTTAGTTATTGGAGAAACGGAATCCATGAGATCAATTGTATCCTTCAATCCTCTAAACCTTGGCCTACCGAATCTGTGTCCCGCTACACAGAACTTGCATTTTCTGTAGCATCCTCTGCCGATCTCAATTAGGTATCGATCTCCAAAAACAGAATCTGGGGTAATGTAGACACTTTCTCCAAGAGAGTTCGAGAAGGCCGGTTCCACTCGTTTTGTAGTCATAGCAGCGACAATCTCTTCTCTACTCATTCGATGGTCTACAGAAGAGAGACAACCGAGGAACTCTTCGCTCAAATCTCCTTTGTAGACAACATCACCAACTTCGGCAAGAAGGACGTCACTGAAGTAAGTCATGGCACCACCAATGAGGATTACCGGGTGAAAACTGTTCCTTTCCTCTCTCTTGAGGGGAATGGAGAACCTATTAAGAATGTCAAAGACGTTTAGCAAATCGAGTTCAAAATGTACCGAAAAAGACCAGATTCTGAATTCATCTAGGGGCGTAAGCGAATCAAAGGAATAGTACTTCGAAAAACCACTGCTGTAAAAAAACCTCTCCGCTCTCACACTCCCTATTTCATTAAACTTCTTCAGTAACACGTGAGTTGACAAACTTGCGCTTCCTACTTCATAAGAGTTTGGATAAATGATTGCCACTCTTACATCTCCAAAACTCTCCAGATTCTTAATAAACCGTTCCCTAGATTTAAGATTAGAAACTAATTCGTACTCATCCCAGCTTCTTTTGTCTCTCGGTCTACGCACCAAACACTCTCCTGAGAAAGTCAGTAGAGATGAATTTCCGCGAGAACTCAAAAGAACCTGCTTCCGAACCAAGTTGGTCTACCGACCCCGAAAATCGAACCTCGGCATTGTCAGAAACGGATTCAATCTTTATATGTACTAACAGCTCCTCATCCATCAACAGAGGAGAATGATGCCTGATAAAACTCTCAGATACTACCGAGACAAGGGACTCAGATTCAAAGTCAGCGATAATTTTGTGACCACAATTATGAACAATCTTCATCAAACCGCTCGTGGAAAGGAGGTTCAGCAGTTCAAAATCGTATCTCTCTGACCATCTCAACGATACATCGGTTAGAGTCACCGCTTCGGTGTATTTCTTGCCTATCAACGACTTTAAATGCTCGAAATCCAGCATTCGGCAGTCACTCCAGTTTTTTGGTGATCTCAGGATCTGATGCATTTGCTCCAGGCGCAATATCTACCGCTTCAAGGTCATCCTTATAATAGTTGCCGGCTTTCAGTTCCAGAATCTCTGCAAGTTCTCTGCCGGAGATGGTCTCCTTCTGGAGAAGGTAATCTGCCGCTTCATCGAGCTTCTTCCTATGATCGGAGAGAACTCTCTTCGCCTTTTCATAACAAGTAAGAACTATTGTCTTTACCTCAGAATCGATTTCACTGGCAATCTCCTCTGAATAATTCTTCATTCTGGTCAGTTCTCTTCCAAGAAAGACCTCATCTTCTTCCTTGCCCCAGGCAATTGGCCCCAATCTCTCACTCATTCCGAACTGAGTAACCATGCTTCTTGCCATGGCGCTTGCCCTTTCAAGATCACTTGCAGCTCCCGTCGTTATTTCACCAAATACAAGATCCTCGGCGGCCCTGCCTCCCAGTGCTTGAGACATGTTATCCAGGAGTTCAGACTTGGTTATGAGATACCTATCTTCCAAGGGAAGGCTCTCCGTGAAGCCCAGCGTTGAAGTCCCACGAGGAATAATCGTAACTTTGTGGACTGGAAAGGCCTTTGGAAGTATCAATCCGACCACGGCGTGACCAAGCTCATGATAGGCAAGTATCTTTTTCTCTCTTTCACTTATTATCCTGGACCTTTTTGCCGGGCCCGCGAGCACTCTGTCGATAGCTTCTTCAAGTTCGGTCATTCCTATCATCTTTTTCTTCTTTCTGGCCGATAGAATCGCTGCCTCATTAATCAGGTTCTCAAGATCAGCCCCTACAAATCCAGGAGTTCTCCTACCGAGAAGCTGCACATCTACCTCGGGATCTATTGGTTTTCCACGCATGTGAATTTTGAGAATTTCCGATCTTCCCTTCAAATCTGGCGGATCAACGGAGATTTTCTTGTCGAATCTTCCAGGCCTTAACAAAGCCTTGTCAAGAATATCGGGCCTATTTGTTGCAGCGATTACAATTACATCCGTCTTTGCATCAAAACCGTCCATTTCTACGAGGATCTGATTCAGTGTTTGTTCTCTCTCATCGTGGCCGCCACCAAGTCCAGCTCCTCTATGCCTTCCCACGGCATCGATTTCATCAATAAAGAGAATAGCAGGTGCCGAGGACTTAGCCTGGGTGAAGAGATCTCTAACCCTTGCAGCTCCAACTCCAACGAAAAGTTCCACGAAATCTGAACCGCTTATGAAGAAAAAGGGAACACCGGCTTCACCTGCAACTGCCCTTGCAAGAAGTGTCTTTCCTGTTCCAGGAGGACCGACAAGCAACAGTCCTTTCGGCATTCTCGCACCCGTATCAGCAAAAACAGTCGGATCCTTAAGATAGCTCACAATATCAGCCAGTTCTTGTTGAGCTTCCTCTACTCCCGCAACATCTTTGAAGGTCACCTTTTTGTCTGTACTGACGTATTTCTTCGCAGGGCTCTTAGTGAATGTGAAAGCCTGAGAGTTTCTTCCTGACATTGATCTCATAAGGAAGAACCAGATGAAAATTATTATCGCCAAAGGAATGATAGTACCTAGCAGGTTGACCCAGAAGAGAGAGTCACTACCTCGTTCAAATGTTATATTTACTCCCCTTTCAGCTAAACGGTCAATGTGATTCTGAAAAGTCTGGGTTACGAGAGTTTGAGAAGGGACATAAGTCTCAAGAGATCTTCTCGGATTATCTCCTGTTATGTACATGACCTTCCCGTTGTCATAAATAACTATATCAATAATGTTATTGAAGTCATCCAGGAACTTCGTGTAGGGAACTACAACACTTGTCTCAGATGGATATAGGCCCCTGAGAGCAATCAGCAGAAAAATGCCCAAAACAACGTAAAACAAGATCATTCCAATCCTGGGCTTCTGATCCACAGAACTACCTCCTTTCAAGGCAAAAAGCTACAGTATCAAGACTGGAGGGGCCAACTCTACAAAGCTCGCTCGTGACAACACCTGGAATCCAAAGGATCTCTCCAGAAGCGTTTTCAAGAACCAGAATCTTACTTGAGAAGCCCTTCAAACCTTTCTCTGAAAGCACACTAACCGCTTTCTTCTTTCGCTTCATTCCAAACGGAATGATTGTATCTTCCGCTTTCATTGTTCTCAACCTCATCGGTAATACAACCCTGTTGGCAGAACATATACTGTAGAAAGCACCGTCTAGTTTCTCAAATTCCTCTCTCGGCTTCTTAGTCAGCCTTTTCAGTGTAATCTCCCATCTATTATAGGAACAGGCAAAAGGCAAAAAATCAATGATTCTTTCCTTCAACCCCTTCAATAACAGCTCTCCCACATGGAAGAAGACATACTTTCCGATTTTCGAGGCCTTTACATCCTTCCTAAACTCTACTGTCCATCTTCCTTTAGCGGAGGTGAGAAGATTGTAAAAAGCTATGACACGCTCTCTTGAAGGCGGATAACTGTCGTAACTCAAGTCTGAGACTATTTCTCTTGCCATCTCGAGAACTACGGCTTTTTCGACTGTAATCAGCTTTGAGCTTTCTATGAAATATACATCGTCCACAAGTTCAAATTGGTCGAGAATCATTTCAACCTTCGCATGGATAATTTCATATCCATCGTATATATTTTCAAAGAACCGCCATATGGCTTCATTGAGGGCCGGATTCATCTTTTTCAACTCGGGGATGATTCGCAAACGAACGTAATTGCGCTCAAAATCATCCTCAGAGTTGGTTTGATCCTCCATAAATGTAACCCTGTTAATTGTAACATAATCTATAATACGTTGCATATCGCTGAACAGCAAAGGTCTGATCAAATCACCACTGAATGGGCGCAGTCCCACTACACCTTTCATACCCGTTCCCCTCGCTAACCTTAGTAGAATATTCTCGACTAGATCGTCACGATTATGACCTACAGCTATCAGGTCGGCTTCGACCGCAGACTTCACATCTCTTAAGAAATCGTACCTGACCTCTCTCGCAGCCGACTCAATAGATAGGCCGCGCTTTTTCTTCATTAGATCTCTTACATCACGTTTCTCATGGTAGAAAGGCACAGATCTCTCTCGGCAAAAATCATCAATCATCCTCGCCTCTTGATCAGGACCTTCCTTTCGAAGGCAATGATCTAGATTAGCCGCGAAAAGCTTTATCCCCAACTCTGCCTTCAGGTTGATCAGAATGTTTAGGAGTGCCATCGAGTCTTTCCCGCCTGAGACAGCAACCAGTATCTTCTGATCCCTTTTGATTAGGTGCCATTTCTTTATGAAATCTAGGACTTCAAACTCAAATTGATCCATCTCTTTCACCACCAATAATAATGCGCCCGCTAAGGGCGCATCTGGAGCCAACGAAGGGACTTGAACCCCCAACCTGCTCATTACGAATGAGCCGCTCTACCGGTTGAGCTACGTTGGCACCCGACTTCAATTCTATATTACTGCTTTTCACATGTCAATCCGTCAGGAAGCATAAGAGACGCTTCTTCTCTCTCTTATAACAGTTACCTTGATGACGCCTGGATACTCAAGTTCCTCTTCTATCTTCTTAGCAATATCTACAGCCATCTTCTCGGCCAGAAGATCGTCGACCTTCTCAGGTTCGACAATCACGCGAATCTCCCTCCCTGCTTGAATAGCGTAAGCCTTTTCTATGTGCTTGAATCCGGTCGCAATGTTCTCGAGGTTCTCCAATCTCTTTATATACATGTCTAGAGATTCTCTTCTTGCTCCAGGCCTTGAAGCAGAGACCGCGTCCGCTGCAGCCACGAGGACAGCTTCAGGGGTTAGTGCCTCGGTTTCACCATGATGGTACTGTATCATATTAATTACATGAGCCTTTTCTCCATATCTCTTTGCAATTTCACCGCCAATAATTGCGTGTGATCCCTCAACTTCATGGTCAATCGCCTTACCTATGTCGTGAAGAATTGCCCCCCTCTTCACCTTGTCAATATTCAAGCCCAGTTCCGAAGCCATTAGAGCTGCCAGATGAGCCACCTCAACAGAGTGTTGCAACACGTTCTGACCGTAACTGGTTCTGAACTTCAGCCTCCCAAGCAATTTGACAAGCTCAGGATGCATGGAGGGAATCCCCACTTTCATCAGGGCCTCCTGGCCGGCCTCCTTTATCTCGCTGTAGACTTCTTTTTTCGACTTCTCGTACATCTCTTCGATTCTTGCCGGATGGATTCTTCCGTCTTCAACGAGTTTATCTAGAGTCATTTTCGCTATCGCTCTCCTAAGAGGATTGAAACAAGATACAACGACTACCTCTGGTGTATCATCGATCACAAGATCCGAACCAGTAAGCTTTTCGAAGGCCCTGATGTTTCTTCCCTCTCTTCCGATAATTCTTCCCTTCATTTCATCGGAAGGGAGACTTACTGCGCTTACTGTCACATCGCCTGTATAGTCTGCAGCGTAACGCTGCACAGAGTTTACGATGACCCATTTCGCATATCGATTCCCTTCTTCATCATAATGATCCTTCATTTCCTTCAATCTCTGAGCAAGATCGTGTTCATAGATCTCTTCAGCTCTCTTCAGGACAATCTCCCTGGCTTCTTCCATAGAAAGATCGGCCAGACTAAAGAGCTTCTTTTCAGCCTCTTCTTTCATTTCTTCAACGCGAACCCTTTCTGAATCGAGTAGCTGCCGCGTCTTTTCAATAGCCTCTTCCTTCTTGTCGATGTTGTCTTCTCTTCTGGAAATCCTGTCTTCCCACTGCTTCAATTCTTCACGATCTCTCTTGAAATCCTTCTCCTGCTCTTCACGAAGTCTGTGAAGTTCTTCACGACCTTCGATTAGAGCCTTTTTCTTCATATGATCGGCCTCTTCCTGGGCCCTCTTGATGATCGATTCAGAATCTTGCTTTGCAGATTTTAGCTGAAGCTCCAGATCCTCCTTTGCCTTCTTCACGGCCAAGGGGGTAAGTATAAAATAAGCCAGCGCTATTCCTGCCGCCAGGCCGGCGATTATACCAATCAATAGCATCATAGTTTCTCGTCGCTGGTCCTTTAACTAGCCTTCGAGGAAACCAGCTCCCTCCCTTCATGATTTCTGTTTTATCTCACCAATAATCTCGTCGATTATCGTAGACGAAAAACCCTTTCTGTAGAGTTTTCTTCTAATCTTATCAGGATCTGTCTGTTCTGTGTTACCTGCTGCCTTCTTTGCAACCTCTTGCAAGTCGCAATTCTCTAATTCTTTGTCCATCGAATCTCTAATAAGCTCTTCCGAAACGCCAAGCTTCAGAAGCTCTTGTTTCAGTCTGAAAGGTCCCTTATAATAAACATTCAGCCCATCACTGATATAAAATCTGGCAAAGACCCTGTCGTTCAGTAGATTCTGCTTTTCCAACTTCTCAATGACCTCTTCAATCTCTTCTTCGGAATACCCCTTCTTGAAGAGCTGTGTGCGGATTTCCTTTCTTGATCTTAACCTGTATCTCAAATATCTCAGAGCATCTTTCAACGGATCGGAAAGCATCAGCTATCCTCGTCCTTCTCCTCTTTCTTCACTTCCAGAAGCGGCAGATTAAATTTCGTTCTCAGTCTGTTTTCCATTTCCAGCATTAACTCGGGGTTCTCCTTCATGAACTCCACTCCGTTGGCCTTTCCCTGGCCAAGGCTTACTTCATTACCATCGGTGGCAATGTATGCATACCATGCACCTTTTCTATCAATCATGTTTTCTGAGAGTGCAAGATTGAAAAGCTCATTCGCGTGTTCTATTCCCTGTCCGTAGATTATGTCTACCTTCGCTTCGCGGAAAGGGGGAGCAACTTTGTTCTTGACAACTTTAATGGTTGTTTCATTCCCCAAGACTGTATTTCCTTCTCTTATCGCACTGCCTCTTCTGACTTCTAGCCTGACCGAAGCATAAAACTTCAGTGCGACACCTCCTGTAGTGGTTTCAGGGTTACCATAGACTACTCCGATTTTCATTCTCGTTTGATTGATGAATATCACAATGCATTTTGACTTGCTCACATTTCCCGAAATCTTCCTCAATGCCTGTGACATCAAACGAGCTTGCAAACCTACTTGTAACTCACCCATAGCGCCCTCTATTTCAGTTCTAGGCACGAGTGCGGCAACCGAATCTACTACAATGAGGTCCACTGCATTTGACCTGATCAAACCATCTACGATATCGAGGGCCTGTTCACCGTAGTCCGGTTGAGATATCAGAAGATTATCAACGTCCACGCCAAGATTTTGAGCGTAATGAATATCCAGGGCATGTTCTGCATCAATAAAGGCAGCTATTCCGCCACGTTTCTGAACTTCTGCGATGGCATGCAAGGCTATTGTTGTTTTTCCGCTTGATTCCGCACCGTAGACCTCAACAACTCTACCTCTAGGATATCCTCCCACTGTGAGGGCGATATCAACTGCAAGTGACCCGGTCGAGATTACCTCAATGTTTTTTCGGTCTTCCTTCTCTCCCATCAACATAACCGAACCCTTTCCAAACTGCTTTTCGATATCCTTTATCGCTCTTTCGAGTGCGTTCTTCTTATCCTTCGACAGCATGTTCAATCAGTCCTCCTTCAAAGCTGCATGTGAAGACCTTCCTGTACCTCGCTCCATCCCTGGAGAGGATAGATTCGAATACCGATACTTCTCCAACGGGAAAGATTATTCGTTCATCTTCAATAGTGCTTAGGAATTTGCGCCACATTGGCGGGCTGAACTTCATTCTTCCAACGGTCAAGTGAGGTCTGAAGTTTCCGTCAACCGGCAGATTCATCGCCTCCAAAACAACTTTGGTTTCCCTCTGGAGATTCAGAAGACTTTGATTCCGCTCTATCGCTACCCAGATCACTTTTGGCAACTCCTTATGTTTAAAATAACCTATCCTTCCAGTTTCAAGTGTAAACGAAGGGAAACCCCTAAGTCTACGCGATAGCATTGATGCTATCAAAGAAAGTCTCTCCGGTTCAATATTGTCTAGAAAGGCTAGGGTAAGATGGGCGTTTGTGCCCGGAACCCATGAAGCTTTGAATCCCATTCTCCTAAGTCTTTCCGAAATACCATCTATCATCGCCGGAACTTTCTCTCCTGTATCTACTGCAATAAACGAGCGCAATTTACTTTCCCCCCTTGAAAATATCTATATTCTTAAGCAGGTAATTGGCGCCACTTATTGCTGTAACTGCCGCAATTAATATCTCTAGCCATAACATCACTCCCCTGGGAGGAATATCCCAGAGCAAATTGGAGTAGAGCAGAATCAAAAAAGTCATTTGAGAGACCGTCTTTGCTTTTCCAAAAATGTCAGCGGCGATCACTTTTCCCTTGTTCGATGCCACCATTCTGATTCCCGAAACCACTGTATCTCTAGTTACAACTACAAATAGGAACCATAGACTGACTTTCGAAAGAGCCATGAAACCGAGAAATATAGAAGTGACCAGAATTTTATCAGCTATCTGGTCTAGGAATTTTCCTAAATCAGTAACCAATCCGCGTTTTCTGGCAATCCTTCCATCAAAAAAATCAGTAAGAGAAGCAATCAAAAAGACAGCAAACGAAAAATAGTATCCAATTGTGTTCCCTGTCATTAGGAGCACGAGAACAGGCAAGGTTAGCACCATTCTTGACAACGTTAGAATATTAGGCAAGTTCATCCAGCACAACACCTTCCATGTCATGTTCATAAGTTTCCGTAATTCTTGCCTTCAAGAAAACTCCTTCCTCATTATGACCCTTCAACACGACCACTCCGTCGACTTCAGGAGCACTGTTGTAAGCTCTTCCCAAAGTGTAGCTGGCACCGCTTTCCTCAAGCAATACAGTCAATACCTTTCCTTTGAAGTGTGAAAGCCTTTCAGCGGAAATGGTATCCTGTTCTTCCATTAGTGTCTCTAGCATTTGTGTCGCATGTTCCTTTCCGACCGTCGCTCTCTGGCCAAACGCTTTTGTTCCTTCTTCCCTGGAATAAACAAAGCCTCCAAGTCGGTCGAATTCTACAGTTCTCACAAAGTCCAAAGTCTCATTGAAAGTAACTTCGCTTTCACCAGGAAATCCAACCATGACTGTAGTTCTCAAAATAGCGTGAGGAGCCTTCTGCCTTATACATAGAAGCATCTCAAGAAGCTCGGCAGAATTCCTGGATCTCCCCATTCTCTTCAGAATTTTGTCCGAACCACTCTGAACAGGCATGTCAAAGTAATCTACTACTTTCGGCAACGAGATGATCGTATCCACCAAAGCATCATCAACATGATCGGGATGAAGGTATAGAAGGCGTATCCAGAAATCGCCTTCGAGATCATTCAGTTTCCTGAGAAGTCCTTTGAGGTCAAGTCCTTCATTCAGATCTCTGCCATACTGCGTGGAGTCTTGAGATACCAAGACTACCTCCTTAACACCCTTTTTCACAAGAGAAAGCGTCTCCTTAACCACACTTTCTGAGGCGCGACTAACCGATCTTCCTTTGAAACTGGGAATTGAACAGAAAGCACAATCTCGATTGCATCCGTCTCCTATCTTCACGTATGCAGAATACTTGCCTGCCACTCTGTTGGAATAATCATAGACTACCTCGGGCTCTCTGTGATAGAAAAACTCTTCCTTCTCAATCAAATCAGCAAGAGTCATCGGGCTTGTAACCCCTATCAAACCATCGATTTCTATAATCTCCGACTTCAACTCTTCAAAATACCTCTGAACAAGACATCCTACTGCAAGTACTTTGAGCCCAGGATTTCTTGCTTTGAAGGAAATGGACTTGAATATTTCTTCAAGACTTTCCCTTTTCGCGTCGTCTATAAATCCGCAGGTGTCAATGACTAGCAAGTCAGCAATCAAGGCATCTTTCACAATCTCATGTCCCCTGCCTATCATAATGCCCATGAAATTATCCATATCGGCCATATTCTTAGAGCATCCCAGGGAAAGGACTCCAAATTTCATAGTCTTTCCTTTCTCTTCAGGAGATACAACTCTCTAATTCTCATCAATTCTTCGATGTATTCCCGATCCCTGTAGTTAGGATAGGTATATGGAAGAGGTGTAAAAGAACCGTTGACAAACATAAGTGTAATTTCCGCAGAGATGCCGTCCCACAAATAGATTCGATTTGCCCAGTGCTTTGTGGAAGCAAGAACAAACTGTGCATGGTGGACGTAACCCGGATCGAGATTAACTTTTCGCTTCCCTTCAAGTCTGAAGTTCTCTTCAACCCCATTGGTAATCTTCTTTATCAACGAAAGCTGCTGAGGATGAACCAGTCTTTTGAAGGAGATCAGCTTGCCTTTGAGGTTGTAGCCCATTTCATCATTATAATAAGACGTGTACTTGTCGAAGTCCAGAGACCTCGATATATAATCTGCCGGTCCAAACTTCCTCTCAAGAACTGGCTGAATTTCCTGAAGCCTGTAATCTATGTATGAACCGAACATAAAGACAACGAGATTCACCATTTCTGTCTTTCGATAACTTCCCATCACCTTACACTCACTTCCGCCAGTGGAATACTCACGTTGATAATCTTCCCGCCACTCATTATTGAGTACCTTCCGGGTAGCTCTTGTTCAACGACAAGTCTATCGTTTCGTTTTATCTTCAGTACCAGGTTTTCTCCTGGTTGAAGCAAATACCCTTCATCATCAAAAAGCACTCTCAATCGACTTGTAATATCAAAAAAACCAACTTCAAATTCGGTAGACTGCGCTTCTTTTACGTACCTGTAAATGAAGAGAGTTTCTACGAAAAGGAAGAGAGACAAAATCAGCAGCACTACCGACGCAAATTGACTATTCAACCCAACTCTCTTTCCCATAAAAAGTGCTCCAGTCTATATTATGAACATTCTAAGAGTAATTATAGCACGTTGATGTATGACATTTTTTGAGTGGTCTGATCAAAGGTAGTTAATGAGTAACCGTGTTATAATTTTCGCAAAGAAACCGGCCGGGAGGTTGATTAACAATGGATAGCAGGAGGATCCCCAAACCTACGATAAAAAGGCTTGCCGTATACCACAGATGTTTAGAGAATTTGGTTATCTCTGGTGTGCCTAGCGTATCCTCAAAGGATCTTGCGGAAAGGCTTGGAATCAAAGCTAGCCAAGTCAGGAAAGACCTATCTTATTTTGGAGAATTCGGAAAGAGAGGCGTAGGCTATGCCACCGAGCTTCTGCTTGACAGTATAAGCGAGATACTTGGAATCAGGAAAAAATGGAATACTTGCATCGTTGGAATGGGCAACCTGGGGATGGCTCTGGCAAACTATCCGGGCCTTTCCAATTCAGGCTTCATTACAAGAGCTCTATTTGACAACAACCCCAATAAGATAGGAATCCCAATGCCAAATGATCTTGTAATCGACTCTACTTTGTTGCTGAAAGAGATTGTCAGGGAAAGAAATATTGAGATTGGTGTCATTACAGTTCCCGCAAATGCTGCACAAAGTACTGCTGAACTGCTAATCGAGGCCAGCATTAAGGGAATAGTCAATTTCGCTCCAGTGAGACTCTCGTTGCCGCCAGAAGTGAGGAATGAAGAGATAGATATCTCTGTCTCATTCAGGTCACTGGCCTTCAACATGACCTTTGGATCTTCAAGAAGGGTAAGAATAAGATAATGGTGCTTGTTTCGATAATCGGCGGCAGTGGTTCAGGCAAGACATCGGTTACCAACGTAATCTACAACCACTTCAAGGATAGAGCTGCAATACTCTCAATGGATGATTACTACAAGAACCTCGATCCTGGGACAGATCCAAGAGAGTTCAACTTCGACTCACCAAGAGCCTTCGATTTTGAACTCTTTGAACAACACCTGAAGTCGACAAAAGGGAACAAAAGCATTATGGTTCCAGTCTATAGTATGGTTACTTACCGACGGGAAGAGGGAATATGCAGAGAGTTCAAACCAAAGCCGCTTGTTATTGTTGAAGGGCTCCTTGTTATGTTCAAGAAAGAGATGAGAGATCTCTTCGATTTTTCTATATACATAGATGCTCCTTCAGATGAGAGACTGATTAGAAGGATTGAGCGCGATACCAAGGAGAGAGGAAGGTCTGTGGACAGCATAATTGAGCAGTACAGGAAGTTTGTTGCGCCTTCGTTTGAGAGCTTCATAGAACCGCAGAAATACTTTTGTGATATAGTTTTACCTGACGGAGCCGCTAACACTACTGGGCTAAATGTAATAATAAACGCTATTGAAAACATGTTGAACAAGTGATCGGGCTGGAGGTGTAAAGTGCCAAAGACTATACTCTCGGTCATCTTCTTTCTGGCAATAGCTGTTCTTTCCTTTTCCTTTAGCCAGAAACTGATTGTTGAGGACTTTAACACTTATGTAGATGACTACGGCCAGCAAGAACCACAGCTACCGAAGGTCGTCAAACTTATTGAAGACCTCGATTATCTGTCGATTTACAGATTGTATAAGCTTCAGATGGTAGGCAGTATTGAGAAAAAAGAAAGTTCGACAACAATTGCAGGACTCCTCACAAAGCATCTTGAGGCATTCGCTGAAGAGGACTTCCGCGATAGCGACGACAGAATTGCTTACAGCGCTTTTCTCGCGTGGGTTCTTTCAGACATTTCGGGAAAGGCCTTTGAGACATACTCGCTTAATGAAATGCCGGCCTACCTCGAAGTCTTCAATGCTTATTCCTCAAGAGTGCGAAGTATGGCCGAGGTTGTCTACAAGGAGTGGATCGCCTACTCTTTGGGTCTATTGGAGGAGAAGCCAGGAGCATTTCCTGAAGCGTTAGGGGTATCTAACTCATTTTCCTCTTTCAGTTTGAACGTTGACGCTCCAATTGAGTCAGAGCGGGAAATATTAAGTCTTTCCGATAACAGAATAATCGATGCGCTTAACGAGACAGTAGCCAAGCTAAGCTCAAAAGAGTACAGTGTGAGTACTCTAGTTGAAGAAGAAATCAGCAGGTTGGCGATACAGACGGCCATGGATCTCGCTCAATTAGGAGATGCCCAATTGATGTCCGATGGAAGAGAGCTTTTTCGACTTTGGCTTCTGAGATCCATGGGGCTGATCGAATACGCACCTTTTTTCCCCGAGTCGATTGCCGTAAGAGAAAAGGAAATTGCTGGATTTCAGCTTGATATTGAACCCGTAGACTCCAAGTATGAAGTACTAATCGACTCACTTGAGCAGAACCCTGGAGTCAGGACAACTGTAATAGAAAAGATTGGAATGGGAGCACAGCTTCTTTCAATGAAGCAATTCACTCCCGTAGGTCTAATCGAAAGCGATATTGCAGACGAAGTAAGGAAGATTGTTCCAATTCAGGCGAATATTATGGGTGGAATAAGGAATGAACTCTCTGCAAATCTTGTTCGGAGTGTTGAAAGGAGCCTCAATCTCTGGTGGCTGAGGGTTCTTGTGTATGCATTATTAGTGGTTCTGGCGTTCACAATTCTCCCTTCCGTCAAGAAGTATCTGATTGGCTTAATAATACTTCTCGAAACCCTCTATCTATTTTTCATAGGCAATATCACTGCAGGTATCTTTGACCTATCCCTTCATTCAATAGTCGGGCTTCCAGCCTTTGCTTTCATATTTATACTAACTATCTCTTCTCTGCTGAACAGAAGGAAAAGAAGCAGGATTCTTATCCTGAAGTTGATCCTCCTTGTCTTGATCTCAATATTCCCCTTCCTCAATCTTCTTAACGAGCAGCCAGAGATAGCTATGGACAGCTTCGAGGGATTCTATGATTCCGTCTATTATTCGACACTGAAGAATGATGTGTTTCTCGCTCCAGAATCGATGATTAGTCTGCAGACTAGAGACCTGAACTCTCTTGTTTCAAGCGAACTGAACGCTTTCAAGAGAATTCTGCGAGTAGTCATTCCAAATAAGATGAATTCATTCTCAGCATCAGCCGAAATGAGTTACAGTGTCGACAGCAATGGAAGACTTAGAGTTGCGGCTCCCGCCTTCACTGAGTATTTCTCCATTGAGAATCAAACTACATACATCTCCGAGCTCCAGGGCCTTACAAAGGACATTGATAGTTTCATAAGGGATAGCAATAGAAATAGCAGGAGTTACTCAACGTCGGTATCGACTCTGATAGCAACGTCGGAAAAAATAGTTGTTTACGCCGGAGAGAAAATGAGGGAGGATTTCACCTACTCGCTCGAAACGGTCCTTGGATCCAAACCAGAATTGGCAATTGCTCTAAATGATTATCATGAAGAGATTGATCCCCTTCTCGAAAGCGACCCCTCACCAGTACCTGTAAAAGTATATAGAGTTCGTGAATTTGCGGCACTATTAGTCGCTCTATTATTACTAGCAGTTTCTCTATTCGTTGTTAGAAGGCCCATGATCTCCTATATCAACCTGGCAATTATCGTCCTCTATTTCTTCTTGGTTCTGCCAGGAATTAGCAGCTTGAATCTCTTTGTTCAAGGCGGGTCTCCAATCTTAAGAGTGACCATTAATCCCTCAATAAACGTTTTGTTTTTGATTGTTTTTGCGGGTATAATTGTTTTATCAGTTCTATGGATCTTACTATCTCATAAGAAAGGGAGTGTTAGTGAATGAAACTAAGATTATTGCTGGTGTTCTCACTTATTCTCATGATTGCCCTCCCAGTAATGGCAATGAAGGTAATCATGGTTACTGACGTCGGCGGACTTGGAGACAAGTCTTTTAACGACGGAACATGGGAAGGAATTGTGAAAGCTTCTGATTTCCTTGGATTGGAAAGGGAAGTAGTTCAATCCAAAGAACAGGCCGACTACATACCGAATCTATCCAACGCCGCAAAGGAAGCAGATATTATCTTCGGAGTCGGCTTCATGATGGCCGATGCGCTTTACAAGGTTGCTCCTCAGTTCCCGGACACTTACTTCATCGGTATCGACATCGATCCGATCGAGAATATGCCCAACAACGTGGCAACGTATCTATTTAAAGAACAGGAAGGAGCTTTCCTGGTAGGCTATGTAGTAGCCGCTATGACTGAGACAAACATGGTAGGTTTTGTTGGTGGTCTCCCAATTCCTCCGGTCGAAAGATTCCGCTATGGCTATGAGGCCGGCATTAGAGTTTACGAAGAGCTTCACGGAAAGACCATTAGCATGCTTCAGGGATACACTATGGACTTTAACGATCCAAAGAAGGGTAAGGACCTCGCACTCGCTCAGTTCGCTGAAGGCGCAGACATCGTCTTCCACGCAGCAGGTGCATGTGGAAACGGAGTAATTGAAGCCGCTGCTGAAAAGGGAGAAGGTTTCTTTGCAGTAGGAGTTGACGTTGATCAGGACTACATGGCTCCTGGAAGAGTCCTTACCAGTTCAGTCAAGAGAGTCGACATGGCTTCTTATCAGGCCGTTATGAGTATTGCACTTGGAACTTTTGAACCAGGAACGAAGACCCTCGGTATTAAGGATGAAGGCGTTGGAATCAGCCCCATGACTTATACTAAGGATGTTGTTGGACCAGTTATCCTTTCCGAAGTTGAATTCCTAAGAGGTCTTCTTAAGGCTGGAACATTTGTTGTTCCAGATACACAGGAAGAGCTGGATGCATTCGTTGTCCCAGAAATAACCCTTCCATAATGGAAGCTCTTCACACAATCGTGTGATATCAAAGATCGGGAGAGCAGACTCTCCCGATTTTTCGTATCATGTACGATGGAGGTGAGCGTGTGAAAGAAAACAACGTTGAAAACCTCGATCTCTCCGGCATCGCAGTTGCAATGAAGGGAATTGTAAAGACATTTCCTTCCGTTGTCGCTAATGATCATGTCGATTTCCAAGTCAAACAGGGTGAAATACACGCACTTGTTGGCGAGAATGGTGCAGGAAAATCGACACTCATGAATCAGTTGTATGGACTTTATACTCCTGACGAAGGAGAGATTTTTATAAATGGCAAGAGGACAGTAATCAATGGTCCTAAAGATGCTATTGAAATGGGTATTGGTATGGTTCATCAGCATTTCATGCTTGTGGACAATCAGACTGTAGCTGAAAACGTCGTCCTCGGTTCTGAACCGAAGTACGGCCCTCTAAAACTCTTCTTGGACACTGGAAAGTCACGAAAAATCGTTAAAGAATTGTCGATGAAGTTTGGATTGGCCGTTGATATTGATTCGTATATCGAAGACATTCCTGTTGGAATGCAGCAAAGGGTTGAAATTCTAAAAATTCTCTACAGGGGCGCTGAGATTCTGATCTTCGATGAACCGACAGCCGTTCTTACTCCCCAGGAAACTGAAGAGCTTTTCAAGATTCTCCGAGTACTTAAAGAGAATGGTAAGACTATCATCTTCATTACTCACAAACTGAACGAAGTGATGGCTATAACTGACAGAGTAACGGTAATGAGACTTGGTAAAGTTACCGGTCAAGTAAACACTAAAGACACTAACCCGAGACAACTCGCCACAATGATGGTCGGAAGAGAAGTTCTTCTACGTGTGGAAAAGGAAGAGAAGCAGGCTGGTGATACTGTTCTCGAGGTAAAAGACCTCCATGTCAAAGACAACAGAAATCTATACACTGTTAACGGAGTCTCTTTTTCGGTCCGTCAGGGCGAAATCGTGGGAATAGCAGGTGTTGCAGGCAACGGTCAAACAGAGCTTGTTGAGGCAATAACTGGTTTACGGAAGGTTGAAAAAGGCAATGTCTTCCTTAGCGGCATGGATCTTACCAATCAAACCGCGCTGGAGATTAGAGAGACAGGCTTAACTCATATTCCGGAGAACAGAATCAAACGAGGCATGGTAACTCAGTACCCCGTATTTTACAATCTTATCCTTGGGAAACAGGACGAAGAACCCTTTTCACAGGAGGGGTTTATTAACCAGAAAGCTGTTAAGGATTTCGCCAGGGAAGTTGTGGATACATTTGATGTCAGGCCAAAGAATATAAACATGCTTGCTGGAAACCTCTCAGGCGGAAACCAGCAAAAAGTGGTTGTAGGGCGTGAACTGAGTATCGTACCGATAGAACCGAAAGTTGTGGTAGTCTCTCAGCCGACAAGAGGACTAGATATAGGAGCCATTGAGTTCATACACACAACTTTGATTTCAATGCGTGACAAGGGTATTGCAATGCTTCTGATTTCAATGGAGCTGGACGAGATATTTTCCCTTTCTGATAGAATACTCGTCTTCTATGAGGGCGAAATAATGGGGGAAGTAACTCCTGATGAAGTCGATCGAGAAGAAATAGGACTGATGATGGCCGGTCACAAGAAGGCCGAGGTCGTCAGGGAACGGAGTGATGAAGAATGAATACAAGCAAAATCTACGCATTACTAGTACCTGTTGTCTCCGTTTTAATAGCTCTCCTGATCGCCTCCATTATCATCATAATGATCGGAAAAAATCCGATAACTGCCTATTCCATAATGCTTGAAGGTGCATTCGGCAGTCAGGAAGCAGTCGCGGATACAATCATGAAGATGACACCTCTAATTCTAACCGGTCTTGCAGTAGGGTTCGGTTTCAGAGCGGGAGTTTTCAACATAGGCGCAGAGGGCCAAATGACAATGGGCGCACTCATTGGCGCCATAGTAGCTATGAACATTGGGGGAATACCCTCGGTAATCGCTATTCCTCTTTCGATACTTGTTGGAATGCTTGCCGGTGCCTTTTGGGCGTCTATAGCCGGTTTTCTTAAGGCATTTACAGGGGCTCACGAAGTTATCTCGACGATAATGCTCAACTGGATTGCTGCAAACATTGCCTCTTTTATGGTATCTGGACCTCTTGCGGTGGGCTCGGGTACTCCTAAGAGCCCAGAAATTGCAGAAGCGGCTAAGCTTCCAGTAATACTAAAGGTTCAAGCCACAGAACTCAGTATTGGGATTTTTATTGCCATTGCCGTGGCAATAATAATGTACATCTTGATAGAGAAGACTACAACTGGATACAAGCTAAAGGCCGTTGGGTTCAACCCTCATGCAGCAGAGTACGGTGGTATTAGCATAAGAAAGAGTATAATTCTAACCATGGCGATCAGTGGTGCTCTTGCCGGAATGGCAGGAATAGTTGATCTCATTGGGGTCCCACCTCACAGATTTGTCGGCGAACTGACCGGTGGAAGGGGATTCGATGGGATCACAATAGCTTTGATCGGTAGAAATCATCCTATCGGTATAATTTTTGCTGCTCTACTTATTGCTGCCCTTAGGACCGGCTCAAACGCGATGCAAATTAGAGCCCAGATACCAAACGACATTGTTTCAATAATCCAGGGGATAGTAATCTTTCTTGTTGCAGCTGAAAGGATCGTATCCACACTCATATCCTGGAGGCGAAAGAAAGGAGTGACTGCAATATGAGCTGGATCGAAGCGATCTTTGCTATACTTGTCAACCCTTTGTTCTACAAACTGACTCTGCTTTCCGCAACTCCTTTGATTTTCGCCTCTCTCGGAGGTACATACAGCGAAATCACTGGGGTAACGAATATTGCTCTCGAAGGTATCATGCTTATGGGAGCGTTTACCTCTATTGTTTTTACCCTTCTTTCAGGCAATGCGTGGATTGGAGTTCTTATGGCAGTAATTATTGGAACAGGGTTCACGTGGTTCCATGCATGGGCTAGCATAAGGTGGTCTGCAAACCAGATTGTAAGCGCTACAGCCCTTGTCATCATTGCTCAAGGGACGACGTCCTTCTTGATGATTCCAATATTCGGAAATGAAGGCCAAACTGATTTCATTGGTAGAGTTGCGTATCTTGAAGCCGGTTGGCTGAAGGAAATCCCTTTCATAGGGGATATTTTCGGTTCTATGAGCCCTTTTACCTATCTTGCGATCATCTCCATAGCAGCAAGCTGGTTCCTGATGTACAAGACACCTCTAGGACTGAGAATGAGAGCCGTTGGAGAGAACCCGGAGGCCGCGGATACTCTTGGGATAAACGTATTCAGGATAAGATATTTTGGAGTTCTTATGAGTGGTGTCTTTGCCAGTCTTGCAGGAGCTTTTCTATCAGTAGGAGAGCTAGGAAGGTTTGTTGAGAATATGATTCACGGAAGAGGGTTTATTGCTCTTGCAGCGATGATTCTAGGTAACTGGAATCCAGTTGGCGCGATGTGGGCCGCGATTTTGTTTGGGGCTGCAGAAGCGATGAATCTTCAGCTGCAAAGCAGTTCGATTGTCTCGGTATCTGCAAGTGTCAAACC
Source organism: Mesotoga sp. BH458_6_3_2_1 (assembly GCF_003664995.1). Classification (NCBI taxonomy): domain Bacteria; kingdom Thermotogati; phylum Thermotogota; class Thermotogae; order Kosmotogales; family Kosmotogaceae; genus Mesotoga; species Mesotoga sp. BH458_6_3_2_1. Next base: position 175,094 of record NZ_JFHL01000002.1, on the reverse strand, counting down.
GCTTTTCAATATGCTTCCTTTTGTAGTAACGCTTATTGTTGTTGGCGGCTTTATTGGGAAAACAAGATCACCTGCAGCTTCGGGAACGCCTTACGAAAAGGAATCATGATAATTGAGAAGAGGCCCCCAGGGGCCTCTTCTCCTATGCCATCCTTAGTGCCCGCTGAAGCCGATTAAGTGTCTTATTTCTTCCAAGAAGGAATATAACATCTACTAGTTCGGGCCCTTCTTCGGCCGATGTAAGGATATACCTTAACGTCATGTAGAAACCCTTTCTATCAGGTTTCATATCTTTTATGATAGCTCTTATGGTCCCAATTATTTCATCGTTATTCCAGGAATCAAGATATTCTACTCTGTCTTTGAAGGCTTCAAGAGCCCTGTAAACTTCCCTTTCGCTATCACTGGATGGGCTGAATTGAGTCAGCTCAGGGTCATCGAAATACAACTTCATTTTCTCTGGTACTTCAGAAAGTGTCTCAACTCCCTTTCGAACAGAGTCAATGGCTCTTCTTAACCACTTTCTGTTGGCAACAACCTCTTCAGAAGTCATTAGCTTCGATTCCACAATAAAGGGGATTGTCAGATCCGTTATCCTGTCAAGGTCGGTTTCGCGAATATAAACCCCATTCATCCACCTTACCTTAGCGTCGTCAAAGATCGCCGCACTTGTATTGACCCTTTCAATTGTGAAGCTTTCAACTATCTCTTCATGTCGTAAGATTTCCTTCCCATCCGGGTGAGACCAACCCAACAAAGCAAGGAAATTGAAGAACGCTTCAGGAAGAAATCCTTTTTCTCTGAACTGCTCGACCGAGGTATCGCCATGCCTTTTGCTGAGCTTCTTTCCATCAGGTCCAAGGATCATAGACACATGGGCAAATGAGGGTATTGCGACCCCGAAGGCTTCATACAGAGCCAGCTGTCTCAGTGTGTTTGAAAGATGGTCGTCTCCTCTTATCACGTGAGAGATCTCCATTGAGATATCGTCGGCAACTACGGCAAAGTTGTAGATTGGCTGCCCGTTGGACCGCATTATCACGAAATCACCAATCGCTCCCTCTTTAAAGACGACCTCTCCCTTTATCTTGTCCGAAAGCCGGTACTCTTTACGTGGCATTTTGAAGAAGACAACGGGATTCAGCTGTTTCGATTCAAATTCAGATACTCTATCGGCTGAATTGAAGGACTCCAGCATCGAGTGATCGTAGTGTGGAGCTTTACCTTCCGAAAGAAGCTTGTCGTGAAGTCCCTCTATCTCCTCTGGATAAGCGTAAACCTTATAGGCCAGATCTCTTTTAAGGAGATCTATGACCATGTCTCTGTAAATCTCACCTCTTTCACTCTGCCTGTACGGTCCAGATGAACCACCAACGTCTGGTCCCTCGTCCCATGTAATGCCCAACCACAGGAGTGCTTCCATCAGTTGTTCTTCGAACTCCTTCGTGGATCTGGAAATATCTGTGTCTTCAACTCTCAGAACGAGTTTCCCTCCGTAGTGCTTTGCGTACAGATAGTTAAAAAGCGCAGTTCTCGCTCCGCCGACATGGAGAAATCCAGTAGGGCTGGGCGCAAATCTCACTCTAATCATTATAATCACTTTCCTTTCCAAGAAAAGAGAGCAAAATACCTGAGATCGTTTTGCTGTCAGTTATCTGCCCGTCGATTATCATCTTGATAACCTCTTTAGTGTCAATCAGAACCGGTTCCACAAATTCACCCACATCGGGACACGGAACCTGAAATCTTTCAACTTCCGAAGAGTAGATGTGAATTATCTCATCGGAAAAACCCGGCGAAGTCTCAATCGTTGCCAGTTTTCGCAGATCTTTCGGAATGTATCCCGTCTCCTCCAGCAACTCTCTTCGGGCACATTCTTCAGGACTCTCACCTGCATCGAGTTTTCCTGCCGGAATTTCGAGCATATACTTCTGAACAGGAAAACGGAACTGCTTGACAAGAAGCAATTTGCTGCCCGAAACCGCAACAATTGCCACTGCCCCAGGATGTCTTACAACCTCTCGAGATGCGGTGCTTCCGTCCTGCAAGGTCACAGTGTGCTTCTCGAGTTTTAGGATTCTGCCAGAGAAGATTTCTTCCTTCGCAATTGAAAGCTCCATCTTACTTCTCCATTTCGAAATGAAGAGGCAGTAACTCATAGGTGCTTGTTCTTAGAATTCTTTCACTTCCTACGAGAATTACTTCGAAGTCACCAAATTCAACCATAAACTGTCTACATGCTCCACATGGAGAGGTTGGCTCCTTCTGGTCGCTCACTACTGCAATACTCCTGAATCTCCTGTAACCTCTTGAGACTGCAGATACTATTGCCGCTCTTTCGGCACATATGGAGAGTCCGTATGAACCGTTCTCCACATTAGTTCCAACGAAAACCTCACCCTCCTCTGTCAGCAGAGCCGCTCCAACGGGAAATTCCGAGTACGGTGAATATGATCTATCCTTTGCCTCAATAGCCTTCTGTATTAGTGCTTTCTCCTCTGAAGTGTCTTTCATCAACATCCCTCCTATCAACATTGAGCCTAATCTTCTCTACCTTATTCTTTCCGGCCGCCAGGATTTCGAAAGTGAAACCATTTACGATTATTTTTTCTCCCACTTCCGGAAATCTCTCAAGAACTTCAAGAAGATACCCGCCTATTGTCTCAAATTCAGTATTGGGAAATGGCTGCTCCAGTTCTCTCTCTATATCGTTAATCGGAGTCATTCCATCAACAATATACTCACTTTCACCAAGTCTCTCTATCATCATCTCTTCTGACTCCTCATCGTACTCATCGAGGATCTCGCCTGTCAGTTCCTCAATAACGTCTTCCATCGTTATTATTCCTGCCGTTCCTCCATACTCATCAATGACCACCGCGAGATGATTTTTCTTCTCTCGGAATTCTCTCAGCAGGTCATCGACCTTTTTAGTTTCAGGCACGAAATACGGAGACCTCATTATCTCTTCAACATGAATAGTCTTAAGAACGTTATTGTCCTTTCTCTCTAGAATGAAATTCAGCAGATCTTTCGCGTAGCATACTCCAACAATTCTATCTATGTTCTCTCTGTAGATCGGGTATCGAGAATATCCTTCCGATTCGACAAGTTCCATCAAATCTATGAGCGGCTGCTCTTCTTCCAGCGCCTCGATCTCTACTCTCGGAGTCATTATCTCTTTTACTGAGATGTCTTTCAATTCCAGAGTTCTCTTCATTATCATTCTTTCTTCCGATTGGAGTACTCCCTCTTCATGACCGGCATCTACTGCAGATCTTATTTCGTCCTCAGTAATGAATGGCGCAAAATCAACCTTCTTTCCCCCAACAACTACTATGAAGAAATTCGAGATATGCAATAAGAGCCATAAGAGAGGTTTCAAAACCACGGTGATTACAGTGATTACCGTTATCATTCTTCTGAAGAATCTCTCTGAATTCTCACGTGCGAAAATCTTAGGAGTTATCTCTCCAAACACCAGAATGAGAAAAGTCATGACCCCCGTAACAAGCGCCGCGGCAATTCCGGCCGAATTATTCGGAAGAAGTCGAAGTGCAAGTAAAGTCGCGAGTGACGAAGAAAGGATGTTTACAACATTATTCATCACAAGTATTGCAGTAAGAACTGAATTCGGGTTATCGACAAAGTATTTCACAGAACTGCTGAAGCGCTTTTCTTTGCTATCCATAAGATCGCGTAGTTTCAATTTGCTCATAGTCATGAGAGCCGTTTCTGTTCCAGAGAAGACACCCGAAAGGTAAAGAAGAAAGCCAAGTAGTACAAAGTTCAATAAGAGCGAAACAGGATCCCCGCTACTAGTAGGGTCTTCCACTTCTAATTTGCACCTCCAGATCAATAATGATACGGTCTGTTGTCCAGAATTGTGAATCCCCTGAAGAGCTGCTCCAAAAGTAAGAGAACAGCCATTTCATGAGTGAATGTCATCCTTGACAAAGACAACTTCTGCCAGTCTCTCGAAAGAACCTCTTCGCTGAAACCTAATGGTCCTCCGATAAAGAAAGACAGACTACTTACTCCTATATTTTGCCATTTTTCAAGCATTCGTGCAAACTCTTCTGATGAGTATTGATCTCCACGATCATCGAGAAGGAGAATTGTGTCATAAGGACTGGCAATTTTCAGATACCTCTTTCCCTCTTTCTCTTTAACCCTTTCCCTCTCCCTATGGATTTTACCACCCAGTGGGAAATACTCAAGATCAATTCTTGCAAAGCTAGTAAGCCATTTTCTGTACTGTTCGATTCCTTCAACTATGAAATGCGACTTTGGCTTTCCGGTAACAACAACCTTTATATTCATCTTACCCTGTTCCCGTTCTTAATTACTCCTTCTACAAGATCCCTCGAAAAATTGTAAACTATTTCGCTATAATCTTCTGCCCTAATTAGCACCATATCTGCATCGTATCCTACCTCAAGCATTCCCTTCTCTTTCTCAAGGCACAACGCCTTTGCACTGTTCGCCGTATAGGCATTTATAGCCTCTTCAACAGAAAGACCGCAACGGGATACCGCAAGGAAGATAATGAAAAACGGATTGAATATATTGCAAGAGCCCGGGTTAAAATCCGATGCTATCGCTACTATCGCCCCGAGATCGATGAGTTTTCTACCTTTGGCAAAAGGCTCATTGAGAAAGAATGAAGTCCCGGGAAGAAGAGTAGCAACTGTCTCACTTTCTGCCAGAAGTACTAAAGTCTCATTGTCAGCTGAAATCAGATGATCTGCCGAAACGGCTCCCAGTTCAACTGCCAGTCTTCCTCCACCTGACGATGAAAGTTCATCAGCATGGAGCTTAACTTTGAAACCCTTCTTTTGTGCCTTCATAAGGTATTGTCTGGACAGGGCTTCGTCGAAGACCCCATTCTCACAGAAAATATCGATCGTGTCTGTCAGTTCCACCAAATCATCGAATATCCCCGCCATTAGATCCAGAAATTCCTCTGGTGATCCATACTCATCAGTTACTGCATGCGCTCCCAGAAAAGTTGGGACAACATCTACCGGATGAATCGAATCCAGAGCTCTCAAGACCTTCAGCTGTTTGAGCTCATTTTCTTTATCCAGACCATATCCGCTTTTCCCTTCAACAGTTGTAACACCGAGCGAGAGCATTGAATCCAGAGAACTTAAGGAGTCGGCAAGGATGCTCGTGGCCGAAGCCTTTCTTACCTCTTTGACGGTAGATATGATGCCTCCGCCGGCTCTCATGATATCCATATAGCTCTTCCCTGAAAGTCGCATTATGAACTCGCTGCTCCTGCTTCCAACGAATGGGATGTGTGTGTGACAGTCAACAAACCCTGGCATGACGACGAGTTGACTTCCGTCAATATACTGATAGGCCTCCACGTATTCCCGACCGATGTACGATATCTTCCCTTCCTCAATAGCGATGTTCACATCGTGCTTTATCTCGAGAGAAGACATCTCTTTGCCCCGGAGAGGGCCGGCCTTTGGAGGAGATACGGCCTGTCGTATATTCAAAATGGCGAGCTCGGCAGGCACTTTCATTTATCCCTATCTGCGATGAAGTCCAGCACCCTTTTCTCAAGAATCGTAGAACCTGAGAACTTCTCCAGTCTTAAGTAGTGCTCAGCAACCTCGACAAGCGCTTGTAAAGGAGTAAGACCGACGATTTCGGAGCCAACAATCGGAACACCGTATCTCTCCGCTTCTGACTTTATTACCTCAAAAACTCTGAAAAGAGGAGTCTTTCTATAGTTCGTCATGTTCATCGAAATCTGAACGATGTCTCTATCCTCTAGCCTAAATCCAAGAGCTTTCACGTAGCGAAACCCTCCACTTATATTCCTTATCGATCTAGATATTCTGTCCGCAATCTCGATCTTATCAGTTCCCAAATTGACGTTGAAAGCAATTAAATATTCTCTGCAACCTATAGCTACTACTCCCGCAGACGGATGAATCTCCGAAGGGCCGAAGTCAGGCTTCCATTGCTCACTTTCAATCTTCGAAGCAAAATTCTCAAACTCCCCTTTTCGGATGTTTGAAAGACTTACCCGTTCAGGTGCAGATGCAGAATCTTCGTACAAGTAGACGGGAATCTTTAGTTCCTCCCCGATTCTCTTTCCAAGTCTCTTTGAAAGCGTAATACATTCTTCTTTAGTCGTATTCATTACTGGTACGAGCGGAATGACATCCGTCGCGCCCATTCTCGGGTGTTCACCGGAGTGGTTTCTTAAATCGATCAATTCCTCCGCCTTCTGAGCCATGCTAAACAACGCAGTCTCCACTGCTTCAGGTTCTCCAGTTATAGTAATTACAGAACGATTGTGATCTGGATCACTTGAATAGTCAAGAACCCAAACGTTCTCTACTTTCCTGGCTTCCTCAACAATCTGCTCAATAACGTCTAATCTTCTACCCTCACTGAAATTTGGCACTGATTCTATGAGTCTCATTCATACCCCCTCACAATCTACTGCTCTCCAAGTTCTTTTTCATATTCAACCTCTTTTACTGAGTAACTATGGACTATTCCTAACTGAAGCGCAAATATCATCGACGATGATCCGCCGTAACTTACGAAAGGCAACGGGATACCAGTAACTGGCAGTAGTCCCAGATTCATTCCAACATTCTCAACCACATGAAAGGCAAAAACCGCGAATATTCCGCTAAGAACTATTCTACCAAACTCGCTCCCTGTTTTTCTTGTGATCGACCAAATCCTCCAAAGCAGAAGCAAATACATGATAAGCAACGAAACGGCTCCAATGAAGCCCCACTCCTCACCAAGAACCGAGAATATGAAGTCAGTGTGATCTGCTGGAACGTATCCAAGCCTGTTCATCGTTCCCTGAAGCATTCCGGTGCCCTCCAGACCACCGGAGCCAATCGCCCTGATTGCCTGTATCGTATTATAAGCTGCTCCGGAGGCGTATTCCTCGGGGTGAAGGAAGCTCAGAAGTCTATCTCGCTGGTAAGGTTTTAGACCGAACAAAAAAACTACTGGCACCAATAGAGCGATAAGCGCAGTCATTGCAATCATTAGCTTATCGTATTTCTTACTGACTAGAGTCATGAAATACCAGATGATCATTACGATAATTGTCGTTCCCAGGTCGGGTTCAAGATAGATGAGACCAACGAAGACACCAGTAATCAGCACACCCAGAAAAAAGAGCCCATACTTGCTTTTCCCTTCTCTCGAATAAATATATCCAAGGAAGATTATCAGGGAGAATTTTGCAAGCTCTGATGGCTGGAAGCTGGCAATGCCAAGATCTATCCATCTTCGAGAACCTTCGACCGGTCCCAGGTAAAGAACTGCGCCCAATGTGACAACAGAGAGCAATACCAACAGAAAAGAAATACTCTTCCAAAAACCTCTCTTAACTACATAAGCAGTAAAAACGAAAACCGCGCACGAAAGCAGAACCCAAACAAGTTGCCTGCCGAACAGGTACTCTTCTCTATCACCAAAAGTGGCACTGTAGAGCACTATCAGGCCAAATATCATCAGTGAAACCATAATTAACGGAAGCAAGAACTCAACTCTGCGCTTCATATACACTCCTCTCATTCAATATGATTATATAACTTCTGAATCACCTTACGCATTAAGGCCTTCATCTGGGAATCCCAGTAGAAATGTGGTCTTGACTTTGCTTTGTCTTCGAGGCCGACAAAAATGTATAATCGAACCGGAGAGGTCTCCATAATCAAAGATAGTCAACGAGAGGAAAAGACTGAACCCGGAGACGCAGACGAATCTGAAGGAGAAGTGAGGATATTATGAATGTGAGAGAGATTCTTGAATCAAAGGATCAAAGGAAGCTTTCCATGGTTTCCGCATACAGTTACTTTGAAGCAAAATTCGCTGAAGAAGCGGGGGTAGACATAATATTGGTCGGAGATTCTCTCGGAACTCTTGTCATGGGTAAGAGGGATACCTTATCAGTTACGATGAACGAGATGATCTGGTCTCTCAAATCCGTTCGCCGAGGTTCAAAGAAGGGATTTATTGTTGCAGATATGCCTTTCGGATCCTACCAGTGTTCTACAGAAAAAGCCGTTGAGAACGTCATGGCTTTTCTTAGGCATGGAGCCAATGCAGTAAAGATTGAGGGAGGATTCGAAACAGCCGATCTAATAAAGTATCTGGTAGACAGAGGGTTCCCCATAATGGGGCACATTGGAATAACTCCTCAGCATGCCAGTTTGGTTGGGGAATACCAAGTTCAGGGAAGAGACGAAAAGAGCATAAAAAGGTTGATTGAGTCCGTAAACGATCTTGAAGAAGCCGGAGTCTTTGCAATACTTCTCGAAATGGTGGTAGAAGATGTGGCAAAGAGGCTAACGGAGGATTCTTCGGTACCTACCATAGGTCTAGGTTCAGGGCGATACTGTGACGGACAGTTTCTGAGATGGCATGACCTTCTGGGAATAAACGATGAATCGAGGCCAAGATACGTTAAGAGATTTGCAGACCTTAAATCGGAGATAATTGAGGCCCTCTCGAATTTCGATGAAGAGGTTAAGTCAGGTACCTTCCCCGACGAAAAGAATGCCTTTGAGGGCGCCGAAGAAATTTGATGCCCCTTGACGTTTCTGAACTGTCTGGAGAGGTAGGACCCTAATATGATGGCGGGAGAGAATGTGATTTCTTTCTCTGAGATAGATTCCACTAATCGGTTCGCTGTTGATAACCTGGACAGACTTCCTTCTGGTACAGTAGTCTGGGCTTTATCGCAAACAAAGGGTTATGGGAGGCACAAACGAGTTTGGCACTCTAGCAAAGGCGGGTTGTGGTTCTCAATAGTCTTCAAACCAACACTGATTAGAGAACCAAATGAATACACTAAACTTGCTTCCGTCGCTATTGTTGAAACTCTTCTCCAGCTTGACTTCAAGTCTGTAAGGATCAAGTGGCCAAACGATGTTCTGGTAAATGGCAAGAAAGCTGCCGGAATTCTCACAGAGGCCGTTTTTGCTGGCAGCTCACTCGGTGCCATAGTAGTAGGCATAGGTGTCAACGTAAACAATGAAATGCCCGACGAAATTAAGCAAACCGGGATCAGTTTGAGTACCGTGAAGGGTAATCACATATCACTTGAATCGCTTCTAGACAGGCTTCTTAAGAGAATAGAATTCCTCAGAAAGACCTACCTAATCAGAGGAAAAAGTAGATACCTCACCCGACGATGGAAAAAACACCTCGCTTTCGGAGAGAATGATGAAATAACTGTATCCCTACGCGAAGATGAAAGAGTCACTGGTATAATTAAGAGGATAACCCCTTCATCCCTGTTGATCGAACAAGAAAGCGGAACAGTCCTAGAAATAAAGTCAGGGGAGGTTATTCTCTAATCTCCCGAACAACCTCCGACCGGAAATCCTCAGTAACCTTCACAATAAGTGTTCTGTTTGAAAACCTTATGGAAACGATGTCATCGGGTTTTACTTCCGATGCTGGCTTTGCCGGAGTATTGTTTCTTGAAACGTAACCCCTCTCAATCGCTCTTTTTGCAACTACTCTTCTTTTGATTATCCCATTTGTTTTCAAGTATTTGTCTATCCGCAAGAGAAATCTCCTATGAGTATACACTTGACTAACTAACTCAAAATAGGTATAATTATGTCATCGAGATGTTCTTGCCCCCGCCACTCCGCTAGGTGCAGGGGCGCTTTTTTTACATAATCACTATAAGACTTCTTACTCCACCCATCTCTTCAAGATACTGGCTGTTTAGAAGAACGCCGCTTTCGATTTCGAGACCCATGAGACCTGTCAAAATGTACCCGGAATCGACAAACAACCTGGCGAATCCCTCCACTCCCGTGAAATCCAGAAGTTTGCTGTATGTAGCTAATTCGGAGACTATTACTCCATTATTAAGCGCTTCAGTAGTTTGAGTCTGATTCTTTGATGAAACGAAAAGCCATCCGTTCTGGATCCATATATACTGCCCTTCCACTAACAGGCTGTCGTTGGAAACCAACACTTTTAGATTCGGTTCTGCCTCCTCTATCATGAACTTGATTCTATCTAATGTGCCCTTGTAGGAGGCTCTCACAACGTATGAGTAGCCCACTGAGTCTGTACTTTCAGTTGTCGTTCCCCCTGTACCCATTAGACTTGCAAAGATATCATCTACCGAAATGTTGGCATCAATCATAATTTCGCCATTCATATCTTCGGACAACTCACTAATGCTTAGATTACCGATTCTTAGCGCCTCCAAATCCAAAGGTATCAATCCCATTTGCTCAACATCTAGATCAGAAAGAAATGAGAAGTTGTTAATTTTTACAGATCCAGAAACAAGTGGAAGATGTCGCCCGACTTCAAGCTCTGAGATTGAGGCTCCGCTAAGAATCTCAAAGAACTTCTCCCTACTTTCTTCCGATTGTGGTATCGAAAGAACCTCTGCTATTAGAACTTCTTCGCCATTCCATATAGAACCCTTTTGAATACTATCTCCCGTTGCAGAATAGAAGTAACCAAAGCCGGGAGAAAGTTCAGCTATGACCAAATCGAGGTCAAATCCCTTTTCGGCAAGCGAATAGGGCTCAAGATCACCTATATAAAGGTAATCTTGATCAGCAGCAATATTCAGATTAAAATCCGAGGGCAGCAGCTGTGGAAGGACCTTTTCGATGGCAGACTTCAGTGTCTTTGGATTGTCAATTGGGCCAAAGACAGCCACGAAACGATCATCACCCTCTGAGTCGACCCATACAGCCAACCCAAAATCCCTATCAAAAGCCTTGTATATATCCTTGGGATCGAGACCGTTGTTGTAAGCAAGCATTTCGACATACTGTGCTATCAGCTGCTCTATAGCAAGCTGGTTAAGAACCATATCCATGAGAACGGTTTGCTTTGTCACACCGTAATTCTCTTTGAGATTCTCAACAACGAGAATACTGTGAGACTTTGCAGGGAGTTTATCTGCCATAGAATAAACGCTGGCAAGTGTCAAAGACCCGATGATTAGTAAAACGAATACTGTAAACCTCTTCATTTATGCACCTCCAAGATCACATTCCAGATTTTGACGCAAAAAGGAGCGAATCTGTTCTCATTGTGATTCTACCATTAGACACAAAACAGATGAATCCCACCTGTGATCTTTTCGCGAAATCTTCTTAATCACTTCAGTAAAGAAGACTTAGAGGTTTTGAGTTGTTTCGAGAGAGTATAATAGTTGAGAAAAGAAATCGCGGGGATTTTGATTAAGCATCAGAGTTGATTGAAACGGGGGATATTACTTGAGATTTTTCAGACTAGTGCAAAACGATCTTCTTCTGATTTTCAAGTCAAGGACCTTCCTTATAGTCCTGGTTTTACTTCCAGTGCTACTAGCGTCAATCTCCGCTATAACTTCTGATACTGGAGGTTATTCTGATCTAAGAATTGGCATTATTAACGAAGATAAGACTTTCATAGGACTTTTCTTTATTCAATATGCCAGCTCAATGCTTAAGGGAGAGAATATCATCCAGTTGTCTGGCAGGGAGGAAATTGATTCAGTAATAAACATCCTTGACGGTGTCTTCATAATACCGAGGGGATTTGCGAACAAACTTCTCTTCCAGGAACCGTCTGAGCTGATCTTTATCCCAAATCCCGGCTCTATGCAGACCGCAGTTGCACTCTACCAGGTCTTGAGTAATGTCTTGAGGGAATTCAAGGCTCTCCCCGTTGTAGCGGATCCCGAATTTATGAAGACCGTAGATATCGATCCAAATTATGTGGCTCCTTCTCTTACAGTAGAGGGGATTTCTGAATCGAAACTCAGCTTCTCTTCCCTTCTCTTCCCAATAGTGCTGGTTACAACTCTAATGTTCATGACATCAATAGGTGCTGCAACAGGTGTTTTTGAAGATAGAAGAAACGGTGTAATCGACCTTCTGAGGCTTTCGAACATCGGCTCATTAAAGTATATAGGAGCTAAAGTAGTAAGCTTTATGGTGTTTTCAACGGCACAGGTCTTGATATTCATGATTGCTGGAAGTTTCTTTGGACTGGAAATAGCATCCAACATTTTGCTCTATTTAGCAGTGATAGAAGTGTATATCTTCTTGTTCACATCTATTGGCTTGCTGATAGGTACCGTTCTCAATTCTTCGAGGAGCGCCCAGCTAACTTCCATATCAATAGTTACGACCTTGCTGGTTCTGAGCGGAATTATTGTTCCCCATTCGATGTTTCCTGACTGGCTTGAATCTTTCAGTAGAAACCTGCCGACAACATCCCTTCTGGTACTCCTTCAGGGAATTTCAATGCTAGATTTCAGTCTGTCCAAGGCGGTTATCCCTTCTGCAGTGAATCTATCAATTGCGGTGGTAATAACAATAATTGCTGGCCTTATGACTCTGAGAGAGGATATCTCACTCGCAGACTAGATCTTGATCGCAATATTGACTGGCGTGGTCAAAAGAGTTATAATTGTGCTAGTTGAAAACTCCCAAAGGGAGAGGGCTTTCTTGCCCTCTATTTTTTATTATGGTGGTGTTGTTTGTGGAGGACCTGAAGAAAGAGTTGCTTGAACTGGCAAACGAAGTCGCAAGTAACCTTGGCTATTCGATCTATGATCTCGGACTTTCGAGAAGGGGAAAGAAAAGACTAGTGAAAATCACGATCGATAAGCTAGATGGGTATGTATCTATTAGCGACTGCGAATTGTTCTCAGCCGAGTTTGGTAAGGCGCTTGATTCAGCGGACCTCGTACCATTTTCATATGATCTGGTTGTAGAGTCACCTGGGCTGGAACGCGCTCTTAGAAGCCTGAAAGATTATGCTAGATTCGTAGGCGAGAAGGCGAAAATAATTCTCCAAGAACCCGTTGATGGGGTTTCTGTTGTGATTGGGAAGATTATCTCATGCGAAGGCGACGTTATCACTGTTGAGAATTCCGAAAACGGTAAAGAGATAGCATTCCACTTTTCAGACGTAAGACGTGCCAACCTAAAACTATGATTTTGACGGTGAGGTGTTCATATGAATCTCAATCTCTTGGAAGCCCTGGATCAGTTGCAGGACGAAAAGAACATTGAAAAGGAAGAAGTCTTAGATATACTTGAGAAAGCATTGCAAAGTGCCTATAAGAAGAACTTTGCTTCCGAAAGTGATGTTGACGTTAGGATAGACAGGCTTACAGGAGACATAGAGGTCTTCGAAAGGCTTGCTGTCGTCCAATCGGTCGAGAATCCTTCGGTTGAAGTGACGCTGGAGGAAGCTCTTAAAATCGATTCTACAGTTGAAGTTGGTTCAATAATCGAGAAAAAACTCAACATAAAGAAATTCAAGAGAATTGCCGCTCAGACTGCTCGACAGGTTCTAATTCAGAAAATTCGTGAAAGAGAAAAGGAAAACCTGTTCGATAAGTACGTCGATATGAAGGGAACCGCAACTACTTCCGAGGTATTGAGAGTTACCGCCGAATGGATTGATCTTCGAATCGGCAAACTGGAAACCAGAATTCCCACGAAAGAACTTATCCCTGGTGAACAGCCTAGACTGAATTCTCTTATGAAGGTATTTGTTGTGGACGTCACGAGGTCTGCGCGAGGACCTCGTTTGCTTGTCACGAGGCGGACACCTGAGTTTGTAATAGAACTGCTGAAACTTCAGGTCCCGGAAATTGCTGGAGGAGATGTCACAGTCAAAGCAATTGCCAGGGAAGAAGGTGTCAGGTCTAAAGTTGCTGTATTCAGCCAAAATACAAAGGTTGATCCAGTCGGAGCTTGCATTGGTGAGAGTGGTACTAGAATCGCTGAAGTTCTAAGAGAAATAAAACCCGAGAAAGTCGACATTTTGAGGTGGAGCGACGATCCAGCCGAATTCGTTGGAAATTCGATTGCGCCTGCCTCTGCTCTTGAAGTAAAAATCGCGAATCCTGAAAACCATGAGGCAGTGGTCTATGTCTCGCCAACCCAGCTATCTCTTGCAATTGGAAAGGGAGGCCAAAATGCGAGACTTGCAGCAAAACTAACTGGCTGGAAGATAGACATAAAACCCATAATGTAACTCAGTCTGGCTTGAACGGAGGCTGATTATGAAGAAAGACCTGCTTAGGGCAGAACTGAAGAAGAGAAATCAGAGGATGACTGCTCAGCGAGAATACGTGCTTAGGTTCTTTCTAGAAGCCGAAACGGATCACCTGAGTGCAGACGAAGTATATCAGAAGGTTCAGGGAAGAAAATTCAGAATAAGCAAGGCAACAGTCTACAGGACGATCGAGTTACTTGTGGAAATTGGTCTCCTCAGGAAAATCATCTTCAGAGACGGAGTAGTCAGATATGAGCCGGTAAAAAAGGGAGAGCATCACCATCATCACATAATCTGTATTAATTGCGGGGCAGTTGTCGAATTTCACCTGGACAACCTTGAAGAACTAGAGGAGCTCGTAAAATCGAGGACTGGCTATACAATAGATGATCATCAACTGAAGTTCTACGGCTTGTGTCCAAAGTGCCAGAGTACAATGAAGAACAGAAATAGTGACAACAATGACACTAGATAAGCCGGAAATGGTTCAAGACTTATCGAGGGAAGCACTTCCCCAATTCTCTTCGTAGTCTCTTCGAGCAAGATCGAAATAGTTCTCAGACTTCCCGAAACAAAATCGCTTATCACTCTCAGTCCGAGGAGATCTGTCACTAAGATGACTATCATTCCGACATACGCAGGGACGACAAATATAGGAACCATGATGACAGTAAGCGGAATTCCGACAACCGATAACGTTCCAAATGTGCTTAGAGACAGTGGAATAACCGCTGTTTGCGCGATCAAACCAACCAGAAAAGCCTGGCCAATCAGATTCCTGTTCTCGATTTCAGGCAGAAAGATTAGCAGGGCAGCGGTGGCAAAAAAACTCAGTTGGAAAGAGATGGATGCAACGATTGAAGGCTGAGCAATAACGAGAGTCATTCCCGATATTCCAAGTATATTTAGCGGGTGCTGGCGGTAATCGATTAGTTTGAATATAGAATAACAAAACAGCATTAGGAAAGTTCTGAGTGCCGAAATTGCCGGGCCGGTAGACAGCGTGTAGAAGAAGAGTATCGTAATTGAGATCAAGATTCTTGTGTTTCTGCCCAGCAAAAGAAACGAAAGAGTGGAATGAACCAGTAAGTACATAAAGCCAATGTGTAGGCCTGAAACGGCAAATAGATGAGCTACTCCTAGATCCGAGATTCTCCTTCTGGTTTCATAATCGATATACCTTCTGTTGCCGGTGAAAACCGCCGCAGCTACCGTGTCCTCAAGTCTATACTTCGAAAGCAGTCCATCAACGAATTTTCCGGGAAAAGAGATGATCTCGACTCCATCTATGCATCCTTCGACACTTGAAACAATCTTGAATAGCGGATAAGACTCCTGCCTTTCCAAGGTACCGGTAGTCCAGATTATCTGACCAGGAAAAGCAGTCGCATCTCTATCCGAAAGTCTAATATTAACAGCGGGGTGAAGTTTCGTCCACTCACCCCCAACGAGTATCTTTCCCATACTTGCCTCGATACTTCCAGATCCTCCTTTGCATATATACCCAACATATTCAACCTCTCCCGTGTCAGGAAGTCTAAGTGTTACGGTTTGGGCGAAGCAACCTATTACGAAAAAGACCAGCCATGTCAGCGGACTGATTTGTTTCGAGGAGAAAAGGAGTACGGAAGTTGCCAGAAAGACTACAGGCAACCAGCCATTCGCTTTCCAAATTAGTGCAAAAACAAGCAGTTCTCCTAGCAACACAGCCAGGAGGCAGTAGAAAAATGGGAAAGCCGTCTTTCTTTTCAGAAGTCCGTCTAGCATATATTAATTCTACATCCCTCGCAACGCTTTGTGAACAACGTGTTCGATGATTCACATGTGATAGAATAATATCGTTGAATGTTCCTGGAGGTTTTGAAGTGAGACAATTTTCTTTTGGCGGGCTGACGCTGGTGGGTTACTATGGATACAATAACCTTGGCGACGATCTTCTATTGCTTTCATCACTATCTCTCATCCAAGAGATAGGGTTTGAAGGGCCGATCTATTTGCCGGCCGCCTCTCACATTGACAACATTGGTCACAGATTTCCTTCAAAGCTCGACATCAGGTTGATCAAGAGATTCGGCGTAAATGATCTCAGAAATTCTATTAAGCACTCGATGGTAACCGTCTTTGGAGGAGGTAATCTTCTTCAGGATCAGACAAGCTGGAGGAGTTTTTTATATTACTATGAGATCGCAAAACATACGCTAAGAAATCGCAAGCCACTTCTATTTCTCTCACAGGGGTTCGGTCCAGTGGGCAAGTCTGTGAACAGGAATGCTCTGAACAAATTGCTGAAGAATCCCTTGACTTACGGAGTTATGAGAGATGAAGTAAGCTATAAGCATTTTGCATCGATTTCCAGAAGCGCGATTTTGGGGACAGACTATGGTCCCTATTACCTGCAGAACGAAGGGATAATTCCTGATAAACGAACTATGGAAGATGGACTTGCAGTTATTGTTTTGAAGAACGGAACCAACGTTGACGATGTACTAAGTTCTTTGAGACTCAACAATCTCACCGAAGTCTGTGCTGTGGGCTTCCATAACCATCATGATGAAGAAAAGAGAAGTGAGCTTGAATCAAAGGCGCGATCAAATGGTTTCAAAGTCAGGAAACCTCCCGAAGACCTTGAAGGAATGATAAAAATCTTCAACAATGCTGAATTGATAATTACTGAGCGTCTTCACGGAGCAATACTAGCCATCTCTCTTGGAGTTCCATTTGTTTGGAAGAGAAACAGTAAACTCGATAGATTCGTAAAATCTCTCGACAGGAACTGTGATCTCTTTTTTGAAGGAAGTTGTGAGAGCTTGAGCCTGGCCATTAACAGTTCACTGAAGAATCCGATGAATCTTAAAGAGCGTTACTGGTCACAGATGGACACAACTATCAGCGAATCCAAAGAGCTACTCAAGAAACTGCTGTTAAGAAGGTGATTAGATGTGGAAGTATTTCCTGCCGACAAAGATTTTCGCCGGAATCGAAATTATAAGTGAGAACGCCGAGTTATTGAGGGAAGTTGGAACAAATGCGTTCTTAGTTACCGGAAAATCGTCCGCCAAGAAGTGCGGGGCGCTCGATGAAGTACTGAGCGTACTAAGGGGCCTAGATATTCCGAACATGGTATTTGATGAAGTTGAGGAAAATCCCTCTTTCGCAACGATCGAAAAGGGCGGAAAAAAGCTCTCTGCGAGCGGATGCGATTTTGTGATCGCAATCGGTGGCGGAAGTCCACTTGACGCCGCCAAAGCGATCTCAGTTATCGGAATGAACAGCGAATGCGATTGCAGAGATCTATACACTGGACAAAATCTTCCTGCCTTTCCGATAATCGCAATTCCTACTACATCCGGCACAGGAAGTGAAGTTACACCATACTCCATTCTAACTGACGGCGAAGGAACCAAAAAGGGCTTTGGTATGCCCTCAACTTTTCCCTACATCTCCTTTCTAGATCCAAGGTACACTGTCACGATGCCCGCAGACATAACTGTCGCGACTGCACTAGATGCCCTATCTCATTCAGTGGAGGGAGAGGTAGTTAACAATGGGAAAAACCCACTTGTTAAGATGCTTTCCAGGGAGGCAACTGGAATAGTCAAGGAATTTCTTGGAAAGGTCCTAATGAACGAAGACAACGTATCTTTGAGAGGGCAGATGCAGTTCGCTTCCACAATAGCAGGGATAGTGATTGCTCATACAGGAACAACGGCTGTTCATGCAGCCGGTTATCCACTTTCATCCTTCAAAGGGGTAAGACACGGTATGGCTAATGCACTCATGTTGATCAAAGTATTCAGGAGGATTGCTAATGCCGATCCAGAGAGAATAGCAAGTGCCATCGAACCTTTTGAAGATCTTGATGAGCTTAACGCTTTCTTGAAGAAATTTGGTGTGGAAAGGGTAGATTTAAGGATTTCAGATGAGGAAATTGAGAAATGGTCTGAACAGACAGCGAAAGCATCTCACTTGAAAAAGACACCCGGCGATTTCGATAAGCAGTTCTTTGCCCAGTTGTACCGGGAGATAAAAAACCATTGACCTCCAGAGTGATTCTAAAAAGATCAATAAAGAGACGGATTGCGTTCGGTCATCCGTGGGTCTATGACAACGAAATAGATAGAAGCGACGTTATTGACGACGGCTCCATAGTCGATGTCTTAACCTATTCCGGTCAGTTTTTGGGTAGGGGCTATTACAACTCGGGTTCCACAATAAGAGTGAGGCTTCTGACAAGGAGAAATTGCAGATTTGACGTCGATTTCTTCTCGAGGAAGATAGAAAGGTCTGCCTTCTTGAAGTCTTCTCTGCTAAGAACCAGCGATGCCATGAGAATCGTTTTTGGTGAAGCAGACGGACTTCCCGGATTGATAGTAGACAGGTTTTCAGGGTGGCTCGTTGTTCAGTTCAACACACTCGGCATAGCGCACTTGAAAGATGTGATAGTTGAAGCCTTGATCTCAGTCTTGAAACCGAAGGGGATATTCGAAAAGAGTGAGGGAATCTCCCTCAGAAAAGAAGGCCTGGATGCGAGAGAGGATTGGATTTACGGAAGCGGACCGGAGCTCCTCCCTTTTTCTTCAGATGGAATCATTTTCTTTGCTGATACTAAGGGCCAGAAGACAGGATTCTTCCTCGATCAAAGAGAAAATGCAGAGAGATTGTCTGAGTATGCGGCCGGCCGAAATGTCCTAGATGTATTTTCCTATACTGGCAATTTTTCGTTCCACTGCTTAAAGAAGGGAGCCCGAAGCGCAACTCTGTTAGACGCTTCGGAGAGGGCTCTTTCAGTAGCCAGAGAAACAGCAGAAGCAAATCGATTTACGGACAGTTGTGAATTCGTGAGAGCAAACGCCTTCGATTATCTGAGGACGAGCCGTTTCTCAGGTAGCGATCTTGTCATAATTGATCCTCCGGCAATGGCAAAGACTCCATCTTCGAAGAGGAGCGCTCTGAGAGGATATAAGGAACTCAACTTGCGGGCAATGAAGATCCTGAAGAACGAAGCGCTTCTTGCATCCTCTTCTTGCACTCAGATCGTTTCCGAAGAAGATTGGTCTCGGACTATTAATGACGCTTTTCACGACAGCAAGAAAATTGGTGTAATTGTATTCAGAGGAGGTCAACCTATAGATCATCCCGAGGTTAGCTCGATCTTCGAAACCAGATATTTGAAATTCTGTCTGTTTCGAATTTTTGAGCTAGCTGATTATTGATCGACGGATCGAATACTGTCGATGTATCAATGTAATGCTATAATTCAGAAAAGTCTAACGGCTGGAGGTAGATATATATGGCCAAAGTATACGTTGTGACTTCCGGAAAAGGGGGAGTCGGCAAGACAACAATCACGGCCAATATTGGTTGTGCTCTTGCCAACAAGGGGGCTAAGGTCTGTCTTATTGATGCAGACATTGGTCTTAAGAATCTAGATATTGCTCTGGGCCTTGAAAACAGAGTTGTTCATACAATTCTAGATGTTGCAAATGGTAAGGTGACGGCTTCCGAAGCGCTGGTGAGGCACAAGCAGATCAAAGGGCTATATCTACTTGCAGCCTCTCAAATAGCAACGAAAGAGATGCTTTCCCCAGAAGATATGAAGAAGATGATCGCAGAACTTTATCCGAAATTTGATTACATTATCGTCGATTCTCCCGCAGGAATTGAGAGAGGGTTTAGAAACGCAATCGCTGCAGCCGAAAAGGCCTTAATAATAACCACTCCTGAACTGCCCGCAATCACAGACGCGGATCGTGTCATCGGACTTCTCGAAAACTCTGGAATGCAGGAATCAAATATCAGGCTAGTCATAAACCGATTCAAAGTTCAGATGGTCAAACGCGGTGATATGCTTACTAGAGAGGATATCCAGGGGAACCTCGCAATAGATTTAATTGGAATCATTCCCGACAGCGATGAAGTAATCGTGGCCACAAACAAAGGCGTACCTGTTATCCTGAACGGAAACGGTGAAGGAATCGGAAAGGTCTTCGAGAACATTGCTTTGAGGATGAACGGGGAACCTATCCCGGTCGAGCAGGATATCCTTGAGCATGGATCGAAAGGATTCCTTGAATTCCTGAAGCGCATCTTCAGAAGAAATTAAGAGGGAGTTGAAGTGTATGTTCTTTGGACTTTTCAGGAAGAAGAAAAAGACTGAGGGAAGCAGAAAAGAAGCAAAGGATAGACTTGATTCCATAACCGGTGGCAGGAGATACTCAGTACCGGTGAGAGAGGTAATACCACAAGACATTCTTCAAAACAGCGGCAAGGATATGGTACATCAGATAAAGACCTATGTAGCTGATAAATACAAGGTTAAGGAAGAGAATGTCAAGGTTCAGCTTGAAGAGCATAATGGATATGTGGTTATCATTACAAACGTTGTTTTTCACTGATTTGTCATGAGATACTCCATAAATACGAAATTCAGAAACCAGCTAATAGACATTACAGATCTCGTAATCCAGTCTGTCAGAAAGTCAGAAGCTTCTTGTGGTCTTGTCAATGTCTTTGTACCACATACCACAGCTGCAATCACAATTAATGAAAACTCCGATCCCGATGTTGCTCACGATATCTTGCATTGGATGGGAGATGTGATTCCGAAAAGCAATGAATTCAAACACCTGGAAGGAAATTCAGACGCACACATAAAGGCAACTCTTGTGGGATCTTCAATTTCGATTCCGTTCAGGGATGCTTCACTCCTGTTGGGAACCTGGCAGTGCGTCTATTTCTGTGAGTTTGACGGTCCCAGAAGCAGGGAAGTGATTGTTACAGTAATAGAAAAAGCAAATCTCTGACGGGTCTCGTCTCGGGTACTTGTTGAGGATCGAGAGAAGACATAGGGGGCGATATGCACAGAGGAAGATTAGCATTTTTTGCTCTTTTGGTTTTTGGATCTTCGCTTTTTGCAATCAAGGGGTTCACGTGGGACATGGGCATTCCTAAGTTCTATTTCTCATCTGTTTCGATTGCAGTTTTTGTCGTCTTCAGTTCTTTGAAAGCAGTAAGAAAGCCATATCGCTTAGGTGTCTCGGCCCCGCAGGTCTTCGCTCTGTTGTTTGGCGCTTACGCCTGCCTCACGACTCTTCAGCTGATTGGCACCCTGCCTCAGGTCTTTCTTACGTCGCTCGGGTTCGCGATGAATCTGCTTCTTTTTGTGCTTTTCTCAGTTCTGATGTCTGCAGAGAGATCCGATACTCTACTAATAATTCTTCAGCTCTTTATGTTTGCTGGACTTGTAATTGCCTTCGATGCAGTTTTTTCATTTTATTCTGGTCACGGTTTGTTGTGGGGAACAGACAACAATCCCTTTACCAGGGGAAATCTCTCTTCAGTAATCGGCAATGTCAATTTCACCACCGATTTGATGGCGATGTTACTCTTCCCGGCTGCTTTTCTAACAGTTTCAAAGAAAAAAATCTGGAAATTTGATAATATCCGACGAGCTTTCTATCTGGCACTTTTTTCGCTGTTCCTTATTGTTATTATGATTGGTCAAACCAGAGCTGTATATTACTCTGTAATAGGTTCCATAATCTTTATGGCGGCTTTCTCGATCTTCCCTCTCTTGAGATTCAAGATGAGATCCTTCGCTTCAGCACTGGACAAGCTGTTCAGTATTCTGCTCATTTTTTCTGCCGCGGGGATAATGATCATCTACTCGGGCGACAATGTGCTCACCAGTGGAAGATTCAGCTTTTCAGAAAGGATTTCTTATACTACAGAAGACAGTATCTCTGTTGACGTCAGGATTCTTCAGTGGAAGGCAGCAGTCAAACAGTGGGAAAAATCAACTGTACTTGGTACTGGATTTGGATCATACAAGTACCTCTCGACCGAAAACATGGGAGAGGTGATCGTTGAACAACCGAAATACATGTATGTCGCAGGACTTAACAGTATTCGCACTCACAATGAGTATCTTCAACAAATGGGAGAAACAGGAATAATTGGAATCCTATTGATTGCAGGTTTCGTTATTTCCATGCTGCTAAACACAATCAAAGTGGTGAGAAAGTCTTCATCTGTAGAAAAAATCATACTGTATCTTTTTCTTACCGCAGGATTGCTGGTAATTTTTATTCACTCGACTCTTTCTTTTCCCGGACATTTGATGCCCAACGCTTTGTTCGCCGCCTTCCTCTTTGGATTCATTATGAACCCTGATCTAAGCGGAGAGAGGAGACCCGGTTTTCCCATGGACAAAGCTTTTCCTCTATTGATCGTTTTGTTTGCTCTTACCACATCCGTTCTGATGAGCCGAACTTTCATCTCTGAAGGTCTATTTACTAGAGGCTACATAGAATATAGAAGACTTGAAAGCATAAATCCTCAGATTCCAGAGCTTGTGAATTCAATCGGTAACATCAGAAAGGAAGTTGAGGCCGCAGAAAGTCTGGAGGGAAAATACTCATACCTGCAAAGCGAAACCTATGTATCTGAACGGTTCGAGACACTGGCTGAGAGTTATCCTAACGCGCCATTTGAACTCCTTCAATCAATGGCTTCCGAAGAACGTGAAAAGGCCTTAGAATCGACTTTGACGGGCCTCAACTCTAAACTCAGATCTGCTTCTTCGGCTCTTTTGAATGCAAGACAAGATTCGACTGATAGTTTCTACTCTGCAATGCGCAATCTATCAACTTCAAGGGAAATTTCGGGAGGCCAGTATCTGTCGGAGGCTTACCTTGGATACATGTATTTGACCGCACAAAGAAAAGAAGACTTTCGTCTGAAACTCAACATGTCAGGAGGTGGAATCGAAAGCGCTTTCAGAGAGATTTTCTCAAGAGCTGATATTTTCTCAATCTGGCTTGCCGAAGACAATTCACCCGGAGCAATGCTACGTGAACTCCAAATCGATCACGCCTATTTGAGCGATCTGGCAGATCTTCTCAAGCCGGACCTTGCTGCAACAGACGTATCAGGACTCTTTCAGGATATAGATATAAACCTGTTGATAGACTATCAAGTGACTCTCGATGCTGTAGATGCACTTTTGCGGTCCTTAAAGATATCTCCCGATCTTCAAGTAGTAAGGAATACAGCGAATCTTCTATTTCGAGTAATTGCTTCTGCCGAAATGATCGCAGACGAGCTTGAGCATTTCGCTCCTTACGTAATTGGCACTAACGCCTTGAATAGCCTAATAGAGAAGATCAGAAGAATTCCAGAATCAGAAAGAAAAGACCTTGCGACTCTTTACGATATTGCGATTGATTACAATCCCGGAGGATGGCTGAAAGGGAACGATAACATCTACGGCGAGTATTCGAGAAACCTGCTCCTACTTTACGGTTTGGAAGCACTAGATGAGGTACTTGAAATAGCGGAAAAAGAAGTGTTCGCATGGAGTGTAATGAAAGTCACCGATAGAGTGGTTCCTTCAGGCTCGATAGGAGAACTGACTCCTCTCAAAGAACATATTTCAAAAGAATGGTTTGAAGATCAATATAGGGAAGTGCATTCTTGGTGCAGAGATACTTCAGTAGAGATCTCAAAGCAGATTGAGAATGGAGAGCTTTCTGGAGAAGCCTTAAATAAAGCTCAGACTGCCCTCATCAAATGTGATAAGTTCCTGCAGCTTTATTCTCAGTGGTGAGAGATCAAAAGTCACCGGGGTGTTACACAGACAATATGCCGGGTAATGTGGACGTTATTAATCGGACTTATGATAGTGTTGATGTAAATGGAGGTTTGTTTATGCTGGAGGTAAAAGAAATCAAGTTAGTCAGGGAAGAGCGGAAGATTCTGAACAGTCTCACGGCTTCCTTTGAAAAAGGTCGAGTTTACGCAATTCTCGGAAACAATGGCGTTGGAAAGTCAACACTATCATATGTTCTTAT
Source organism: Mesotoga sp. BH458_6_3_2_1 (assembly GCF_003664995.1). Classification (NCBI taxonomy): domain Bacteria; kingdom Thermotogati; phylum Thermotogota; class Thermotogae; order Kosmotogales; family Kosmotogaceae; genus Mesotoga; species Mesotoga sp. BH458_6_3_2_1. The sequence continues at coordinate 151,197 of NZ_JFHL01000002.1, read as the reverse complement.
GGGTCTCGAGTCGCATAAAGACTACGAGGGAAATGTTTATCTTGATGGAGAAGAAATAGATTTACTGTCAGTACCAGAGAGAGCAAAGAAAGGCATCTCTCTTGGTTGGCAGGAACCGGTAAGATTCGAGGGGCTTACGGTTAGAGAATATCTTACTCTAGGCGGCAAACTGAAGCTTTCCGTAGAGGAACTCGATGAGACGCTTTCCACAGTAGGCCTCAACAGAGATTACCTGGATAGGTTTGTTGATGAATCGCTCAGCGGCGGAGAGAGGAAGAGAGTCGAACTGGCTTCAATAATCCTGGTTAATCCCCGAGTCACTATTCTCGATGAACCTGATTCCGGCATAGACATAATGTCTATGGAAATGATTGAGCATGTACTCGAAAGGCTTAGAGACAAAGGCTCCATAGTTATAATCATCACTCACCGGGAAGAAATTGCAAGGATGGCAGACGAAGCATATCTTCTTTGTGGAGGCAGAATACTTGCTTCGGGTGAACCGGAAGAAATCGTTAGTTTTTACAGGAAACTCTGTGACAGCTGTCAGCACATAAATGAGCCGGTTAAGGAAGGCGGGCTTGCCAATGATTGAATCAAACTATGAGAGAGAATTCACGGCAATTGCCAAGGAGTATGAGAAATCAGGCGGCAATGTCTCTGATTTCTTGAGGAAGGATATTGTATCGATTATTGTTGGCGGAAACAAAGTAATTGGTAGGAATACGGTAGATGGCGTGCATGTGAGGGCAAAAGAATTGGACAATGGAGTAGAGATTTGGATTGACATCGATGATGGCACTGTAATAGAAAACCCCATACATCTCTGTACCGGTTACTTGAAGCCCGAAGGAACTCAAGAAATTCTTATTCATAACCACTTGGGAGACAGAGCCAGGGTGAAATTCATTTCTCACTGCGTCTTTCCTAGCGGCGTGAATTTTACGCACTCCATGGTCGCCGATACAGATGTTGGAAAAGACTCAGAAATGTTGTACGAAGACACGCACATGCACAGTAAGGATGGCGGTGTAACCGTCAAGGCAACGTACAATACAATCGTCAGAGAGGGCGGTAGCTTTCAGAACCACTTTTATCTAACGAAGACCAGAGTCGGAAAGCTTTTCGTCAAGATGAGTGTTACTCTTGAGAAATACGCATCGGCTCATATAGAATCCAAGGTTTATGAACGCGAAGATGACTATCTCGAAATAGATGAAGAACTCTACCTGAATGGTGAGGGCTCTTCAGGGATAGCAAGAACAACTGTATTTGCTACTGACAGAAGTCGGGCCAAGATTATTAACAAGGCCTATGGAAATGCACCTTTCTCCAGAGGACACATAGAATGCAACGAGATTATCAAAGGTGACTCCGTAGAGGTCGGAACGGTTCCCGAGTTATACGTCACAAATGAAAAGGCCGAGCTTACTCACGAAGCATCGATCGGAAGAGTAAACGTAAAGCAGATGGAGACATTGATGTCCAAGGGTCTGAGTGAAGAAGAGGCAACTGATATGATTGTCAGAGGAATGCTCAGATAGAAATGGGGGGAGTCCTTTGAATTACTCGGAGCAGTTTCTTGTGAAAAAACTAGTAGATCTAGCCAAGATACCTAGTCCTTCTGGTTTCACAGATACGATAATTACTTATCTTGATTCTGAACTCCGTGGAATGGGGCTCATTCCACGCAGAACCAGAAAGGGCGCTCTTGTCGTCGAGATAGGAGGGCAAGATAGACCAATAGTATTGGCAGCTCATGTAGATACTCTTGGAGCGATGGTTAAGTCTTTGAAGCCAAATGGGCGCCTTGAGATGACGAATATCGGTGGTTTCACTATGAACAGCATAGAAAACGAAAACTGCATCGTTCACACAAAATCTGGCAAATCCTTTACAGGAACTATTCAGTCGATTTCACCTTCAGTTCACGTCTTCGAAAATGCTCGAACCCTTGAGCGGAAGATCTCTAATATGGAAATTCGTGTCGATGAAGAAGCTAAAGACGCTGAAGCACTTCAAAGACTGGGAATAGAAGCAGGTGATTTTGTCTCATTCGATCCCAGAGTAACTGTGACTGATAATGGTTTTGTGAAGTCAAGGCACCTAGATGACAAGGCAAGCGTGGCTGTCTTACTTGATCTGGCAAGAAGGGCCTCATCCGGTGAAGTGACCTTTGGAAGAAAGACATATCTCTTCTTCTCAAACTACGAAGAGGTAGGTCACGGAGCCTCTGCGGCGATGCCTGAGGACTGTGAAGAGATTATTTCGGTCGATATGGGCGCGATAGGCGATACTTTGAAAACTGACGAATTCGTAGTTTCGATATGTGCAAAGGATTCAGGCGGCCCTTACGATAATTCGGTTGTAAGGAATTTGATCGAAACAGCAAAAAAAGTCAGTGTCGATTATGCAGTTGACATATATCCCTTCTACGGCTCCGATGTCGAAGCATCGCTCAGAGCTGGATACGACGTTAGGTTTGGACTTGTCGGCCCGGGAGTTGAATCATCCCATGGTTATGAAAGGACTCATTACAGAGCTTTGGAAAATACCTTGAAGCTTTTGATGGGATACATTGAAAGCTGAGGCACAGCAGCGCCCCAGCCATCTAAAATCCTAGAATACTATCTTACCTTTCTTCTGGCCCTTTTCCTGACCAAGCTGGTTTACAAAACCCGCTGGTGCAACGTCTATTACTTTGCTTTTTTCAGCTTCCATAGTCTCTTGGAGTCTTTTTCTATAGGCATCCATCTTTTCCTTGAGCTCGGTAACATCTCCTTCTAACCAACCGAAAATGCTCTCAGTCAACTTAGAAGAAATCTCCTCAATCTCATCGCTTTCTTCCATCATTCCAGCGTTCTTAGTGACCTCAAGCTCTTCACTCACTGCCTTCTCGACATCATCCCTAGTAAGCTCGGGCACCGTTGTCTTAACCAAACGCATAGCTATGTTAGTTCTGAGCCTTAGATCATCTATAGTTGCCTCTAGATTATCTACTCTGGACATTATCGCTCCTAAGAATTGATCAAGTGAAATCTGCATCTCTTTTCAGCTCCCTTCAACGTTTTTTCTCACAGTAATTTTACTACCGAAAAGGTCAACTATAGTTAAGGCTATGTTTTTGATCGTAATATTAGTCATTTCTGTCGAATCTATGCCTTAGTCTAAACAGCCACAAAGATAGAACACCAACAAGCAGAAAGGCAAACAAATCACCCGATGCAATTTCGAAGAACCAGAAAGAAGGAAGGTAACTGTTTGCAAACAACGGAAGAGTGAGAGCCGACGGAAATAGCCAACCCGAAAGAAGCATAACGGCAGCAATAGAAACGGCTATTAGGCTCTCCCGGAACTCCCTCAGCTTTCGGAATATCAGGAAAGAAATCGAAGCTACCGAAGCAATAAGAGCGTATGAGGAGATTATTCCCAGCGCTGACTGCAAGTTCCTGTTCTGATTGGCCAAAATCACAGTCACCAGAATCAGAGTACATGGCTTCCTTAAAATCCCTCTAACGATTCTGGACAAAGCGTACATAGATTCAATCTTTTTTTCGAACTGCGGTCTATATACTATGACTCCCAGTAAGATTGTGAAGAGCAGCAAGCCCTTTGATAGAGAGGGGTCCCAAAAAAACAGGACGGAAACTGCCACAAAACCAATGATAACCTCCTGAAAGAGTATAATCAGTCTCTTCACATTCCCTCCTGTAAACTCTTGACCAAAGCATCTATACTGCTGTCGCCTGTAATATCAAGAAAGAGCTCTTCAAGAGTCGATTCAACACTTCCAAAATCCTCTCTTAGGGCTGAAAGCGTCCCCTCGGCAATGAGTCTTCCTCTATCAATGATTCCTATCCTGTCACACATCTTCTCGGCAACCTCAAGTACATGAGTTGTCATGAAGACAGTCGTTCCCTTATCGGCCATGTTTCTCAACCAGGCCTTCAATTTGCCCGCACTCGACGCATCAAGACCCACAGTGGGTTCATCGAGAAAGATAACGGTCGGCTCTCTCATAAGGGCAATGGCTACCATCAGCTTCTGTTTCATTCCGTGTGAGTAATCGCCTATGTATTTCCCGAGGTAGTCGATTTTGAAGGCATCGGCAATGTCCATAAGCTTCGACATAGTCTCCTTTGGAGGAAGACGATAAATGTCAATTATGAATTTGACAAACTCAACCCCTTTCAAGTTGTCATACATCTTCGGTTCATCAGGAACAACAGAGATCAACCCCTTTATTTCCAGCTTGTTTCTCTCAATATCCAACCCAGCAATTTTAATCTTCCCTGAACTAGGGGCAATTACCCCGGTGAGCATCTTAATGGTCGTTGTCTTTCCCGCTCCGTTAGGTCCTAGAAAACCGTAGATCTCGCCGGAGGGAATGGTTAGATTAACCTGGTCAACAGCTATGAGGCTTCCGAAACTCCTTGTCAAATTCAGAGCTTCTATCATCGATTTACCTCAAACGCCTTATCATAGAACGTGGCCGTCTTCGGGTGAAACATCAGCTCGATAGTTCCGACGGGACCGTTTCTCTGTTTTCCGATTATTACCTTTGTAACTTGTGGCGAATCACTTACCTCGCTCTTATCTTTGTAATAGTCTTCTCTATAAAGGAACATTACAGTATCAGCATCCTGTTCAATGGCGCCAGATTCTCTGAGATCGCTCAAGCGGGGCATCTTGTCCTCTCTTTGTTCCACAGCCCTCGAAAGCTGAGAAAGAGCTACTACAGTAATATCCAACTCCCTTGCCAGTAGTTTCATGGATCGAGAAATCTCCGAAATCTCCTGCTGCCGATTATCAGATCTGCCTTTTGTATGCATTAGCTGAAGATAATCAACAAAGAGAACCTGAACATTGTGCTCCATCTTTATTCTTCTTGCCTTGGCTCTAAGTGATCTGGGGTCCAGCGATGGTTCATCATCGATGATGATCGGGGCCGTTTGCAGGGTGCTGGCTCCATTTGTCAAGCGCTTCCACTCTTCATTACCGATATCCCCCGCCCTGAGTCGCGATAACTCGAAGTTTGTCACATTGCACAGAAGTCGTTGAGCAAGCTGTTCCTTAGACATCTCCAGGCAAAAAACCGCTACAGGCAACTGGAATTTCAAAGCCATGTTGCTTGCCATACTCAATGCAAAAGCAGTCTTGCCCATTGATGGCCTAGCAGCAACAATGACAAGATCGGAGGGTCGGAAACCAGTTGTAACTTCGTCAAGCCGTCTGTAACCACTAGCAATACCGGTAATCCTTCCAGTAACAGCGTTCTCCTTCAGTCTTTCCAAATTATGGAAAAGCTCATGCATTATCTTTCCAATATGCTGGTAAGTCTTCGAAATCTGCGCCTCTGTTATCTGGAATATCGCCTTCTCTGCGCTATCAAGAATATCGTCAGTCTCTTCCCCTTCGTAAGCGTTTTCGACAATGGAGCTAGCTGCCGAAATGAGGGAGCGCAGAAGCGACTTTTCCTTAACTGTCTTTCCATAGTAAAAGAAATTGGCTGAAGTGGGAACGACATCGGCAAGTTTCGCAAGATCCACCTCTCCTCCCACTTCTTCAAGGACGCCACCGGTTCTCAGCCTCTCAGTAACCGAGACAATGTCTACTGGACTTCCTTCATCAAAAAGCTTCTCCATAACGGAAAACACAAGCTGGTTCTTTCGCGAGTAGAAGTCTCTACTAGTGAGAAGCTCCATCACGTCAGGAACAACATCTGGATCTATAAGGATGCTCCCTATCACTGCTTCTTCAGATTCAATACTATTGGGAGGTACTCTTGCCTTCAAAATGCTCACCAACTTCTCTACATTATCCAAAGCTCTTCAAAATCAGTTTCTTAATTACCGAATAATCCCCTTCGAAAACAAACTGGCCCCTTTCTTTTCCAGAGCCACCCTTTACATCAAACTCTTCTTTTACCCTGTTTAGAACCTCTTTACAGTCCACTCCTTTACCATATAAAAAGATTCTATCTCTCGCCTTACCAACAATAAGATACTTTTCTAGAGTAACAAACCTTGGAATAGATGCTAGGATGCTTTCTTCATCCTCAAGAAACGTCACTTCAGAGCTAGATTCATCTATCTCTTTCGCAGTATAAATGGCCAATCTTTCGGAAAGACTCCTGACTGTCGAACTGTTCTTCTTAACTTCACTTAGAAGCGATTCTACTCGATTCGGCAAATCGGAGTAGCTACAAGTCAAGGAGAGGGCCGACTCAGCAATTAGATTGTGCTTCAAAATATAGTCGTTTACGGCTCTATCACCTGCCACGAAATAGACTCTGGTTAACTCCCCTTTGGCCTTCTCACGTCTCAAGATCTTCAGTAACTTTATTCGGCCGGTACTTTCAACATGAAGACCTGAACAAGCACTCAAATCTATTCCATCTATTTCAACTAGTTTGATGTCTCTCTCACTCTCTGCAATTTCGCGTTTGATTTCCTTTCTAAGATTCAGTTTTTCAAGCTCAGGTCTATTCACGATGAATCTTCTTACCTGAAGATTGTCATTAATCAGCTCATTGCAGGTCCTCTCGACATAATCGATCATATCATCCTTAAGGATTCCAAGAGAAAGATCGATTGAAGTGTGTTCTTCCCCCATCTGAAACCCCACGGTTTCGGCATCCAATTCGCGAAGAAATATTGCCGATAACAAGTGCTGCGCAGTGTGCTGTTGGGAGATATCCTGTCTCCTCGTCTCATCGATATTGATTTCCACCGATTCACCTCTGCCCTTATCGATTATTCCATCTACTTCGATAAGAATCTCATTATTCGACTCATTTACAGACAAGATATCCAGTCCGTCCACTTTTCCACGGTCGCCAAGTTGTCCTGCTTCTCCATCAACATACACATTACCGTAACATATCCTGACGTAGGTAGTACCTTCTCCAAACCATATTTCCCTTACTGCTTCTAACATACATCGCCCCCGGCCACTTGATATTATGTGCAAATATATGTAATAATTATACAGTAGCATTTCTTAACTCCGTGGGTGATAATTCGAAAAATGAATATGAGGTGATTTGGTTGCAGGAAAGGCCTATCCTTTCGGTAAAAAACCTCTCTACTCACTTCAATATGGCCGAAGGAGTTGTTAAGGCCGTTCAAGATGTCTCTTTCGATCTTTATCGAGATGAGGTCTTGGGAATAGTTGGAGAGACTGGTTCTGGGAAGAGTGTGACTGTGAAAACAGTTGCGGGGATGGTTGATAACCCAGGCTTCATTGCTGGTGGCGAAATTCTCTTTTTGACCGATGAATTCAGTAAGAGCGGTGAAAAGGACTATATTGATTTGGCAAAGCTTCCAAAAGATAGTTTCTCCAGAGTCAGGGGGAAACACATAGGAATGATCTTTCAGGACCCAATGACTTCGCTTGACCCGATGTACACTGTCGGTAACCAGATGATAGAGACCATTGTTCACCATAAGAAAGTTACCGAAGAGGAAGCAAGAGAACGATCGATAAAGCTTCTCGAACAGGTGGGAATTCCAAAGCCCTCCGAGCGAATCGATGATTACCCCTTTCAGCTTTCTGGGGGACAGCGCCAGAGAGTAGTGATAGCGATAGCGCTTTCGTGTGATCCGGAAATCCTGGTTGCCGATGAGCCTTCAACAGCTCTGGACGTGACAGTTCAAGCTCAGATTTTGGAACTGATGAAGGATCTTCAGGAGCAGTTCAATAGCAGCATGATTTTCATCACACACGATCTGGCTGTAATTGCCGAAATAGCCACGAAAATTAGTGTAATGTATGGAAGCTATCAGATGGAGATGGCAGATTCTCTTGAGATCTTTGACAGTCCGATGAATCCATACACATTTGCGCTACTCGAATGCATACCGAGACTCGATATAAAACAAGATCAGCTCCTCCCTATTCCTGGCCAGCCGCCAGTAATGTTGAATCCACCCGTGCTATGCCCATTCCTTCCAAGGTGTTCAAGAGCAACGGACAAATGCTATAAAGAGATGCCTCAGCTTGAACAAATGAAGGATAATCATTTCGTCAGATGCTGGAACCCAATTACTAACAAAGTACTGCTGGTCAAGGAGGCTCAAGAATGAAGCTTCTTGAAGTTAGAAATCTGAAGAAGTACTTCCCGATCAAGCAAGGCTTCCTCATAGAGAGAGTTGTTGGTTTTGTCAAAGCCGTTGACGACGTATCCTTCTCGGTTGATAGGGGCAAGACCATAGGAATCGTCGGAGAGTCGGGATGCGGAAAGACGACAATCGGCAAATCGATTATTCGTCTACATGAAGTAACTGATGGAGAAATGCTTATTGACGAAGAAGACACCACTTTCTACTTCATGAAGAAGCGAAGAGCAAAACAGTATTTGAGAGAGAAGTATTTCGATACTGAGAAGTTCAATAACGGCGATGGTGTTGTGTTCGAACCTTTCGAAAAGAAGATGTACGATGTATATAATGGAGTCAATAAGGACTCTTCAAAGGCGATAGATATCCTGTTTGATAAGTCAGATCACAAGAAGAAGCTTCTCAGGCAAAAGGCACAGATAGTATTTCAGGACCCAATGTCTTCTCTGAATCCAAGGATGACAGTTGGGCAGATGTTAACTGAACCGCTTCTTTTCCACAAACTTGCTAAAGACCTTGACGAAGCAGTTGAAATGGTGAAGGAACTCCTTGTACAAGTCGGCCTTAAACCTTATCACGTGGACAGATATCCGCACCAGTTCAGTGGTGGTCAGAGACAGAGGATAGCCGTTGCAAGGGCTATCAGTGTAAACCCGGATCTCATCGTTCTCGATGAGCCGACTTCTGCCTTAGATGTTTCGGTTCAAGCTCAGATAGTCAATCTCTTTGAAAAACTGCAGGAGCAACTCAATGCAGGTTATGTTTTCATCTCTCATAACCTTTCTCTAGTAAGATTTATATCGCAAGACGTCTCTGTAATGTACCTTGGTAGGATCGTAGAACAGGGCAACAGCGAGTCGATTTTCAAGGATCCATTGCATCCTTACACGAAAGCACTTCTTGCTGCGGCTCCAATACCCGATCCGAAGAAGAAGCGAAATCGCAAAGATCTTGTCGGCGGCCAGGTACCAAGTCCAATAAACAGACCGGCAGGCTGTTTCTTCAATCCAAGATGCAAGTACAGGATGGATATTTGTACCAAGGAATATCCGCCCATGTTTAGGGCGGATGAGAATCATTATGTTGCGTGCCATCTTTATTCCACATCTCATGAACAAGGAGGGGAAAGTAAATGAAGAAACTCTTAGTGCTTCTCGTAGTACTCATTGCTGCAGGATTACTCTTTGCGGCCCCTGAGTACCAAGTAGAAGAGACATTCAATGGCAAGCCCGGAGGAACTTTCTATTACTGGGGCTTGGGAGATCCAAAGACCTTCAACTATGACTGGGCTCAGGAAACCAGTTCAACCGATCCTCTCGGATTCACTCTTGCAACTCTCATCGAAGCCGACGAGGGCGGTATGCCATCGCTTCCCGGTCTGGCAAAAAAATGGTGGTTCTCTGATGACGGACTTACCTTCTTCGTACAAATAAGAGAAGGTCTCCAGTGGTCCGACGGGGCACCATTCACAATGGACGACGTGTACTGGACATTCGTTGACTTGTCCTTTGTTCCAGAGAACACGGCCAACGGAAACGGCTCTTATCTCGATTCAAACGACCAGCTTCCAGTGGTCGAGATCGTCGATGAAACCACGATCTCCTTCACATGGACAGTACCTCAGGTTACTGCTTTAAGGCAGATTGGCTTCCGCCCGATAATGCCAAAGCACATTCTGGAGGAAGTTGTCGCCAATGGTACTTACCCGGAGTTCTGGACAATTGCAGACTTTGATAAGCTAGTCGGAATGGGACCCTTTGTGATTACAGATTACGTCGAAGGCGTAAGGATTGTATTCGAGAGGAACCCCTACTACTGGAAGGTTGACGCAAGTGGAGTACAACTACCCTACTTCGATAAACTCAACTACGAGCTTCTTGCAGACCAGAACACATCTCTTCTCAGATTTGAGGCTGGCGAAATCGATCTTTACGGACCGACTGCCGAGCAGTTCCCAAGGCTGGCAGAAATGGCCGCAGAAAAGGGCTGGATAACTGGCGTCGGTGGACCGGCTCTCGGTTCTCAGTTCGTAACTTTCAACTTCAATTCCACAGATCCAGTCAAGAGAGAATGGTTCAGAAACGATGGATTTAGAAGGGCCTTTGTCTATGCAATGGATAGAGATGCCATCATCGAATCCCTCTACAATGGACTTGGTTCTCCTCTGTATGGGCCTGTATCTCCATCGAGTGGTTTCTACAATCCGGAAATTGAGGAGTTTGCCTACAAGTACTCAATCACGAGAGCAAGACTCGAGCTCAGGAGAGGCGGCTTCAACTGGCTTCCAGATGGAACCTGTGTGGATGCAAATGGAAACCCAGTTGAGTTTGAGCTCATAACCAATGCTGGAAACGTAGTCAGAGAGGCAATAAGCAACATTATCGTCGATGGGGCTGCCAAACTTGGAATAAAGGTCAATTTCAGACCAATTGACTTCAACACCGTTGTTGCAAGACTGACAGACGCAACCTACGAATCAGTCGTTATCGGATTGACAGGCAGTGTGGATCCTGGAACAGGCTGGAACGTTTACAGGCTTGACGGCGGTCTGCATTTCTGGAACTATCCTCCTGACTACAATCCTGATGACCACATAACTGAAGACATCTACGTTCTTCCCGACTGGGAAAAGAGAGTAGACGAGATCTACAGACTCCAAACGTCTGCCGTTGTCGATCAGGACAGATATGACTTGTTTGCGGAGTTCCAGGTGCTTTTTGCCGAGTATCAGCCGGTGGTCTTCACAATGGCACAGAACTTCCTTTATGTCTACAAAAACAACATTAAGATGCCAGTCGAAAAACTAACACCTGCAACTGGCCTGCTCTTCCAGTTAGAAGGCTGGTGGAAAGAGTAATATCTTGATTCTCGATGCGGGAGGGCTTCCCTCCCGCTTTTATATAATCAGAGACTTAGCGAGAGTGTGAGGAGGTAATGAGGTGCTGAAATATATAGTTAGAAGGCTGATTCTGGCAATTCCAGTTCTGCTCGGAGTCTCTATACTGGCCTTCATGATTATATCCGCTGCCCCTGGTGATTTCTTGGATGCCTATAGGTTAAACCCTTCTATTTCGAGAGATCAAATAAAGGTTCTTGAGAATCAATTTGGCCTTGATCAGAATGTCTTCGTGCAGTATTTCAAGTGGTTGGGCAATGTTCTTACAGGCAACTTTGGATACTCCTTTAGTTACAGGATCCCGGTTTTTGAACTGGTTTGGAGAAGACTTGGAGCTACGCTATTACTCAGCATAAGCACATTGATTTTCACTTGGGGAATAGGTATTCCTCTTGGTATTTATTCAGCCCTTCATCAATACTCGCCCAGTGATCAGGCTTTTTCCTTCCTTGCATTCATTGGAATTTCTATTCCAAATTTCTTTTTTGCACTGCTCTGGCTATTTATGGCCGCCAAAACGGGGTGGTTCCCAATTGGGGGAATTATCTCTCAAAACTTTAACGATATGAATGTCATGGGAAAGATCGGAGATTATCTCTGGCACGTGGTTGGACCTATGGTTACACTGGGAACTTCTGGACTGGCCGGCCTTATGAGACAGATGCGAGGTCAACTGCTCGATCAGTTGAGACAGGATTATGTTCTCTTTGCCAGGGCAAAGGGTATGCCAGAAAAGAATGTGATCTATAAACATGCCGTTCGAAATGCGATCAATCCTATTGTAACGATGTTCGGATATGCTCTTTCCGGCTTGCTCGGAGGTGCAGTTCTAACAGAGACCGTTTTTGGATGGCCCGGAATGGGAAGACTGGTTATCGAAGCCCTGAATGCTCAGGATTTGTTCCTTGTCATGGCCACATTGCTTCTTTCTGCTGTCCTTCTGGTAATCGGCAATCTTCTGGCTGATCTTCTGCTTGCCTGGGTCGATCCCAGAATTCGGTATAGACTGAGCTGAGGGGTGTGACATGAAGAAGAAAACAATCATAGATAACAATACATTACAGAGTCAGGAAGTCAGCAAAGAAGACCTCTTTGAAGTAAAGTACATGAGCCGTTGGCAGCTGGTCTGGAGGGCACTTAGAAAACATAAGCTCGGAATGGTTTCTCTCTGGATTCTAATTATCATGTACATAATCGCATTACTGGCTGATTTTCTTTCACCCAATAGCCCTTATGAACAAACTCAGGGATTGTCTTTTGCACCGCCTTCAAGAGTTCATTGGACTGACGAGAGCGGCAAGCTCACTGCTCCTTACATTTACGCCTGGGTAATGGAAAGAGACCCCGAGACGTATAGAACAACATTTGTTGAAGGTGTTTCTATAGGCTCAATTTCTGCCTTAGATAGATCAACCGGAGAGGAGATTCTTTTCAGACAGGGCGAAGATGGCGTCCTCGATATATTCCTGACAATAAAGACTGTCAGATACGCTCTCGACGCAGAAGGCAATAGGGCAAATCTAGGTCAACCCGATTACTCGATCATCCAGAATATCAAACTGAATGAACTTGAGCTTTTCGAAAGACAACTAGTTACTGAGACTACAAATAGAACCACGATAGATTCCCTGAGTCCGAGCAGGTTCAGGGAACTTCAGAGGATTGGCCCGCCTGTGAAAGTGGTAACTGAACGATCCCTCCACAGGGTTTTTGCGCAAAAGGAAGATGAAATCAAGGATATTGTTCTGGAAGCGATCAGCATATACAATGAAGTGATCGATGTCGATGGCGGAGATGTTAAACTTGCAACTGAGTTCCTTGCGGAACTTGAGATCTCACCTAATTTACTTGGTGTGATTGTTGAACCGGAAATAAGAGAATATGAAACGGTGAAGTATCCAATCAAGTTCTTCGCGAAGTCCTGGGAATACAAATTGTTGTGGCTGTTCCCGACTAACATACATCTCTTTGGTACGGATCAACCGTCCAAGCTACTTCTGTTCGGTGCCGATAGATATGGTAGGGACGTTTTTTCGAGAATTCTGGCAGGTTCGAGAATCTCAATGAGCATCGGACTACTTGCTATCCTGATCACCTTCTCTCTAGGTCTTTCAATTGGAGGTGCTGCAGGATACTTCGGCGGTATTACAGATGAAATACTTATGAGGGTCACTGAGGTTCTGATGTCTATACCGAGTTTCTACCTGTTGATCTCGCTGAGAGCTGTTTTGCCGACGAGTATTCCCTCGCATATGACTTATCTCTTGATAGTTGTCATCCTAAGTTTCATTGGGTGGCCGGGAATGTCGAGGGTTATCCGAGGAATGGTTCTAGGCCTGAAAGAGACCGAGTTTGTGCAGGCAGCTGTAGCCATGGGTTATCCGTCAACCCGTGTGATTCTCAGACATATAATTCCAAACACTGCAACCTACATAATTGTTGCGGCCACTCTTTCGATCCCCGGATACATTCTAGGTGAAGCTGGATTGAGCTTTTTGGGTCTCGGGATAACTGAGCCATCAGCAAGTTGGGGACTTATGCTATCGCAGGCGCAGAGTATAAAGGCAATGACTGAAGCTCCTTGGCTACTAATACCGGGAATCTTCATATTCATTGTGGTAATGGGATTTAACCTTCTTGGCGATGCGCTGAGAGATGCTCTCGATCCCAGATCTCTAGGCTACTAACTATAGAGCTAGTATATAGATTGTGTTGAGCGGGTCATTCGACCCGCTTATCTATTGAGTTGAGAATTGTATTGCTAACGTTTTCTATTCAGGAGAGAAAATGCAAAGAAGATCCCATCTCTGAAAGAGAAAGTTAGGGAGTTATTGTATCTGTTCCGAATTAGGCTTCCGTTATTCTCTTCAATATCTTGCAATTTTGTAGCTGAACACACTCTCTACCATCCTCGCCCCCGTATTTTCAAGCAAGAAGGATGACTTGCGAGGCAAAAATGAGGGGAAAGGTAGTAGACAGAGAAACTGAAAGGATCACAAAATGTAAGCATACAAGTTTCAAAATTCTGCCGTGGAATAAAGCTTACTATTTTGCTTCCCACACTTTTCCCCTTAAGGGAATCATCTCTCTTCACTGAACGTTGCCAGTGTCAGTTTATTGCTCCAGGCTTATACTACTCCCAGATGCTTGCGTACATTGCGATTATTACAAGAACAGCACGAGAACTTTCTTTAGATCCCTTGAGAGACCAGCTCACAGTCAAATCTCTCATCTAGAATATTAGACAGGCATCAACAAATGTCCCTGTCCAATCAACACTATAACGGTCAACCCAACTGAATAGCTCATTCAGTCACAAGCCTCTGTCAATCTACTCTTCTTCTTTGTCTCCTGATACCATTATCATCAGGACAATCAGTGCGGCCATGACAAAGACGATTATTCCTGGCAGCAAATACCCAATGATAGTAAACATCATCGAAGAAGGTATATAGTCCCTCAAAGGGATTAGCCACCAGGTGAAACCACCTGCTAGGCTTTCACGAATGTAGAGAACTAAAGAGCCGGCAAGCAATAGTTCTTCAAATATTGGAAGGGCAATCCTCTTTGCCAATGCACAGTACTGAAGAAAGAATCCGGTTATGAACAACGCAATTGGAAAGAGAAAGTCCATAATCTCCATATCGATACTCTTTCCTTCTAGTAAGGAGTTCACAACTTCTCCCCCGCCAAACAAAAGGGCTATTACCACTGCAATGATCATTAAGAGATTACCAAGAAATATGTATATTCCCCTCATGCTCTCACCTCAAAAAAAACCGGCCCAAGAGGGCCGGCTCATATACTAACTGAATCAGAATGTTTTGGAGAAGTAGAGTCCAACTGACCAGTCAACTGCGGGGAGAATATCAACGTTCGCCCTGAAAGTAATGAGATCAAGTACTGGGAAGCTCAGGTTCACGTTGAGCGCAGATGCAGAGTCCTTAATGTAGTATCCGCCGCTAGCACCGATAGTCGGCTTGAATCCGCCCATCTCAAGTGACAAACCAGCTTCTGCGTAGGCCGATATATTAGTCCAGTCGGCAAGAACGTCTGTAAGGATTTTGTAACCAAACCCTGTTTTGTGCGCATCGTCCTTAGTCCTGAAATCACCAGAACCGACGAAGACATCGAGACTAACAGGACCTGCTGCCCAACCGAGAGACTTGACCAGGAAGCCAAGCTCCATCGTCTGTGCCGGAGTTGCGAAGTCGTAGTTATACACAAACTTGACTCCTGCATAGCCGATTCCTTCCTTGGAAATGACGGGCTGTATCCATGCACCAAGTGCATTCGCAGCGATGTCGTATTCTACGTTTGCATCAATAGCAAGAACACCAATTGCGTATCCAACGTTTAGACCGACCCACTGACCGAGAGTATCTGAGTATCTCGCGTATGGGTTCAGAGTCAGAAGACCCACTTCAAGAACATAATCGACATCGACTACGTAATTGAAGACAGGAGTTCCCGTGAGGTCACTCGCACTGACGCCACCCTTAATCGTTAGACCCTTGAAAGGTACCAGAGCTGCCTCAAGAATTATATCGCCACTCCACTTAAGAGCATTAAGCCCGGTCTGCGCAGAGAAGGAGAAAATATCCCATGCTCCCCTCAATGCAATCCTGTCACTCGCGCCAAGTAGATCAGGTTCCTGGGTGGCAACCTGAAGGCCGAGTTCCTTTAGATTCAGAACAAAAGTGATTCCCTTTGTCTTGCCGTAATACGAGAACCAGTTAAGACCCTTGCCACTGTCATAGGCAAAAGACTTTGCCTTGAACCAGCTGGCGGCGGCCTTGTCATTCTCGACCGTGAAAGAGTTGAGAGCTACTTTTCCATCAGCCAGGTCAATGTCTAAGCTAAATGTCAGACCATCAACATCTGCAGACGCTCCGAAACCGATTCCCTTAAGAGTGAAGTCCAGATTTGTGTCCAGACCGTTCTTATCGAGCTCTACATGCCCCCACAGTGTTCCTTTCAAGTAGGGATTCAGAGTTACTGTAGCAGAGAAAGCAACCGAGATGGCCAGAAGTACCACTAAGATTCCAACAAGCTTCTTCATGCACACTTACCCCCTTTATAAGAGTGTTTTTGGTTTTTGGTGATGCGCATAACGTAAATATACCACATTTCATGTAACAAAAGCAAACACATGCGTTGCTAAGTTGCACAGAGAGATCATTTCAGGATTAACCCTACGGCTCCAAATGCTAGTGCTACAAAAGAGAGAATTATGGCTGCATTTGTATTGATTATGTTCTGCTTCTGTGTGTCTTCCAGAGCCGATATCTTGCTTTCCAAGGCCACGTCATTCTCTTCAAGCGCAGAGATCCTCGTTTCTGCAGCTGCAAGAGCAGTCTTGTCTGCCTTGTTCCTGTCGAGCTTGAACATCTGAATCGCCATTGTGTTGGTAATACTCTTCAAGCTGTCAACTTCTTCCTCTAGGACTCCGACTTTTCCCTCAAGAGAAGCTGTTCTGCCTTCAATAGAAGCGATCATATCGGCATGTTCGTCAAGAACCGCAATGTTAGCATCGATTTGATCGAATGCGACTTCCAACATTTCGTAATTGCCAGCGACTTCATTTTTCACCATAATGACTTCGTCAGCTAGAACATTGATCTCTGCTTTCAATTTCTCTTCGGTCAGTCCAAGCTTCGTGTAAAGGAAGTTCATTTTGGCAGCCAGCTGATCAGGAGTCACATAGTTCAGCTCAGAGATTCTCTTATTAGCAGAAATTACGGCATTGCTCAACATCCTAGATAGAACTTCAAGATCGGTGACTCTCCCTTTCAGAGTATCTACGTCACCGGACGAAGCCTTTGCCGAAAGCTCTGTCTTCAATTCAGAAAGCTGGTTGTCCAGAGAATCAAGTCTCGCAATGTTCAGGTCAACCTGATCAAATAGAACTTCCATGGTCTCGTCAATCCCAAATAGAGCTACTTCAATCTCTTCAATTTCAGTGTCATAGTACTTGACTTCGGGCATCTTGGCAATGCTGTCCTGGATCATGAGGATCCTTGTGTACATAAGAGAAAGCTTGTCATTTAACTCCTCATTGGTCACATAAGGCTCAAGATCAGGCATTTCGCCCGACAGCTTTGCCTCAAGATCGGCTAGATCAGCCTTAGTGGCCATCCCTCTCCTAAGTGCGAATAGATCAGCAGTCAAACTGTTCATAACATTCTCAGAAACACCGAGTCTCGAACTAAGCGCTGCAACCTCATCATTCTGTTCGTTCTCATCCTTCTTAAGGTTGGCAATGGCCTGTCCTAGAAGTTTGACGGTTACTTCAAGATCGGTTGCCCTGTTCTTGAGAGATTCGATGTCCGATGGAACTCCACTCATTGCGCTTAGCTTTTCGTTAATGAGCCAAATTCCATCATTCGCGCTGACCGCTTCCGCGGAGAGTCTGTCGATCTCATCATAAAGGAATGCGATCGCGTCATCGAAGGTTTTCAACGACACGAAGTCTCCAGACATTCCATTTTGTTTCAGAGATGCGACCGTTGCTTCGAGTGCCCTCAGTTCCGCCGTTAAATCAACCAAATTCTTCTTGTTGTCAGAGATCTCCAAGGAAAGTCCTGCAACTTTCTTAGTGAGCGAAAAGACTACTTCTTGGAGCTTAGCATCCCCGGCATCAGAATAATCCATAAACCTGGCAAGAGTCATAGCCAGTTGGTAACGAGTAACATCTTCACTACCTCTGAATGTGCCATCGGGGAAACCAATGAACAATCCACCGGCTGTCGTCTTAATAACGCTATCGTAGGCCCAGTGATACTCTGACAAATCGCTGTACTCAACACCCAAGACCAGGCTCGCGAAGGTAACAACGACTAGCGCCAGTATAGAAAGCTTCTTCATGGATCCTACCCCCTTTCAAAATGTTGTCATTTTCTACGCAGACTACGAGTTTATTATACAGTAAAAATACGTCAATATTCAAGAGTATTCAGCACTTGACAAGGCGATAGAAACGCTTTTTTCCGATTCTAAGAACATCTCCATCGGAAACATCGAGAACGGAATGAATATCATCGAGAACTTCGTCATTCACTCTCACTCCGCCCTGATCTATCAACCTTCTTGCTTCACTTCTTGATGAAATATTAGCATGAGAGACGAGAAGATCGACAATTGAAATACTCTCTGCCGGAAGTTTTATTTCCGGCATCTCTTCAGGAAGCTCTTTGTTTCTGAATATATTTACGAATTCTCTTTCAGCATTCAGCGCTATCTCTCTCCCATAGAACTGGGACGTGATCTCAACACCTAGTGCCAATTTTATATCTCGCGGATTAACTGCCTTATTCAGAAGTTCTCTGTCATATTCAGCAAGTTCGGCATCACTCTTATTGGTAAGCAATCTGAAATACTTCATCATCAAAGAATCTGGTATGGACATTACCTTTCCAAACATATCCCTCGGGGAGTCCTCGAAAGCTATGTAGTTGTCGTAGCTCTTTGACATCTTCAGTTTCCCGTCAGTGCCTTCAATGAGAGGGACGGTGAGAATCGCCTGAGCCTCAAGTCCGTACTCCTCTTGAATCTTTCTGCCCACCACAAGATTGAAGAACTGATCATCGCCGCCAATTTCCACATCTGCCTTAACCACGACGGAATCGTAAGCCTGAGCAAGAGGGTAAAGAAACTCAGATACACCTATTGGTTCGTTTTCCGAGTATCTCCTTGCGAAGTCGTGTCTCTCCAACATCCTTGCGACAGTGTACTTGGAAGAAAGTCGTATCACATCTTCAAAACTCATAGCATCCAGCCATTCGGAATTAAATCGGATTTCAGTAAGATCTCTGTTTAGAATCTTGAAAGCCTGATTGCTATAGGATTCGGCATTCGCTTTGGCCTCCTCCCTGGAAAGCATGGGTCTTGTCTTTGATCTCCCTGAAGGATCACCAATTCTAGCTGTGAAATCGCCAATAATGAGAACCACTTGATGACCAAACTCCTGGAAAAGCCGAAGTTTCCTCAATACTACAGCGTGACCCAAATGAAGATCTGGTCTGGACGGATCCACACCAAGCTTAACCCTTAAAGAACACTTTTTCTTAAGCTTCTCAAGAAGCTCTTCCTCTGAGATTAGCGAAACATGATTCTTAGAAAGCTCCTTTAGCTGTTCCTCAGGCCCCACCAAATCTACCACCTTAAGCGCCAAATGCTCTGGAAATCACAAATGCAATAAGAATGCTGTTCACCATGAATCCAATAGCAAGACCTAATGTGATCTTTCCCATGGTATCCAGCCCTTTCTTTCTTCCAAACATGGTGTGAGAAGCACCGCCTCCAAGAGCTCCACCAAGCTCGGCTGATTTCGACATCTGGAGCATTACAGCAATTCCAAGCCCTACACTTATTGCAATGTGTAGAGAAATAAGTACGTAAGCAAGAACAACCATCAAAAAATACCTCCTGTATCTTCTATCGCTCTTCTGGTATTATACAATATGTGCGGGTTTGTAGCAAATGAGAAGCAGAAGGTAGTTGGTGATTCTTTGAAAGACAAGACGGTCTTGGTTTATCTTCCATTGAAACCGGAAATCGCGAAGGCAAACAATCTCCCAGTGAAGCTGCCTGTCCTGGTTGAAGATATGAAGTACATAACAGACAGGGACAGAATTGATCTCGATGTAATCATTAGGGGACTCGAAGCCCAGAATAGGATCGAGCAGAATGACTATTACGAATCGTACCTTCTTTACTATTACTTTGAAGCCTTTAAGAGAGCCTTAAATTCAGGCAATCTTGAAGAAGCAGGTCAATTTCTCGAGAAGACAGCCAGAGTTAAAAAAGATTACAGATATCACTTTTATCTCGGCCTGTTGCTTAGAGAGGAAGAGAAAATTGAGCTGTCGGAGATTGAGCTCAAGAAGTCGGTCGAGATGAACGAAGAGTTCTACATCGGGCACTACGAACTTGGAAGGCTTCTACAGATTCAGGAGGAGTACGAAGATGCAGTTTCCTCTTACATGAAGTCTATTGAGAAGTCCGGAGGTCAGTTCTCACTTCCCCTGGTCGCCACGATTGACTGCTTCATTTCTAAGGGTGAGTATGAAACAGCGCTGGAGATAATTGAAAGAGTGAAGAAGGGATTTCCTCTTTTCGCGGATGTGCTTCTAAGAAAGGGCGTAGTACTTAACGAAATTCAGAAGTATTCTCTTGCCGAGGAGGCTTTCACCGATTGCATCGGCCTAGCGAATGACTGGAAAAGCTTCTATAATCGCGCTTATTCAAGGGCGAGGCAGGGAAAGCTTTTCGCAGCCCTTGAGGACTTGAGAACTGCTTATGATCTCAGCAGGAATACGGAAATTCTATACGAAATGGCGATAGCAGAGAAGAACATCGGAATGCTTGAAGATTCACTTTCTCACTGCGAAAGCTACTACAGCAATACAAAGGACGAGAAGGCTCTCGTGTTGAGGGCCAGAATTCTTGACATGATGGGCGAATACGACACGGCTCTCGAGACCCTTGATGATACACTCCTTGAGTTAAGAAATTCAATACTGCTGCACAAGTCTATGGCAGAGGGTGAGATTGCATGCAATCTCAGCTTTCAAGATGCGATCAGTGAGTCTTTCTACAGTTATCTGATGAAGAATTATCGAGATTCACGGTTAACTGAACCCAGTTTCCTGGAATCGGGAGAAATCAACGTTGAAAATCTGATGGCCTTTCTTTCGGATGCGAATGATGAAAACATAATCCGAAGAGTCTCAGACTTCTTTGAAGGAATGATTCCACGAGAAACTAGGGAAATCACGTTGTCCGAGGTCGGCCTCTTTACCGAGATGATTTCTCATCTAGATTTTCTTCCTTCCCAGCAAGATTACCTTTCATACCTCATGGCTTTCATAGTTTCAGGCAACGGAAGAACCACCGCAATATTCAGAACACTGGTTTATCTGCTGAGATGGGCTTTGTCCGAATTTCCTTTCAGGATAGAGTTGTTTGTCGACGAGTACCTTGAGGAACTAAAGGATCTTGATTTCGATTTCGCACTGAAAATCGCAAAACTGATTGAGTATGGTGGGACCGACATTGATACCCTTCAAGAGGAGGCTCGCACCGACCCTGAAGATGTCACGCTTGCGATTATAAATGCACTGGATAAGGGAACCATCAGCGATTTGAAGATCCAAGACGAATCGCTTAACAGGTACATAATCAGACTTTCTGGAATAGGAGGAAAATGATGGACAATATTGATCAATTGCTAAAGAGGTTCTTTAATGCACTCGAGCAGCATACTGCCGATGGAATTGATGAAGAGACGATCGCCCAGATACTTCATAAAGAGTTTGACGGTTCAGAGAGAGAAATGCTTATTACCGTACTTGATTCTCTATTCGGAGAGGTTACGAAAATGGCGGAGAACCCGAAGGACTACTTCTTCAGCAATGAGCAAGAAAAACTCGACAAGTATCTGGAGGAAAAGGATAGAAAGGTTGATCATACAGACTAAATTGGTGTATAATCAACCTGTAGGGTTACTTCAGCGCAGAGTATAGCCGGTGTTATGCACCGGTCTTTTTTTGCTGTTCAGAAATTAGAACTTTCGCAGTTGTTTTCCATGAAGGATTGCACACTTCAATCTCTCAAAAAAGTCAGCATCAACGATTTTTGACCCATCATACTCTCACCACGTCTCATTTTCTCGAAATTACAATTGTCGCACCGGCTTTTTCAAGAGATTTACCTTCTAGAATCTCCGTCATAACTGCCGCATATACCTCGCTTATCGCGCAGCTTTCGCCCTCAAATCCCATAGAATTAACAATTCCTCTTCCAATAATCAGATAATTAGTAATCGAATCTCCACAAGAAGTGTTCGAGCCCTAGACTGTGTAATTAGAGTCCTCTGGACGTCCTCGATGCGTATTGTTCATGAAGTGATACATTATGAAGTCGGAATATTGTTGCTCGCAGTTCATAAGAACCACCTTTCTACTTTGCAAATCCCTTCTATAAGTCTTTCAACATCTTCAACCGTATTGCACAAGTAGAGTGACTCTCTACAAGCCGAAGTAATGCCAAGTGCATCCATCTGAAGTTGAACACAATGATGACCGCTCCTGATGCAACTGCCTGAGTTCTTTCAAGGAATTCGGCCAGATCGTGAGAGTGTGTTTTCTTGTGATAAAATAGCAAAATCGCAGACTATCTGGTGAACTGTAAACAGTAACATCGGAGATCTCTTCTTTCTTCTCTCTAGCGATTTATGCAAGATGGGAAACGCACTCGTGTGTCGCGGGCACACCGACCTTGTTCAGGTATCGGCGGGCCGATGCAAGTGAAACGGCACCGGAAATGTTCTGTATTACGCCCTCCTCGACAATTGCCCCTTGGTATTCAAGTTGTACGTTTTCTTGGATCGGTTCTGAATCGTAGAATACCTGACCTTCGCATCTTTTAGAGCAAAGATTTCTACCATGCCAACATGAAGATTGAGATCGTTGAATCTCGTAGCAGAACAGCCTTCTATGAACTGTAGATCTGAACCTTAATCTGCAATGATCAACGTGTGCTCAAATTGACCGCTGCTTTCCTCGTTCATTCTAGAATGTACCTGAAGAGGAAGGGGGACTTTGACTCCTTTGGGTACATAAACGAATAAACCGCCTCTCCTAGAATCCTCTTCCGCTTATAAAACGGTACTTAGTATCTGAAAGGAATTCAAACTCAGTACTGTCTAGGAAAACTTCTTCTCGTATGATCCGGCCCCCTTGAGTGAGCCAAAGGTCCCTTCATATCCCTTCAATTCAACTTCTCTAGCAAGTTCCTTTCCTCCGCTCATTGCTATCGATCCATCGATCAAGACGTGAATATGGTTGGGCTCAACATGCTCAAGAAGCCTCTGATAGTGTGTGATTAGTAAAACTGAAGTTTCTGGATTTCTGAATCCGTTTATTGACAACGCTGTGCTTTTCATAGCGTCGACATCCAGCCCGGAATCTATTTCGTCAAGAACCGCAAACCTTTGCTCAATTAAGTTCTTCTTAACCATCTCGAATTTTTTCTTCTCCCCTCCGGAAAAGCCTACGTTCAAATATCTATTAATTCACTTTCGAGACCAAGTTCAAGAGATAGTTTGTCGATTTCTTTGCTCATTTTCAGTAATGGCTCCCGGCTGCCGGTCCTTTGAGAGACTAATATGAGAAGGCTCCTGAGTCTGATCCTTGGAATTTCCTGAAGATGCTGAAAGGTATGCACATTCCCATTCGAGCTCTTTCGTCTACAGCCCATCCAGCTGTGTTCTTATTCATGAATTTCACAGTACCACTAGTAACTCTGTATTTGGGGTTTCCCTTCAGCACATTTGCTAGAGCTGATTTACCGCTACCATTGGGTCCGATGATAACTTGCAACTCTCAGTTTCCTATTTTGAGGCTCAAGCCCTTCAATATCTTTACGTTATCTTCCGCCAAAACTGCATGCAAGCTTCTAGCTTCTAGAAGCGTCAATTCATCACTCCAAACCCGGAATTTATTTTCTGGGTTCTAACATAATACCGACAATTATTGCCGATAATCGTCACCTGTAAGTGAGATACCGTTTCTAAGGATATATAATTGGAGAAATTAAGGTATGGAGGTGCTTCGTGCTCTATGTAGTCTTTATTGGTTTCCTCATGGGTCTTGCCAATCTCATTCCAGGCGTTAGCGGTGGAACTATTGCTCTACTGGGGGGGCTATATGAACGTTTTGTAGGTTCTATATCGATGCTTACAGCTCTCAAGATTCGTAGAGAAGAGATTCTCTTCTTGATAGAGCTTGTCATCGGTATCGTTACAGGAATCTTTGGGTTCTCAGCTCTTATTGATCTTTCTCTTTCAACCGTCCCTTCACTTATGTACGGGATATTCTCAGGACTTGTGATAGGAGGCATTCCAGTAGTTTTCAAACGAATCGAGAAACTAGGCATCAGCGCATTACTTTCGATGGCAGTGGGAGCCTCGGTTGTTATTCTTATATCACTCCTAAGTCCCAGTGCTGGAGGCGTTTCACTCACCGACCACGGCGCAATTAGTCTGATCTATGATACAGTCGCTGGCTTCTTCGGGGCTTCAGCTATGGTACTTCCAGGGCTTAGCGGAGCATTTATTCTTCTGATTATGGGAGAGTACGCCAGGGCCATCTCCGCAATCAAGAGCTTCGACCTGGTCATCATTGCTTTCATTGGGGTAGGTGTGATCCTGGGAGTGTTATTCGTAAGCAGACTTCTTAGATACTTGATGAAGAAGTTTCGCAGTGAGACTTTTGCCTTCCTTCTCGGCCTAATGATAGGTTCAATACCCGATCTAATCACTAGACCGGGAAAGAATACTGATCTCACATTAATTGTTTCAGGAGTCATTTTGGGCGTTCTTGTTTCTTATCTTCTCGCCTTACTTGAAAAAAGAAACAAGATTCAAGTCTAGCTATTTACTATGATTGATTGCAACCCTCTGAAGACGTTTATCGTTGTCGAGCAACTCGCCAATTCCTTTGACGACGCATGTCCTTGGGTCCTCGGAAACTATCGTCTTTATACCGGTTTCTTGAATGATTAGATCCGGCAAACCTCTTATCAGGGAACCTCCACCGGTAAGTACAATGCCAGTGTCCATAATGTCTGCAGCGATTTCCGGAGGTGTGTCTTCTAGAATCTGGCGAAGATTTAGCACGATGTCCTGAAGTATCTGTGAAATTGCCTCATGAACATCGTCAGAGGTGATTCTGATATTCCCTGGAAGGCCGTTCAGCGCATCTCTTCCTCGAACCTCAAGTTCGTAGCTCTCCAGTGTCGGGAAAGCCTTTCCAATCTTGATTTTCACATCTTCGGCGGTCGAGCTTCCAATAAGGAACTTGTATTTACGCTTCACAAATTTGATTATTGCATCGTCCATCGCATCTCCCGCAATTCTTAGAGAACGAGAAACCACTATTCCTCCAAGGCTTATTACAGCTATATCGGAGGTCCCTCCCCCGATATCTACTACCATATTTCCTACAGAATCGAATATATGAAGTCCGGCTCCTACAGCAGCCACAACGGGTTCAAGTACCAGATATACTCTGCTTGCTCCCGCAGCCGTGGTAGCCTCAATGACTGCTCTCCTCTCTACACTGGTAACCTTGGCCGGAACCCCTACGACAACTGCGGGTCGAGAGAGTGAGAATTTCGTGCGAGTTCTCTTGACCAGCTCTTTCAGAGCCTGTTCAATTATCTGATAATCGGCAATAACCCCGTCTCGAATAGGTCTGACGGCCTTGATATCTTTTGGGGTCTTCCCAATCATTTCCTTAGCTTCAGACCCTATTGCAATTATCTTCCCGGACTTCACTTCAACGGCGATGACCGAAGGTTCATCTATGACAATATCTTTGCCTTTCTGGAAGACCAAAAGTGAAGCAGTTCCCAAATCGATGCCAAGATCGCCCTTTTTCATAAATAACCTCCCGTGTGACATAAATGGCGTGCTCGGTGGGATTTGAACCCACAGTCTCTGGATCCGGAGTCCAGCGCTCTATCCGTTGAGCCACGAGCACTCAATAACCTGCGGTCCTCTTGAATTCAAATGAACCATCCCATCGAGCGCTTCACCACAAGCGATTACTATTATATCGTAAGTTGAAAAGTCTATGTCGTCAATGAGGTTTACTGGCTTCAATCCTTTCCTGAAGAATGAAAGGAAGACCTGTGGGTCTTCAACAAACACCCCTGGCTTTTTCTCCAGTGAGTCTATTCCCTTTATCAGTCCAGATTTCGGTTTGAAAAACAACACTCTGCTACCTGACGGAAGTTCTGGCAAATTCCGGCATACACTTCTATTGTTGTGTACTTCCCATTTAACAGCCTTCCCGGAGGACTCATTCCTGAGAATCTGCATTGCGCTGAAAACATCCCTTACCTTCGCGAACTCTATCCCAATCTCAACGGACATTTTTCTTGCACTTTCAGTTGTAAGGGTTTCATCAACCAGCAGTACATTTCCAGGAAACATCTTCTTCACTTTCTCGGCAAATGAGACTGCTCTCATAGTCGATTCACTGTATCTGCCCGACATTGAAATCGGCAGACCAACAACAACTGTCTCGATTCTTTTCTCTTTCAAGATTTCAAGGAGAGATTTTCGGTAGCCGGCGTGATCTATCGAATATAGAGGGATCTCCACTCCCTCTATCTGCAAGGCAAGTCCTATTCTTGATGTACCAAAGTCAATTCCAAGTTTTATCATAGAAGGACCTTACCGGATTATCAACGAAGTAACTTGTGAGCAAGACCTCAATTTCTGCCTCCAAAAGGAGTTCTGAAATTACATCAAGGTCTCTCGAGGCGACCGCAATGGAAAGAGAACATCCCGTGAATAGATTGGGTGGCGTCGGAAAAATCTTTGCCTGCAAACCGCCACTTCTAAGCAGTGACAAAGCTTCAAGGATGTCTTTTTTCGAAACCGTGACCAAAGCATCCAGTTGCCGAGTGTCAACCAACTTTCAGCACCTCTTCTGCATTTGTAAGACTCCTTAGCAAGCCTCTTGTGGTCATGGTTGAGAGTTTGGTTGCAAACCATCTGGTCATTCTCTTCTCAGCAACTCCCTCTCTGTATCTCAGGGTCTTCTTAACCTGAGAGGTATCAAGATCTGAGCTTGAGCTGCTATGCCATACGCCACTTTCTATGCTTAGCAGATTCATCTCCTCCAACATTGACAGAAAGACTTTCGAAATCCCGTCTTCAAAGCTGAGCGCCTTTCTTATATCTCTTTCTGAAGCCGGCAGAACATCCTTCAAATCCTGATAGACAGCTTCCAGTTCTTCAACGGTGGGAAACAGCCTGTCCATTTCACTTGTATTGGAAATAAGATCTGCCTTATTGAAAGACAAATTCAGAAACAGCTCAGAATCCTCGCCAGGTCTGGTTGATACGGAATCAATGACCTCGAGGAAATTTCTTGGCGCGCTGTAGAATACAATATTCGAGTTGCCCAAGGTGACACCCAGGCCATCGCTCGAAGGAGTCGTTATCAGAACTCTTATCTTCTGTCTCTCAACTAGCGAATAGATGACAGATCTCTGAAAATCCTTAAGAAGATAATTGTAAAAGATCAGCTCACCGTTCTGAAGAGCATGAGAGAGCCTAGAACCCATCGATTTTGCGAGAGTTACCGTTTTGTGCGGAGAATCAACGATAACAGCAACGTTCTCTCCATGTCCAACTATTGACATAACTTGCTCAACTTTTTTTCTGGAGCCACGGTTGTCGATTATGCCCACTCTCTTTATGGGACTGGGTTTGTATATATTGGATATCCTCCTGTCCGAGAGAAAATCCTTCAAATCGTCATAGAAGACGCTTCCCGCGAAACCGGAAATACTAAGCACCTTGTCGACGTTTTTGAGAAATGCTTCAAGATCAGGGTGATCTTTGAAGATACCTGAGAGGATATAGGTTGGTTCGTCAAAGATTATCTCGCCGGCGATCTCGGAAATTTCCTTGAATCTCTCGACAAAGAACGGTAGCGTAACAAATACCACAGGTTCATCCAGCCTACCACGGTAAAGAGAGTTTGCAAAGACTGGCTTTATCGAATCTAAATAATGCTGCAGCGAATAATAAGTGTGTGCCAAGGTACCGTTGATGGCCGATACTATGAAGGTTTTCTTTCCCTGCTGATAGTTCTTCAAAATCTTGAGAGCCAGGAAGGGATTCTTTATTCTGATATTGCCGAACACTCCCCAAGGATTTCTGGTGCTGATATCCAAGAATTCCGGACACTTGTGAGACAGCTTCTTCTCTAGTTCGCCAATTAGTGACGATACATCTGTCTTGCCTTGTGAACCAGGCTGCTGATTCTTCCAGTCTCTAATGAACTCAAAAACGAAATTCTTGTCTCTAACTTCCTCTTCAAATACCGGATCTATGTATAATTTCGCGTCTGAAAGTGAAAGCTTAACACTTTGAAGTCCGTAAAGACTGTCGCTCTTCACTGAGGCTATCGCATCAACCTTCAACAGATTCGGCTTCACGTACTTGAAGTCATCAAACATGGTGCCCATGTTATACCCGATTGCAAGAGTCTTCCTATCACCGCTGCGAAGAATTAGCTTCACATGGTCGCTGCTGCTGCCAAACATCTTCGCCTTCTCTATGTTGAGACCTTTAATCAAGAATCTCGGCTCGGGATTAGAGTGGCCAAAGGGTCTCAGAAGTTCGAGCTTATCAAGAATGCCTGACGTAATGGAATCAAGAGACAGAACATCATCGACATCGATCTTGAAAACAGGTTGTTTCTTTCCGTACAACCTTATATAAGCATCGTTTATCGCGGCTCTGAATTTTGATATGTTCTCTTTGTCAATGCTGAATCCAGCTGCCATTTCATGTCCACCAAACTCTCTAAGCAAATGAGAAACTTCATTCAACAGACTTATTATGCTTACTCCTGCAGGACTTCTGGCCGAACCTTTACCGTCTGAACCATTTGTGGCAATTAGGAAAACTGGTTTATTATGAATTGAAACAAGCCTTGAAGCCACTATTCCTAGTACTCCTAAGTGCCAGTTATCTCCATCGATTACTAGAGCAAAATCATCCTTGAAACTTGCAGTGTTTGCGAGATCCTTTTCAGTCTGATCAAAAATCTTTGCCTCTATAGTCTGTCGGTTCTGGTTGTGTTTCAGAAGACGGCTGGCAGTATTCATTGCCGAATCCATGTCTTCGCTTATGAGAAGCTCCAAGGCAACTATAGCGGAAGCCATTCTTCCCGCAGCATTAAGCTTCGGAGCGATCTTGAAAGCGATATCTTGCGCTGTAAGATTCTCAGCTGGAATTCTAAGATATGACAGAAGGGCCTTCAAACCAAGTAATGGACTGCTCTGGATCTTGGCAGTACCTTCCCTGACTATGTAGCGGTTCTCATCCCTGAGCGGGACTATATCGGCGATAGTTCCAAGCGCGACAATGTCCAGATAATCCTCCGGATCAATAGGGCAGTGAAGGGTCTCATTCAATGCCACCAGCAGTTTGAAGGCCACGCCAACCCCGGCAAGTCCCTTGAAAGGATAATCATCGTCCGGTCTCTTCGGATTGATTATGGCATCGGCAGGTGGGAGAACATCCTTAACTTCATGATGATCCGTGACAACAACATTGAAGCCTATCTCCTTTGCGTATGTTATCTCATCGAATGAAGTAACCCCGCAATCTACGGTTATTAGCAGGCTATGCCCCTGGTCTCTCAGGTCCTTGATTGCGTCCTTACTTAAACCGTATCCTTCTTCCAACCTCAGGGGGATGTAGTAGCTAACATCGAACCCCATTCTTTTCATTGCAAGATAAAGGAGCGCCGTACTGGTAACTCCATCAACGTCGTAATCACCAAAGATTACAATGCTCTCTTTTCTTTCTCTAGTTTCAATGATTGTCCGAACGGCTAGCGGCATATCTCGTAGAAGGAAGGAATCGTGGAGAACAGTTTTGTCAGGATTAAGAAACTTCATCGCCTCAACCTCATTATCGATTCCACGTGTCACTAATAACCTTGCTAGAAATTGATCAATACCCATGAATTCGACCAGTCTATTCACGGCCTCATCATCGGGCTTTAGGAGAAGCCACTCCTTTCTCATAAAGATCCACCCTCTCTTTTTTCTTTTGAAAAGATTATACCATTCTGCACAATAGCTTGGATGAGACACCGGCTAGTACCACAAGAAAAGGTATTGTACAATTTGTCCATGAGACTCGATGCTTTTTTGTCTAAATTCGCCGGCTTCAGCAGAAGTCAGAGCAGAAAAATGATCAAAAACAGAGTAGTGACTGTAAATGGCGAAATAGTCAATAGTCCTTCTGCCATTGTTGATGAAAAAGACAAGATAGTTGCCAACGGAATGACTGTAGAGGCTTTTGGCATGATATACATAGCTCTTAACAAACCGGTGGATTATGTTTGTTCAAGAGAGAAAGCCGAAGGCAAGAGCGTCTTTGATCTTGTTGAAACGAACTTCTCGGCGGGACTCTCAGTCGCAGGACGACTTGATAAAGACACGACCGGTCTTGTATTGCTCTCCAACGATGGTAAGTTCATTCACGAAGTTATATCGCCTCGCAATTTCGTGGAAAAAGAGTATATGGTAGAAACTTCCAATGAGATAACCGAAGAACAAGTTTTGGCTCTCTCCCGCGGAGTCTTTATCGGTAAGGATGAATTCTCAAAGCCCGTTTTTCTTGAAGTCCTGGATTCCTCTCACCTCAAAATCGTTCTCACGGAAGGTCGGTATCACGAGGTGAAGAGACTTGTTTCAGCAGCTGGAAACAATGTAAGTCGCCTGCACAGAACTAGAATTGGCTCTTATGTTCTTTCCAGTGTACTGAAGCCGGGAGAATGGGATTACTTGTCAAATGCAGATACGAAAAGAATAACCGGGACCTGAGTCCCGGTTATTTGCTATCAAAGGAAGCAAGTATTGCTAGTCAATTTTGGAGAGATTGAACGAGAGATTATGATCTCCCTTTCCAAAATAGCGGTATGTGACCGATACACGGTATCCATCGAGTACGAGCACAACTTCGTAGTATCCTGGATCAAGCTCGACAACTGTGTTGGATCTGCCGTAGTCTCTACCGTTTATGAAAATTCTGGCATTTCTTGGATCTGAAGAAATCGTAATCCTTGCAATCGGCCTTTCTTCTATCAGAGTTATTTTTGTCGACGAGCTTGTTCCCGCCGCAAGGTTGACATCCTTACTGTCTGTTATATAACCGGATTTTTCAACTCTGATCGTGTGTCTTCCCGCATCGATATCAATTGAAAGCGGAGATCTCCCGACATAGACATTGTCTACAAAAACTGAAGCATTTGTCGGCTCAGTTTCAACTGTCAGTCTAGCCTTCTTGGCATAAAGAGTAGCACTAACCTGTCTGTCTCTGTCGAGCGAAACACTCGTAGAAAAGTCTTCATAACCATCCGCAGTTACTCTAACGGTGTAGGATCCCTCTCTAAGCGTGAGATTCAATGGTGTTCTGCCTTGATAGGTCCCATTGATATATACGAGAGCATTTGACGGGGAACTAGTAACGTTTAATTTGTAATCTCTCACCTGAGGGCTCAAAGTAATAGACTTAGAAATCGAGCGGTCAAGGACGAAAGTCTCCGAGTAAGTTTCATAACCAGATCTCTCGATCCTTAGATTCTTAGTTCCACCCTCCAAAGTCACGTTCAATGGACTTCTTCCTACGTATGCATTGTTCACATATACATCGGCTCCGGAGGGACTTGTGATTACAGATAGCTGATGGCTTTGAACAACAGGAGTCAACGTCAAAGATTTCGAGATATTCCTATTTAAAACAAAAGTCTCCGTATAAGTCTCATAACCCGCTTTGGATACACTAAGATTCTTCGTTCCTTCTTCGAGGGTGACATTCAATGGTGTTCTGCCTATTGAACTACCGTTAATGTACACTACAGCGTCACTGGGGTTCGTAACCAGAGAAAGCTGATACTCCTTGGCAAACTTCTGCAGATCAAGCTTCACATCCAGTGTACGCCCACTCTCAATGGTGAACTGTCTGGTTTCGGTCCTGTATCCGTTCATGTATGCCGTAACCATGTGGTTTCCCGGATCGAGGTCTATGTTAACGGGACTCCTGCCGACCATCTTTCCGTCAACGTATAAGGTTGCATTTGACGGTGTTGTGGTTATTCTCGCTCGACCAGTGCTAGGCATAATGTCAAGATAGAACCAGGCAGTGGAGACTGCGTACTCCTGCTTGTCTATCACCGGTATTACTTTCATAGTGACGAAGTCTTCTGCGCCTATACTAGCCCTAGGGAAGATATCTCCCGATTCAGCCCTAACCATAAGATCATCAAGGAAACCAAGGGGCGATGTGGATGCCACTATCTGGAAGATTTCCTTACCGCCGCCGGTTTCGCTGGTCAACTGAAGCCGGTATCTGGTAGTTGCATTGTCAGTCGGAAGCGAATAGGTAACACCGGCCTTCAGTGCGTTGTTACGGTCATAGCCGTTAGGGAAAATTAGCTGAATCTCTCCGTTTGGCGTTATATCGTAAATTGCAACATACGCGTCTTTGCTCACTTGGAAATATGTCTTTACTTCTTCACCGGAATAATAGAGTGAACCATTATCTCTATCAAGCCAAATAGAGACTTCGAGGCCTCCCTGAGGCTGTTCCGGTACAATTATGACTTTCTGCACATCATAAGTTACTACACCAAAAACTGATATTGCCAAGAAAAAAAAGAGAATGACAAATATTGTCTTCTTCATAATTTCACCCCTCCCATTATCAGGTATTAATTAGACTGATTTTCATCAACCTCGTTCAATGATCCTTCAACTGCTCTTCCTAACTTATTATACTTCTTGACAATTCCAATCACTAGAAGTGAGATTACTGTTCCAAAACCTAGACCGTATAGACTCCTGACCAAGCCGGTCCAGAGGGGAACGGTCGCATGACAAAACGTGTTTACAATGGAAACGATCACAAGAGACCCACCTGAAGCAATAATCGGACCGAGCTTTCCTTTGATGTCGAAAGAAAAGTGAAGGAGCAAGGCAAGCAGCGGATATGCAAACAATTCTTTGAAGCGCGGCCGAACAACAAGAAGATTATCGAGAAAGTCTCTCAATGATCTTTCCAGATCAAGAACAAAAGTGAAGTTACCACTTCTAAGGATATAGTAGGCGGCTGCAACAAGAACAAGAGCAACTACCATCAAATCGCCCTTCGTAACCTTCTTAGCGATACTCCTAGCAAAACCGCTAACAAATAACCATCCAGGAAGTGCTACTAGAGATAGTTTTACACCTCGAAAGAGCTCAAGCCCGTTCTGATAATCTGCTCCGACCATAGAAGCGTTCACGGCGATTCCAAGGAAAACCGAAAAGGAGAAGAAGAGAAGAAGTCCCTTGAGAACCCCCGTTTTCAGAGAAGACACCTTGATATATATGGCGAACTCTCCAGATATCACGGCTAATGGAAGACCCACGATCGGGAAAAACAATAATAAAGCAGTACAGACAACCGCAAGCAGCGGACTGATAGACAACAGGAGAACAAACACGAACAGAGATGCCAAAAGTACAAACCTTGATGAACCTGTCCTTGGAGAGACGATCTCTCCAGAGATCAGCCCCCTGTAGCTGAGATTTTCATATACTTCGGAAACCAAATGATCGTAGTCAAAATCGTTATCAGGTGTGAAGAAAAGTATTGCGTCAACACTTCTCTCTCTTATTGCTCTTAGGTATCTTGTCACTGCTTTCTGGATATCGTAGTTTGGATACTCTTTCTTCTTCAGGTTATGTACGCGGAATACCAGAGACTTGTTGATTCGTGCCGTCAAAACATCCTTTACGTACTGACCCCTTTCATCAAACTCCATATATCCTGCATAAGCGGAATGGCTGTCAAGAATTGCAGCCAGTTCCGAAACAGTGTAAGGAGACACGCCGGTAAGAATTACGGGTATCTGAAGCTCCAAAATCTCTTCAAGACTGAACCAGTCTTCCCTAAGATCGATCAGAACAACTGAAGATTCAAGCGCGGTCGCCGTCTCAATCTCCTTCACATAAACAAGCTGTTTGGAAGGAACTCCTTCAACTGCTTTCTCAGTGATTAACGCCGCGCTGCTGTAATTAGAATCTAGAGCAACTCTCCAGGGAATGTAAAGAAGAATCAATAGCAGTCCAACAATGAAGGCAATGAGGACTACTCCGTTTCCAAGACTTACTGTATTCCTTTTTCTTTCGTTTCTTTGTCTTCTTCGAGGCTTCTTAGGTCTAACGGGAACTTCCGCCAATACTTTTCTCTCCTCCCGATTAGAAGATAAAGAAATAATACAACACCGATTAGAAATGGAGAATACGGCAAGAGAAGAATCAATCTCCAGCTCGTGATCATTGAACCAAGACTTGATCCAAAAACCTTGACAAAAGCGGGATTAAAATCTCTCTCATCGGAAAATTCATCTATTACTCTAATTAGATCTCGGTAAGAAAATCTCTCTAGAATGTAACCGGCAAAGCTTGAAACCGCGCCGTAGAATACACTCTGATCAGTCTTCTGAGGATATCTCCTATCAAATTCCGTAAAATCAAAAAAAGCGGCTCTCAACTCGGGTCTCTTTGTCCGAGTATGGAGATTCTGAAACCCTTCTGCAATAAGCTCATGATACCATAGAGGGATTTCATCGGGATTAAGACCTTCACTTCTTAGATATTCGAAGAAATAGACGTGCGCAAGTTCATGCCTTGCAACTCCCGACCTGTAAGAAGAGGTGTAGAGAAATATCTGATATATCCCGTTGTCATCAATCGCTGCAGGTTGCTCATGACCTTCGCCCTTAAGAATAGTAAGGCTGTATTTTACCGAGAAACTGTAGATCATTGATAGCTCAGCATTTGCTTCTTCTATCTCTTTTCTGATCTCCAACTGACCGAATCCAGAGACAGTCGCTAAAGTAATGACTAGAATCAGTAATATTGACTTCATTTAAGGTTGACCAACACTTTCTGGAGGTCAACAGCAAGGTGGGAAGCGATCTCGATTCTCTTTCCATTTTCTCTCGTGAAGGAGAGTCTAGAGCAGTGAAGAAAATACCGCTTGAGTCCCGTTATCTTCTTAAAATCTCTATTGAAGTCCCTGTCACCATACACATCGTCTCCGACAACCGGATACCCCGCTTCACTCAACTGGCGACGTATTTGATGCTTCTTCCCGGTAAATAGATCAACCCAAAGCAGTGAGACCGATTCAAAGCACTTTTCAACCTCAAAAGCCATTGACTCCACGAATTTCTCTCTACGCGAGATTAACTTTCGGTTTTCCTCTGGAATACCTTTCACTAGCGTGTAGTAGCCCTTTTCTACTTCCCGCTCTCTAAAAAGCCTAGAGAGCTCTCTAGCAGCTTCCGGCGATTTGGCAAAGACAATCACTCCGGAAGTGTGCTTATCAAGCCTGTGAACTGGGCGGGGCACAAAACCTCTGGCATCTCCATATGCCATCAGCCCTTCGATGAGCGTTACTATCTGAATTCCCTTACCGGGATGAACGGATATCCCCGAAGGTTTGTCCACCGCTACTATCAAATCATCTTCGAATAGAATAACAAGGGGAATTTCGTGAGGAGTCAGTTCGCGCGTTTCTTCAAGACGCTTTAGTCTTGAAGGATCTCCCGAAAATACTACATGAATTACATCTCCAATCTTCAGTCTCGAGGAACCGTCTTTCACTCTTTCTCCGTTTACTCTGACGTTTCCCTTTCTCAGAAGCTTGTAAATAGACGAAAGCTTGAGATCCGAGAGCTCTCTTCTCAAGAATCTATCAAGCCTTTCATAAAAATTATCTTTCAAGACTTTCAGTTCTCTTTCGATAGAAATCACTCCACAAAATTTTAAGGGGGCTTCAAGCCCCCTTACAGACCTCAGTCCTCAACGCCCAGACCTTTGTTGATACTCTCCACAATATCTCCAACAGTAGAGATACTCTCGATCTGTTCATCCTCAACCTTGAAATCAAATTCATCTTCGAATGCCATAACAAGGTCGACCAGATCAAGGGAATCGGCTCCGAGATCCTCGGTAAGATCGGAATCCATGGCGATTTCATCTTCCTCTACGCCTAGTTTCTCAGAGATTATGCTTTTCACTCTGTCGAAAACTTCATCTGCTGTCAAAGGATTTCCTCCCTTCGAATTCTTTCTGGAAATCGGAACAATTATATTGATCGAAAGCTCCAAAGTCAAATGGGTCTCGATTCTCAAAAGCTTTCATTATTATATAATAATTTGAAAGGCTTTACTTTCGGAGGTTTGCTATGACAAATTTTGAAGAGATGAAAAAGACAGTAATCAAACGAGTCAATCTCGTGCCGAAGGCAGCGCTAATACTTGGATCGGGTCTTGGTTACTTGACGGAGCAGTTTGCTGAACCAACGGCAATAGAATACTGCGAGATTCCTGGCTTTCCTGACACTACAGTAGAAGGTCACTCAGGAAGGCTCGTTTTTGGTATTTTCCATGGACTCCCTGTTGTTGCAATGGAAGGACGTTTCCATTTCTACGAAGGTCATGAGATTAAGGACGTTTCTGCCCCAATATACTTGTTCAAGGAACTGGGAGTGGAGAATTTGCTGATCACAAATGCTGCCGGTGGAATAAACAGGAGTTACACTCCCGGAGATATCGTAGCAGTGACCGACATTATTAACTTCGGTTTTCGAAACCCCCTAAGGGGTCAGAATGACAAGCGTTACGGAGTAAGATTTCCCGACATGTCTGAGATCGTCGACAGAAATTGGCTGAATGAACTACGGGTGAGACTTGACAACAAGGGAATAGACTTGAAGGAAGGAACGTACTGTTGGGCTCTAGGTCCAAGTTACGAGACTCCCTCAGAGATTAAGGCATTTGAATCCTTCGGGGTCGATCTCGTCGGAATGTCAACCGTTCCGGAAATAATCTCAGCCAAGCACTGCGGAATGAAGCTTCTTGTTCTTTCTTGCGTGACCAACATGGCCTCGGGAATTCTTAAGGAAAAATTGACTCACGCCGATGTTGTGAAAACAGCCAACAGAATCAGACCCAGATTCACTTCTATCGTGCAGCAAGCAATCGAATCAATAAAGGTGAACAAATCATGATAAGAAGAGTTAACAGTGTCCTTTCATGCATTCAGGAAGCCAATAACGTACTTGTCGTCGGCCATATAATGCCCGACGGAGACTGCATTTCTTCCGTTGTATCTCTTTCAATGGGTCTGGAGAAATTCGGCAAGATAGCCACACCGGCAATCGACTGGAGGATCCCATCGAGTTTCAGTGCCTTTCCTTGGGTAGAAAGAATAAGGGAATATGGCGAGGAAATCTCTGAACCGGACTTGATTATTGTTGTTGACGCATCTTCCCCTGATAGAATCGGTAGGTTTGAAGAGTTTCTAAGAAAGGGCATCCCCTCAATAGTGATTGATCATCATGCCACAAACACTTATTTCGCAAATGAATGCTGGGTAGATGCTTCATATTCGTCGGCTGCCCAGATGGTTCTCGACCTCCTCAAACTTATGGATGTTGAATATGACAGCGATCTTGCCCTGATGAACTACCTTGGCATAGCGACAGATACAGGATTTTTCAGATATTCTAACGTGGATAGCTCGGTCTTTGAGGCTGCGGCTGAACTCGTCAAATTGGGTGCCGATCCCGCCTTTGTTGCAACAACGATTCTGGAGACCAGAAAGATCGAAGAACTATTCTTAGAAAGAGACGCAATCGACAACATTAAATTGATTTCAGAGAACAGGTTTGCTTATTCTTACCTCACCATGAGGGATTTTGAAAGGCACTCACTGACGGAGGACGATTTTACTGGATTTGTTGGTGAATTGAGATCTATTGAAAGTGTTGAAGTTGCCCTCTTTGCTTCGGAAGCCGGCAAGGGACAGGCCCATGTCTCTTTAAGATCTAAGAGATATTTTGATGTAAGTGAGATCGCGGTCGCGTTCGGAGGTGGAGGACATCAGAAGGCTTCAGGCTTCACTCTCAACTATGAAAGCGATCTAAAAGAGGCTCTCAGAGAGGTCGTCGAGATGATCGATTCCAGGCTTCGAAATGAAACGAATTAGGCAATTAACCTCGCAAGAAGCTGTATGAATTGTGTTATTGGCCACATTATCAACTGAATTATGCCCATTAGAGACAGAACAAGAAGAGTTAGTATTCCGTAGAGTTCATACTTGACCAACCAGTTGACCTGGCTTTCGGGAACGAGCACAGTAACAATATTCGCTCCATCTAGCGGTGGTATTGGGATTAGATTGAATAAAGCAGTGTTGAGATTGATTACCATTGTCCAGTAAACAACATCCGCGATGTAACTGGCAGGAAATAAACTGACACTATCCGGCAAAAAAGTTGAATACTGGTAAAGACCTGAAAGATAAAAGAGAAGACCTGCAACAAGGCCCAACGAAAAGTTAGCAATAGATCCCGAGATGGAAGTCAGTATAGCTCTGAAATACCCAACTCTTCTCAGTTTCCAATAGTTGACAGGAAACGGTCTCGACCAACCAAACTTGAAAAAGTAATACATCAGAAGGCCGACAGGATCTATTCTTCTAATGAATCCCGGCGCTCCCCATTCTGGCTTGATTGCTTCGAACTTTTTTGCGGTTATGAAACGAGCATACTCATGGGAGAGAATAGTTGCCGCAATTGCTGGTGACAGGCAGAAGAAGTTCCTCATCATTTCAAGCATTTTGATTCTCCCTTCCCGAAAGAACGACCGTTATCTCTCCCTTCACTTCGGAAGTTCCGAATCTCTCAATTGAATCAGATACTCTCCCAAAGAACGATTCCTGGAAAAGTTTAGTCATTTCTCTTCCAACAAAAACTTCCCGATCGCCAACTATTTCAAGGAGATCGGTCAAGGTCTCGGTCAGTCTGAACGGGGACTCGAAAAAGACTATGACACTCTCCGCATAAAGCCCTTGAGCAATCTTTCTGAAGATCCTTCTGCGATTCTTCCCTCTTGGAAGGAACCCAAGAAAAGTGAAGTGACTCCCCGGAAAACCGCTAATCGCAAGCGCAGATGAAACGGCGCTGGGACCAGGGGCGATATCGATTTCGAATCCTCTCTCGCGACAGACTCTAATAATCAGAGCTCCTGGATCCGAAACCACAGGCATTCCAGCGTCACTAGAAAGGGCGATTTGCGCTCCCTTTTTTAGCCGCTCAATCACGAAAGGCACTCTTTCCTCCTGGTTATGCATGTTCAGAGATACGACCTCTTTCTTGGATATTCCAAGAGCAGAGAGTAGTACCCTCATTCTCCTTGTATCTTCTGCGAGGATAACATCTGCAACTTCCAGTATCTTCCTGCCTCTCACTGTCATGTCATCTAGATTGCCGATTGGAGTTCCGACAATCCAGAGTTTCCCAGTATTTTCCGTCACTTTGAACCTCCGAGCGGTGACTTTGAGGCCATTCCGACTCTCCGTGGAAATTCCGGCGGTGTTTCAACTTCCTTTTCGTAGACTACCAAGAACCTGGTAGATCCGTCTGAAAGACGATATTCCTTCTCTTGGGATAGACTAAGTCCAAGCCTCTCTTCCGCAATTCTTGCGAATCTTCTCTCCTCATTCCACCCAGGTCCCTTATAGAGAACAATGCTGCCACCAATCTTTACCAGTGGGGCCGCGAGCTCCATTGAAATGTCACTCCTTGCTACTGCTCTGAGAAAGGCCGAATCGAAACTCGCTCTTTCCTCGAGAGCAAACTCTTCAGCTCTTGCCGTCTTCACTGTAACATTGCTAAGTTTCATCTTGAGAGCGAATCTTTCGATCTCTTGAGTCTTCTTTGCAATCGAATCAAGAAGCACCCAACATGATTTTGGAAAAACCGCTGCAAGCAAAAGACCGGGAATCCCCCCACCACTTCCGATATCCACATAACTGCCTGTCAACGTAGAATTGGCAAACGGGATCAGAGTGTCCTCGAGGTGCACTGTTACTGCCCTTTCGAATATCCTAACTGATGTGAGATTATGTGGAGAAGAAATCACTAGCTCTAAAAGCATATTACACTTCGAGCGAAGAGATGGTTCAAGCGAATCAAATGAGAACATTACGGCTCATTCCTTTTCGATGCAAGCGTATGCCTCGTGATTGTGAATTGACTCCTGACTGATCACTTCTACCCTGTACCAGTTGATGCGATCATCCTCTTGAAGAAATAGAACGACTTCTCGCGAAAGATCCTCTACAAACCGGGGGTTATCATACGAGTGTTCTGTAATATATTTCTCGTCTTCCCTTTTTAGAAGAGAATAGATCGGGGCGCTCGAAGACTTCTCGACAAACTCAATGATTTCTTCAATCCATACAAGAGAATTCATTCTGACGGAGGCAAAGACTTCTGCCCTTTGGTTGTGAGCTCCTCTGTCACTTATCTCCTTTGAACAGGGGCAAACGGTCATGACGGGAACTTTAACTCCTAGAATAAAATCAAACGCCCCATCCTTCATGGTATTGAAAGAACACCCGAATG
Organism: Mesotoga sp. BH458_6_3_2_1; assembly: GCF_003664995.1. Taxonomy (NCBI): domain Bacteria; kingdom Thermotogati; phylum Thermotogota; class Thermotogae; order Kosmotogales; family Kosmotogaceae; genus Mesotoga; species Mesotoga sp. BH458_6_3_2_1. The sequence goes on along the minus strand of NZ_JFHL01000002.1, from coordinate 111,113 downwards.
AACTGAAACTCTCACTACCACTTACCGGAGCATTCTTTCTGATGAAATATGGAAACTCAACCTTAATGTGTGCAACATCTGCTTTAAGTGATTCTTTCATGTCATCAAGAATCGATTCCATATTTCTCGGGGTGATTTTTCGATGGTGTCTCTCCAAAACCTCCACAAATCTAGACATGTGGGTACCTCGAAAATCCTTTGGAAGATCTACAAAAAGATCGAATTTTCCAATTGTCTGTTGTGTCCCGAACTTCCTGTCCAACACAACTATTGGATACTCGATTGACTTTATCCCAACCATATTGATCTTTATGTTCCTCTTGTCCTTCTCATTCTGTACGTCTCTCAAGATTTAGCACCCCTTGAATCTGAAGTATCAAAGAGGTATAATTTTCTAAACGGAGGCGTATCCTAATTGGCTAAGGAGCCGGTCTTGAAAATCGGTGGGGTTGACGCCCCTTGTGGGTTCGAGTCCCACCGCCTCCGCCAGAACCGGGGTTTCCCCGGTTATTTCTTTAATGGGCCAAAATCCGATAAAGGCCAAATGGTAAGCATCGGGCTCCCAACTATCGCTTCCTCCGGAACAAAGCCAAAATACCTGCTGTCGAAGCTATTGGTGGAGTTATCTCCCATCATGAATCTGAAACCTTCTGGAATCCTGACTTTGACTTCCCCGGTTGCAGGGTCCTGACTAATATACTCTTCCATTCCAAGAGGTCCCAGTACTGTATCATAGTACTCAGTATATTCGATTAGCCCCTTGTATGCCTGGTAAAGTCTGTAATACGGCGAAATCCTGACAGAGGGATCATCGGGATGAGCCAGCCCGAAATAGAACATCGGATCGTAGAATATTCCTTCCCTTACGTATCGCTTTTCTTCCAGCGCAGGAGGGATATCCCCATTGACGTAAAGCTGATAGACTGGATTAGCGGAAGTGTAGTCTGGAGCTTTTCTTAGTTCCAGTATGTCACCCGGTTTCCCGACCAGCCGTTTGACGTACTTTACATGACCCCTGTACTCGGCAGGGGCGAATAGGTCCATGAATTTATCAAACCCCCGCAGATACTTCTGCGATTCGATATCCACATACGGAGTCCAAAACACGACGATATCCCCATAGTCCGGTTCTCTATATTCATAGGTGACTTTCTCCACGAATAGTCGAGCGGGAGGGTTAATTGTAGGTATCATCGAGCCAGTCGGAACTAACATCGTCTCAAAAACAAACAGACGAATTATCGTACCAAAGACAACCGCGTAAAGAATCGCCTTTCCCCACTCTCTAACTTCGTGGAGAAAGCGCGATCCTTTCTTTTCAGAGGCCTTTTCCGACATTTTGGCAGACACTTAGCCTCAGTCCCTTTTCTCTTTAATCTTTACCTTACCCTTCACATCTCGAATGTAGTAGATCTTAGCTCTTCTAACCTTTCCCCTTCTGAGAACTTCTATCTTCTCTAGAGACGGGCTTGTGAACGGGAAGATTCTTTCAACTCCAACACCTGCCGCTCCAACTCTTCTAACGGTGAAAGACTTTCCGGTTCCACTACCTCTGATCCCCATAACAATACCCTCAAAGGCCTGAATCCTTTCTTTGTTACCCTCTTTGATCCTTACGCTTACCCTTACCGTATCGCCCGGACCCATCTTCGGCAGATCTTCCCTCAAATGTTCATTTTCCAGAGACCTTATGTACTGATCCATCTTAATCCCTCCTAACATCTATTGTATCCTCTCGAATTAATCTATCTAATACTATTGCAACCGCCGCTCTCACAGAGAGGTGATTGAAATCCGAATTAGCTCTCAGTGGTTCCAACGAGTAGTTGCACATTTTTTCTATTTCCTCCGGTAAGCCCCAGCTAGTTCCAAAAAGAAGAAGATGCGGCTTTTTGCCCCCGGCAATAATGTTTCTCATGGCTTCGTAAGTGAGCCTGTCTCTTCCCCTTTTAGCAGAAGTGAAAACAAGATCAGGCTTTTGACCTTCGATCTCTTCTATATCTTCAAGAACATCTTCAATATACGATGCCCTCTTAACAACCGTCAGCGCTTCACTTCTGCTTGGATTGTACTCTTTTCCAAACTCCTCAAGCCAGTAGTTGAGGACGTTATCTACTATCTCTCTCTGCGCGGGAAGATTGCTTACCACAAAATAACCCTTTAGATTGTAAGTTCTGCAAGTGCGGGAGATATCGTGAACGTCGAGATTTGTAACGGCACTCGAAACGATATTCCCATGTCTTCCCAAAACCGGGTAGTGAATCAAAGCAAGATATATGTTATTCAACATCCTTTTTCAGCTCCTTGAAGAGCATAAGTAAGGCCTTCTTATCAGAGAGATCAAACTCATGCTTCAAAAAGATGTCAGGCCTTCTTTCGATTGTCCGCCTCAAACTCTCAACTCTTCTTTGAATTTCAATCATCTCGTGATTTCCACTGAGAAGCACCTCGGGCACTTTAATTCCATTCACTTCTCTAGGCCTTGTGTAATGCGGGTGATCAAGGAGTTCAGAGAAAAAGGAGTCATTAATGACTGATTCCATGTCTCCAACCACCCCTGGTATGAATCTTGAAATAGCCTCTATCATGAGTATGGTGGGAACTTCCCCACCGCTGAGCACGAAGTCACCAATCGAGAGTTCTTCATCAACCACGCTCATAACCCTTTCATCAATCCCTTCGTAACGGCCACAGATGAAAGCAATATGATTGAGTTTGCTGAGTTCAAGAGCTTTTTTGTTATCAAAGACCTTTCCTTGAGGAGAAGGGTAGATTATGTATGGCCTGCTACTTTCTGTAAAGCGACTCGCAACTGCCCTTAGAATCGGCTCAGCCTTCATTACCAAACCGCTCCCTCCACCGAATGGATAGTCGTCGGTAGTTCTGTGGCGATCATCAGTGAAATCTCGAATATCTAAGGCTTCAAAAACAATTATCTCGCTCTTTAGCGCTCTCGAAATTACACCCCAGTTGAAAATCGTTTCGAAAAGCCGTGGGAATATGGTTAGAACATCTATCCTCATTCAGGCTTAACCTCTTCAAATTCCAAAGACCTCGCAATAATCGTCTTATCATCAAAGTTTAGCTCTATAATACAGTCCCTAATCATAGGAATGAGTTCTTCTCGGATCGAAAAGTCTTTCTTGGTTTTGACAACAACCATTACATCATTCGAACCGGTTTCAATAATATCGTCTACAATACCAATGAAGTCCCTATTCTCATCGAAAACTTTGCAACCAAGAACCTGAAAGTAATAATACTCTCCTTCGCTCAGTTCTGGCAATATCTGTACTTCGATGTAGAGATGGAAGCCAGCAAGTCTTTCTGCCTGAGCCACCGAATTGATACCTTCGAAATGCAGGATCCATCCTTTTGTTGCTCTACGGGCTCCGTCAATTGAAGCCATGAAATGCGATCGCGTTTTTTCGTTGTAAAGAAGAACCTTCCCAACGTTCCTGAAGACATCTTCATCTTCAAGGGAGACTTTCACCTTCATTTCGCCGTGAAGACCATGGGGCTTCACTATCCGCCCGATAGGAATCATGTTTTCCAGAATACCGTCTTTCAAATCGCTCATCTGACCACCTTAAGAATGAAACTTTCTTTTGATGAGCCTGCAAGAGCGTTGAGTAGCACGTTGACTGACTTGATTGTCCTACCATCCTTTCCAATAATCTGGCCAACATCTTCTTCTGCGGCACCAATTTCAAAGACCGTGTTCCCGTTTTCGTCAAGTGTCTCTGAAACGGTTATCTGATCGGGCTCTCTAACTATTCCCTTCAGAATGTGTTCAAGTACTTCCCTCATTACTCTGCTTTCTCTCCAACTTCCTTGACAAACTTCAGTTCGTGAACCTTCTTCATAACTCCGAATTTTGCAAGAATCGATCTTGCAGTCTCTGTCGGTTGAGCCCCCTTCATAATCCATTCCACTGCCTTATCAACATCGACGCTCATGATACCGGGATCTCTTATAGGATCATAGAAACCCAGAGAGTCAATATATGCTCCGTCCCTGCGTTTCTGAGAATCGACTACAACAAGCCTGTAAAAAGGCCTGTTTCTTCTACCCATTCTTGTTAGCCTTATCTTTACCATTCTTTGCGTACACCTCCTGATTCTCTACTATCTAAAATGGAAATCCTTTCATACCTTTTAGAAGCTTTCCTTTCCTTCCAAACTGCTTCATCATACTCTTCATCTGATCATATGATTTCAGGAGCTTATTCACATCCTGAATTGACGTTCCGCTTCCTCTTGCTACTCTCTGTTTTCTCGAGTAATTGAGCAGCTTTGGATTTCTTCTCTCCTGTGCATTCATCGAACTGATAATCGCCTCTGTTCGCTTCATACTTTTTTCGCTCCCGGCCAAATCCACATCTTTCGGTGCACCGGGTATCATTTCCATAATATCTGCGATCGATCCAAGTTTCTTTACTTCTTTCAATTGCTCAAGGAAATCCTCAAGATCAAACTTGTTCTTAAGGAATTTCTCTTCCATCTCTTTCGCCTTTTCCTCGTCTATGTTAGATTGAAGCTTATCTATAAGAGACAGCACATCTCCCATGCCAAGTATCCGTCCAGCAACTCTGTCAGGATGAAAAGCTTCGATCCCATCGGGTTTTTCAGAGACTCCGATGAATTTCACTGGCTTTCCCGTAACATGTCTTATGGATAGAATAACTCCACCTCTGGCATCCCCATCAAGTTTTGTAACTACGAAGCCCGAAAGCTCTAGTGCTTCGTTAAACGCCTTTGCAGAGTTAACCGCATCCTGACCCGTCATTGCATCAACAACCATGAGAATCTCATCGGGCTTGACTGCAGCAACTATGTCTTTTAGCTCTCTCATCATAGTGTCATCAATATGAAGTCTTCCTGCAGTATCAAGAATCACGACATCATTTATGTTCTTTACGGCCTGCTGCATTGCTTCCTGTACAATACGAACAGGGTTCTTTCTGTCACCCGTGAAGACAGGCATATCTATCTGTTTCCCCAGCTGCATCAACTGATCTATGGCAGCCGGCCTGTATACATCTGCCGCAACAAGAAGCGGCTTTCGGCCTTCTTTTCTCAAAAGAGTACCAAGTTTCGCGGTGGTTGTCGTTTTTCCGCTTCCCTGCAATCCAACCATCATGATCTTGGCAGGTTGACTCGAAAGTTTCAGTGGAACGTTCTTTTCACCCAGCATATTTATCAGTTCATCTCTCACAACTTTTATGAACTGCTGATCCGGTGAAAAAGATTTGAGTACTTCTTCACCAAGCGCCTTTTCTGTTACACCGCTAATAAATTCCTTGACTACCTTGTAGTTAACGTCTGCTTCTAAGAGCGATAGTTTGACCTGCTTAACGGCATCTTCTATGTTTTTTTCCGAGATTCTTCCCTTTCCGCTCAGCAATCTGAATGCTCTGCCGAGTTTGTCCTGGAGATTTTCAAACATCTAAACACCTCCACAGCTTGAAAAGTATACAACGCGTCTGCACGCGAATGTTGAACTTATCTAAACAACAACTGTGATTATCTTCTACTTATATTAAATTTTGATTACCGGAAAGACATCAATATACTTAATTCACCTATGTTCCTTCGAGGAACATCTCTAGTAGATTGATCAGCAATACTTGCTGAAGAGAACACACCTCGCTCTGGAAGTAATTTAACGACGCAAGCAAACACTCATTTGTGATTCAATGAATTAAGTTTTATGTAACAATCTCTGCAGACTGCAATGTATTTCTCCATTCCCCCAACATCGATTTCTGTATCGATTGCACCTGAAATCCTGTGAGTTACTGTTGCACTATATTCTCCACAAATATGGCAGACGGCCTTTTTCTTTATCACTTCATCTGCTGCAGCCATCAGATTTGCAGTTACAGCAAACGGTCTATGTTTGTAGCTGAGATCGAGTCCCACGCAAAATACATCGATCCCAGCGAAAATCATCTTCTGTACCACTTCTAGCAGACCCTGATCAAAGAAATTAGTCTCGTCAATGAATATTGCATCGAGCTTCTCATTTTCCCGCGAGACGATCTCTTCTATTTCAGAAGAGTCATACACATTTATCGCTTCCGCCATTTGGCCTGAATGACTTACAACATGATTGGATGAGTATCGGGTATCAATTATTGGCTTGAAAACCCTTATGCGTTTCTTCCCAAGAGTGTAGATTTCAACCATAGAGAGAAGAGTCGAAGTCTTCCCGGAATACATTGGTCCTACAACAACCGTGAGTTTGCCCGACATAAACTCAGCTCCTTATCACATAATCAAGACTGTCCCTAATGCCAAGCAAGAACTGTCCGACTGATTTTCCTTGATAACAATATTCTCCACTTGTCTTCACAGCTTCTTCTATTGCCTCTTCAGGAGAGGCCCCTATCGTAACCAGCAGCGAAAAGATTGCTCCAAAGAGATCTCCGCTGCCAAAGCGATTTTTTCCGATTCTCGGAGGCAAATACTCCTTCTTTCCGTAAAATGCACCTTTTGACGAAGCCTTCATAATGACTCGTCTGTCGTCTCTATCAAATGACATATAGTCATTAGCGAGAATGAAATCGTACTTCTCTAAACCCTCAAGTCCTTTGAACTCATGAAAGGGGGAAGGATCTATTATCTTAATCCGGGACTCTATGGAAGCTGCCTTTGAGGCCGCAAATTGGCCAATCTCAAGAGTACTGTACAGGAGATCGAATCTCTCCCCAGAAAGAAGCTCGAGCAATTCCTCATCAATGCTTACTAATGAAGGTTTCTCAACTGCGATAACCTCGGAATCTCTAAAGAGGAAGATCCCACTAGAGCAATTCGAGGTGACCGGAATAGACTCAAAAGGCCATTTTCGCGAATCACCGACGCCAAAACAGCTCAAAAATAGAACATCGGCGCCAATCAATGAAAGGCAGTTAGCCACATTGAAACCCGACCCCCCCGGAGTCTGTTTAATCTCGGCGTTGTGGCCACTGCCCGAAATCTCGATATCTTCCAAGTAACCACCTAAAATGAGAGCACGAAACTTACTTCGTCCTGTAGAGTCTATCACCGGCATCTCCTAATCCAGGAATGATATACGCATGGTCATTCAGTCTTTCATCAAGAGCTGCAGTGAAAACCTTCACGTCAGGGTGGTTCTTCTCGATGAGTCTCACACCTTCGGGAGCTGCGATGAGACACATCAAAGAGATCTGCTTCCCTCCGGCTCTCTTTACCAGCTTCAAAGCCCAAGAGGACGATACGCCAGTTGCAAGCATCGGATCTAGAACGAAGATCTGAGTAGTTTCGTCGATCCTGGGGAGCTTTGAATAGTATTCAACGGGCTGAATCGTGTCGGGATCTCTGTATATGCCAATATAGCCAACTGAAGCATTGGGCATTAGAGAAAGAACCCCCTCAACCATGCCGAGGCCGGCTCTAAGAATAGGAACTACGGTCACTTTTTTATCTTCGATGGACTGACCGGCCATCCTGACGAGGGGAGTAGTAATTTCCTTCTCATAAGTAGGTATGTGTCTTGTCGCCTCATATGTCAAGAGCAGGGTTATTTCCTTGAGGAGTTCCCTGAATTCTTTGGGACCGGTCTGATCATCTCTCATTATTCCCAACTTGTGCTGAATTAGAGGGTGATTGACGATTGTAAGCTGATCAAACACACTCATCACTCCTGTGTATCAAATCAGAATAAAGGGGGAATCTTTCCGTCAAAGCCTTGACTTCCCCACCAATCTCTTCCACTTTTGATTCAGGTATCTCGCCCTTTTCACCTTCTATGTTTTCAAGGACCCGGATCATCAAATCGGCAATAATTGGCATTTCCTTCTCCGTCATACCCCTTGTAGTGACGGCGGGAGTTCCAATTCTTATTCCACTGGTAACAAAAGGAGATCTAGTCTCCTTTGGAATGGTATTCTTGTTAACCGTAATGTCTGCTCTCTCAAGAGACTTTTCAGCAGCCTTCCCTGTAACATTTATCGGATTAAGATCTACAAGGAAAAGGTGAGTATCTGTTCCACCGGAAACTATCCTTAATCCTTTCTCTTCAAGTGATTTCGCCAACTGACGAGTGTTCTCCAATATGCTCTGCTGGTATACTTTGAAGTTATCCTCCAGAGCTTCGCCGAACGAAACTGCCTTAGAAGCAATGACATGCATCAACGGACCACCCTGAGTTCCCGGGAAAACCATCTTGTCTATCGACTTGGCAATCCCTTCATCATTTGTAAGAATCATGCCACCCCGAGGACCTCTAAGGGTCTTGTGTGTTGTCGTCGTTACTACGTGAGCAAAGTCTAGCGGATTGGGGTACAGACCCGCAGCTACAAGACCGGCGAAGTGAGCCATGTCTACCATAAGAATCGCGCCTACTTCATCCGCTACCTCTCTAAACTTTCTGAAATCGATTATTCTGGAATAAGCGCTTCCACCGGCAATAATTACCGTAGGTCTAGCTTCGAGGGCAAGCTTTCTAACTTCACTATAGTCAATGAGCTCGCTCTCCTCGTCGACACCATATGCTACAACATTGAAAAGCTTCCCTGAGAAATTAACCGGAGAACCGTGAGTTAGATGTCCTCCGTGGCTCAAAGACATTCCCATTATAGTATCGCCAGGCTTGGCAACCGCCAGATAGGCAGCCATGTTTGCCTGTGATCCCGAGTGTGGCTGAACATTTGCGAATCCAGCATCAAAAAGCTTCTTGGCCCTTTCTCGAGCAAGCTCTTCGACTTCGTCAACATAGACACATCCACCATAATATCTTTTGGACGGATAGCCTTCCGCGTACTTGTTTGTCATGACAGATCCCATAGACTCCATGACTGCCCTGGAAACGAAGTTCTCAGAAGCAATCAACTCTAGCCCGTTTCTCTGTCTTTCTAGCTCTTTGACCATGATATCGAATACTTGCTTGTCACTATTCTTCAAAGACTCCCACATGTAAAAACCTCCTCCAGGATTCTATTCAAACATTTTCTTGAGTGAAATGTTGTAAGGTGGCCTTGCAATTCCCTTTTCCGTGATTATTCCGGTTATCAAATTCCATGGAGTTACATCAAAAGCGGGGTTCAAACATTTTACATTGTCGGGAGCAATCTGGTAGCCTCCTAAGTGAGTTATCTCGCGGTGATCTCTTTCCTCTATGGGGATTTCATCTCCTGTAGGAGTTGAGAGATCCACAGTACTTAAAGGAGCAACTATGTAGAAGGGAATTCCATGTCTCTGAGCAAGAATCGCCACTGAATATGTCCCTATCTTGTTTGCTGCATCACCATTTGCTGCAATTCTGTCCGCTCCCACTAGCACTAGATCTACCAGTCGCTTCTTCATTACCCAACCAGACATATTGTCACAGATGAGCGTGACGTCGACTCCCGATTGCATGAGCTCCCACGCCGTCAATCGAGCCCCCTGAAGATAAGGACGTGTTTCATCGGCGTAAACGTAGATCTTCTTACCCTGTTGAACAGCAGCACGCATTACTCCGAGCGCCGTACCGTAGTCAACTGTTGCAAGGGCGCCAGCGTTACAGTGAGTGAGTATTCCATCACCGTCTCTCACAATTGCTGCACCGTTCTTCCCTATTGCCTTGTTGATCTCGATGTCTTCACTGGCTATTTTCAGTGCTTCGCTTTCGAGAGACGCAATCAGACCTTTCCTTTCCAGCTTTCGGAGCTGGTTAAGCGTCCTTTCCATTCTATCAAGAGCCCAGAATAAATTCACAGCAGTAGGTCTGCTCTCTGAAAGTCTTTTCTTGACCGATACCATGTGTCCGAAAAACATCTCTTCAGAACCAGTTCTAGCCTCTCTTGCACCGAGAAGATAGCCGAATGCTGCACTTGCACCTATTGCCGGCGCACCTCTGACAACCATATTTTTGATTGCAAGATATACGTCTTCGTGAGTTAAGCATTCAACATACTCTTCCTTTGAAGGAAGGCTTCTTTGATCGATGAGTATCAGTCTGTCTTCTTTCCATTCAAGCGTCATGCTCTTGAACTTGCCCACTACAGCTTCACCCTCTGAACAATCTCTTTCACAGTCTCTCGATAGGCGGCTTCAAGCTCGGAACCCCTCATGTGTGTCACTATACTCTTACCAATATCCGAAAATCCTACTAGCGCCGGATCAAAGGGAAGGGAACCTAGAAGCGGAATATCAAAGAGATTCTCAAGGTCCTTTCCTCCACCCTCTCCAAACAGCTTTATTACCTCTCCACAGTTTGGACATTTCATGTATGACATGTTTTCAACAATGCCGAGAGGCGTTCTGTGCATGGTCTTGACAAGATTTATCGCTCTTTTCACGTCCTGAACCGCAACGGCCTGAGGTGTCGTCACCACAAGCGCCATTATGTCGGAAAGAGTCTGGAGAGCAGTTAGCGGCTCGTCTCCTGTACCTGGAGGAGAATCAATAATGAGAAAGTCGAGTTCGCCCCACGCAACGTCACCCAGAAACTGGTATATTGCCGTAGTCTTCATAGGACCTCTCCATACTACCGGGGCATCATCTTCAACAAAACTGGAAATGCTTATAACCTTGAGATTCGGCAGGACCTCTGGGGGAAAGATCTGATTCTCAATAACCTCAGGTTGTTTCTTGAGTCCGACCATTCTCGCCACATTCGGACCGTGAAGATCAATATCCATGAGACCAGTTCTGAATCCCTCATCGGCAAGAGCCAGCGCTAAATTCACTGCAACAGTGGATTTACCCACTCCTCCTTTTCCTGACATCACAAGTATTTTGTGCTTTATTGACTTGACATTGTTTCTTATCTTCTCCATTGCTTCCGCCATCTCTTGTGGATTCAATTTTCTTCACCCTCATATTCAATCCTCATTGCAAGATCTACCGAGTTCTTCAACATAGCAGAGACAGAGCAGTATCTTTCCTGCGAGAGATTAACTGCCTTTTCAATCTTGTCCTTCGGAAGATTCTTGCCGGAGAAATGGTAGACGAGTTCAATATTTGTGAAGACTTTTGGATGTTCTTTAGCATACTCATAGTTTGCAGAAATCCAGTATTCGTAGTCGTTGACCTTCATCTTGGAGAGTATGGAAACAACGTCCATCGACGTGCACCCCATCAATGCAGCCAGAACCGTCTCCATTGGGCTTGGTGCAGACCCATCTCCACCTGAAGCTTCCTTGGCGTCCATATATATATCATGACCTGAGGGGGTTTTTGCGTAGAAGGCCATCTTTCCTATTCTCTTAGCAGAGTATTCCATTGTCTCATCTCCTCTCAAAAAAAAAGGGCCTAAGCCCCTTTTAATTTCCGTTCAGTGCCGATTTGGCGATCTCGCAATACTCCCTAAACGTATTGAAGTCATTGACTGCAAGGTCTGCAAGCATCTTTCGGTTGATGTTCACACCAGCGATTTTCAAACCATGGATCAGATCATTATACTTAGTGCCTGCGATTCGCGCACCGGCATTGATCCTGGTTATCCAGAGTTTCCTGAAATCTCTCTTTCTTATCTTCCTTCCCGCATAGGCATAGACACCGGATCTTATATAAAACTGCTTTGCCAGCCTGTACCTTCTGCTCAAGGCACCTCTATAACCCTTCGCGGCTTTCAGATATTTCAGCTTTTTCTTCTTTGAATTTACTCCACCTTTTACACGCATCTAAATCTCACCTCTCAAAAGGGTCAAATGCCCAGGCTTTTCTTGACTTTCTTCTCGTATCCGCCTTCGACCAGCTTCCATTTTCGAGCCTCTCGGCGACTGCTTTCACTCTTCTTACCGGTATTATGACCAGTTCCTGATTGGTTCCTCATGATCTTTCCACTACCGGTAACCTTATACCTCTTGGCACTTGCCTTATGAGTCTTCATTTTTACTTTGTTGCCCATTATCTTTACCTCCTTGAGGAGCTGCCTTTGGCTTAAGAATCATCCACATATCTCTTCCCTCCAACTTTGGAGGCCTATCGATATCGGAAATCTGCTGTAGCTGATCTGCAACTCTTTCGAGAATCTCTCTTCCTTTATCTGAAAAGACGATTTCCCTGCCTCTGAACATTATGACGACCCTAACTTTACTTCCCTTTTCAAGGAATTCTTTTATCCTGTTCGTCTTGGTCTGGAAATCATGCTCATCAATCCTGATTCTGAATTTCATCTCTTTAAGCTGTGACTGCTTGGTCTTCTTCTTTGCTTCCTTCTTTCGCTTGTCCTTTTCGTACTTATACTTTCCGTAATCCATTATTCTTGCAACCGGCGGATTTGCCGCAGGCGCCACAAGAACTAGATCTAGACCCTTTTCTCTGGCATTTTTAAGCGCTTCTGATGTCTGAACAACACCCAGCTGTTCCCCGTTAATGTCAACAAGTCTCACCGTCTTCGTCATTATTTCATTGTTTTTCGGTGTTGAATCACCTCTTGCGATACTACATCACCTCTCATATAAAAAATTGGCGGAATAACCCGCCATGTCAATAACCTATTCTTAAGGTATTGACCCCTCAACCTTCGGGCGGGGGTGGGAGAAAATCTCCACTTAATTTACACTCTCTGGTGAGCCGTGCAGGGATCGAACCTGCAACCTATTGATTAAGAATCAATCGCTCTGCCTGCTGAGCTAACGGCCCACTAACGGTATTTATTGTATCTCATGGGAATGAACCTGTCAACCGGGTTTCAAACGTATAGATCGTCTCTTAAGTTAGAAAAATACCCGTGAGAATCACGACTCTCGTTGAATCGATATCTCTTGACAAGCTTAGTGTCAACATCGGCAAAAGCAAAACCTTCTGCGCCACCACAATCTGCAATGATTTCCCCTGAAGGCGAAACGATTCTGCTTTCTCCGACAAAGTTCATAGACTTATTCGATCCAACTTGACTGGCTGCCGCAAGGAAGCACCCGTTTTCAATTGAACGAGCTCTGGTCGCAGTATCGTAAATCAACCTTCTCTCTCTTCCAAAGGCGAATGGAACTAAGAGAACCTCGGCTCCTTGCCTGCAGAGTTTTCTCGAGATTTCGGGGAACCCGATTTCATAGCACATAAGTAGTCCAAACTTCACACCCAAATACTCAAAAGACTTGAATTCTTTGCCAGGAGTGAAGACTTTTTTTTCATCGCGGAAAAGGTGAGTCTTGTTGTAGTAGATCGCTTCAAGATAAGGAAGCATTATTACAGCGGAATTGAAAAGACCGACTTTCGTCCTGTTCACCATTCCACCGACAATAGCAATGTCATTGTAATCGGCAAGCGCCGAAAGGATCTCTTCTGTCTCCTCCTGCATCTCGACTGCATTGTTGACGGTGGCTTCATCCGTTCCATATCCGCTGTTGAACATCTCGGGAAGAACAACAATGTTCACATCCTCTTCAACAAGACTCTCAATATAGCTTGTCGCCTTCTCCAAATTCTCGCCCGGCTCATCATTGTCTGCTTTGAACTGAACAATTCCAATTCTGATTTTCTCCGTTCTACTCATACTTATCTTCACCATCCCACTCAAAAGGAGTCCTCACAATGGGCTTCAGAATCCTTCTAAGATCCTGAGCTGCAACTAAAATCATTAGAACCGCAGCAAGCACGATTCCGCCACTTCCCAACCTAAAATTCGCGATTCTGCCTATCGCCACTCCAACAAGAGTCCAATACAAAAGTGAAAAGGCAACCGCCAACGGCTTCTTATGGTGAAAAAGTCCGTAGAATCCCGATAATGCTTGCGCCGCGGCGAGAATAAGAACTTCACCTTCGTACATTGTGCCAGTTGTATCCTGAAAGAAGCCAAATAGTAGAACTACATAAAAGAGAATAAGGGTAAGGTTCTGAATTTTCGAAACACGAACTGTCTTGCTTCCAAGAATCATACCCGTAAAAACTAGAAAGGCAGCTATCGCCGAAAGCAAAAACGAGTAATTAAGGAACGGCATAAGAACAAGTGGAACGAGAGAAAAGATGATTCTGTATAGCATCAGTATCCGTTATCTTCCAGCCACTTCTGCGCCTTTTCCTTCGACTCCTGACCTTGAACCACGAAATCACTCTGAATTTCCAGTTCAAGAACCTTCTTGTAGTATTGTGCGGCCAAATCTTTCTTTTTCCATACCTGATAAAGTAAAGCGAGCTCGTAGTAACTGTTGATATATGCAGGATCATTTTCAATGGCCTTCAGGAATCGTTCTTCCGACTTTCCGTAATTTCGGTATGGCCAGGGAGTATCTCTATCTCTCATTCCTTTAGCAATAAAGGGAAATGGACTGTCTGGCATCAGTTCCATAGCCTTATCTATACTCTTATCGAAGTCGGTTATCAGGAACATAGATTGGATTATCCCCGCCATCTGAGCAAGCTGTCCTATCGCCGCACCTTTTACATAGTAGGCCATCCCATAAGAATCGTCCATTTTTATTGCCTTTTCTGCAAGTTCCCTTGCCTTCTTATAGTGAGTTTCTCTATCTTTCTTGTCTTCTATCCAGTTTGCATACTCTCTGTGAGAATCCGCAAGCAACGTGAGAATTTCTATGTCTCCTAGATCCTCTGACTCGAGTCTCTCTATGAAGCTGGTCATCAGCCCAGTGTTCTGTACCGCCCTTATCTGAACAAATTCAGATTGGAGCGTCTCGAAATCAGAAGCAATAAAAAGCGATGAAAATAGAACCAAGAAAGAGATTAATAGCAGTTTCTTCATGTAAAGGAACACCTCCTTAGTAAGATTATATGATAGGAATATTATATAACTACAATGGAAAAAACAACCCGGAGGTATTTCATGGATAGATTCGTAGTAGTGAGATATGGAGAAATTGCTCTAAAGCAGGGAAACAGAAAACTCTTCGAAAAGGTCCTGTCAAACAACATAAAGAGACAATTAGGAAAGTCGACTGTAGAAAGGATCCGGGGGCGAATAATAGTCACTGTGCCTTCTGACAAGCTGCAAACAGCCACGGAAGTAATGTCTCGGACATTCGGAATCCAGAACTACAGTTTGGGGACGTGGACAACTTACGATCTTGAGGACATCTATCTGACTTCCACAGACCTTGCAAGGAGGGAGGTCGAGAGAGGGAAAAGAACCTTTAAGGTGGAGACCCGAAGGCTCGACAAGCGATTCCCTTTGAAAAGCATCGAACTGAATCCTCTTGTTGGGGAGCGGATTCTTGAAAAGATCCCCGAAACTTCTGTCGATCTTCACAATCCGGATTTCAAGATCGAGATTGAGATAAGAGATGAAGGAGTTCTCATTTCATGCGGAAAAACGACCGCTAACGGAGGTCTACCTGTTGGAGTAAGTGGTAGGGCTATTCTGCTGCTTTCTGGGGGAATCGATAGTCCTGTGTCCGGTTGGCTTGCCCAGAAGAGGGGATTAGATCTTGACGCCATTCACTTCTCCAGTCCACCATACACGGGTGAGAAGGCTTTCGACAAAGTTCTCTCTCTTGCGAAATCCCTTTCTCTCTACAATGGAGGCAGGGAGTTTAGACTATATTCAATTCACTTCACAGAAGCTCAAATCGCCGTTCACAAACATGTTGAAGAGAGATACAGTCTTATCTGTCAGAGAAGGTTAATGATGAAGATCACAAACAGAATTGCTGAAAGGAACAGGATAATCGCTGTCGTGACTGGAGAGAACCTTGGTCAGGTGGCGAGTCAAACTCTCGAGAACCTGAGAGTAATTGAAGAACAGACAGATTTGATAGTGCTTAGGCCTTTGCTTACTTACGATAAAATCGAGACAATAGAGCTTGCCAAGAAAATAGGGACGTTTGAGACGTCAATATTGCCTTATGAAGACTGTTGTACGGTGTTCGTGCCATCGAGTCCCGCAACAAAGGCAAGACTATTCGACATCAACCGGGTAGAAGCCGGGCTGGACTTTGAGGACCTGACGACGAGGGCCCTCAACAAGTCGAAAATGTACAGAATGAAGAACGGCGAGATATTGGAGGTAGGGGGAATTGAGATTCCTGAAAAAGCTACTTAGTCTGGTAGTTACTGTCTGGATAGCCGTGCTTGGAGTCCTTTACATCTGTGTCTATGGCGGAATCGTGATCCTTATTGGGAACTTGATAGGCAAGATAAAAGGGAAGAAAGAGAGAAAGACTTTCATCTCAAGAGAAGTCTCGAGATTTGGCAGAGCGGCCTTTGTACTTTCGGGATCAAAGGTAAGGGTAGCAGGTAGGGAAAATGTGCCCCAGAACGGACCAATGGTAATCGTCGCAAACCATCAAAGCGCGTTCGACATACCGCTTATTCCGGGCTACGTCTATCCGGAAATTTCTTTCATAGCAAAGAAAGAGTTGTCGAAAATTCCAGGTGTCAGCTGGTTCATCAGTGCTCTTGACGGAGTATACATTGAGAGAGGAAACAGATCGCAGACAGCAGGTGCTATGAGAAAGATCTTCAGAATACTGAAAGAGGACGGGACGATTCTGCTGTTTCCGGAAGGAACTCGAAGCACAGCCGGAGAAATTGGAGAGTTCAAAGACGGGAGTCTTTCAATACCTTTCAAGCTTGGAGTTAAAGTCATCCCTGTAGCTCTAGACGGAACTCGTAATCTTCTGAAGAAGAACAGTTTCCTTATCACTCCGTCAAGGATCTCTCTTGCCATATCTAAGCCTGTTTTACCGGAAGACTTCGCTTCCGAAAAAGAGTTCTGCCAAGGAGTCTATAATATAATTGAAGATGCACTGGAATCACTGAGAAACTGAGGTGAATTTTATGTTGCAGGTAAGACTCAGGGGATTGGCCCTAGACCAGAGTAATTCCCCAGTAGTCATACTGGAAGTTGAGAAGACAAACAAGGGGTTTGGAATATGGATTGGCCCATTTGAGGCAGAGGCTCTTGCCCTTGCTGTTAGTGGAAAAGACTTTCCAAGGCCTTTGACATATGATCTCTTTCTTAATACAGTCGCTCAACTTGGGGGTAATTTCGAGAAGGCAGTTATCGGTCAGGTAAAAGACAATATCTATTACGCGACTCTACATTTGCAGGATCGAAACGGTCAGTTTTACGTGATAGATGCTCGCCCATCTGACTGTCTGGTGCTCGCCGTTAAGAAGGGTTTCCCGATTTTCGTAGAAGATGCTGTATTCGTTGAGAGTTCTATCGACCTAAGCAACCTTCAGACTGACACTCTTCAGCACGGTCCGGAAGAGGAAAATGAAGGCTTCAAGAAGTTCGTTGAAAACCTTGACATTGAAGAGCTCAAAAAACACTTCAGAGGAAAAGACGAGAACAATGAATCTAGCTGAATTTACACCCTTTTTCAATATGAATCTTAGAAGGTTTCTCGATGAACTGGACCTTTATGAACCATTGAAAGAAGTAGTCTCTTATACTCCTATGGCTGGTGGAAAGAGACTCAGAGCATATCTTGTCTGGGAACTAGCTAGGTTCACTGGGTTCGGCGAGGAAAATGCCATAAAGACAGGTATTGCCGTAGAACTCTTCCATAGCGGAAGTCTGATCCACGATGATCTGCCTGCGGTAGATAACGATACTATGAGGCGGGGCTTACCATCTAGTCACGTTAAATTTGGTGAGTGCAAAGCCATATTGGCAGGGGATTTTCTCATGCTGTATCCCTCAGAACTCCTCTCTTCACTAGATATAGAAAGCAGTTCTAAGCTGAATCTCATGAGACTCTGGCAAGAGACTTCTCTTGAGGTAGTCAAAGGTGAGTTCGAAGACGTCTTCCCCGTAAACAAGTCAAGAGAACAAATGGAAAGAATTCACGCTGCCAAGACGGGTTCTCTTTTCGGCTTCTGTTTCGCAGCTCCGTTTGCGGGAAAAGAGGAAGAGAAATTCGTTCAAATGCGCCAGCTGGGGCTGAGATTCGGCAAGTTGTTTCAGATGATGGATGACATAAAAGATGTAACATCTACAAAAAGTGAACTTGGAAAAACACCGGGAAAAGATGGTAAACAAGACAAGCTCACTATACTCTCGTTCGAATCCATTGAGGAAGCTCAGACGAAAGTCAAAGAGATGTTTCTCGACCTTCTGGAAGAAATCGACGAGTTCTATGATCTTTCAAGAGAAATGGTAAGTGTTTACGACTTGATTGCCAGACGCTGAATCAAAGTCCAAAGAATCTGGACTTCAAAGCTCTTCTGAAAGCTGCCGCATCAGAGTACCTTTTCTCTGAGAGCAATGCCATTGATTTGTCGAGAATTCGCTTGGCTCTTCTTGAAAATGTGTCGAAGATGAGAGGAACTCCCTTAACTCTTTCTGTCGAAGGAACAGGATCCTCTCCGCTCTGCAGAAAGTATAGAATCCCCCCAACTGAATACACATCCCATGAGTAGTTTGGAGGAGAAGAAGAATAGAATTTCTCGGGACAAGTATAGCTGAGGGATACCACTTTCGCGAGGGAATTCATAAGGTACACATCTTTTAGACATGCTGCGCCGAAATCCATTACTTTTATTCTTCCATCATCTGTGAGCATTACGTTGGTAGGTTTCAAGTCGCCGTGGATATAGCCTCTTTCGTGAATAGACGAGACTCCTTTAAGTATGCTTTCCACCGTTTCAAAAGCCTCTTCATCGTTCATCACACCTTCGTCTCTCACTGCGTCCTTCAAAGTTTTTCCACTTATTAGCTCCATCACATAGTAAGCGGTGTTATTCTCTGTGAAAAGATCTAGAACCTTAACAACTCTGTCATCTTCGATTCTGGACATTATTGTGAATTCTTCGGAGAAGGAAGAGAGCTTGTCGAAATAGATCTCTCTCAGGTCATCGCTCACCGGCTTGACATTGTTGCCTTCTCTTTCTACGCCTCTGGGAAAGAACTCTTTCACGGCGACATTATTTCCCTTGTGAAAGTCAGAGCATAGATAAGTTAAACCGAATCCACCTCTGCCCAACGGCTTGATAACCCTGTAACGCTTCTTCAAAATTGTACCTTCACTGAGGTAGTATTCTATTGTCATCACCTCTAGTAGAATAATATCATCATTAATGAGAAAGGTGGCAGACGAATGTTTGTTGATTTTCACTGTCATTCAGACCATTCAGATGGAACCAACTCGGTTGCTGGGATAATTGAAGAATCCCTCGATAAGAGAATTATCGCTCTCTCGATAACAGATCACGACACTCTAGCCGGTCAAGTTGAAGCAAGCGAGCTTTCTTCACAGATGGGAATAAGATACGTAAAAGGAGTAGAGATTAGCTGTGATTTTCACGAGACTCTTGACATCCTTGGTTACGGAATGATTTCATCGGCTGCGTCTATCGAAAACAATTTAAAAGAAGTCAGGCTGAAAAGAGATCTCAGGAATACCAGAATTCTCTCAAGGCTGAGATCCCTAGGAGTTCATATAGCGGATGAAGAACTCGAATATTCTTTTCCTGGTGAGAGTCTCGGAAGACCTCACATAGCAGATCTCATTGTGAAGAAGGGGTACGCTGATTCAATAGAAGAGGCCTTTTCTCGGTTCATCGGAAGAGAGGGAAGAGCATATGTAGAGAAAGAAAAACTATCGATAAAAGCCGCCATAGAACTCATCCTTTCTGCCGAGGGCATTCCAGTCCTAGCTCACCCTCTTTCGATGACGCTAGATCGCAATCGAACTGTAGAGATGATAAGAACAATGAGGTCTTACGGTCTGAAAGGAATAGAGGTATTTTACAAGACATACGATATAGAAACGAGAAATGAACTTCTTGAGATCTCGAAGGAACTTGATCTGCTTGCCACAGGTGGCAGTGATTACCATGGAGAACACAAAAAGAATCTTGAACTCGGGATCGAGATTCCTGATAACTTTGTCTTTAGGTTCCTTGAATCTCTACCCTCCCACGATCGCTTTGATAATCAAGACCTCTGAACCATCATCAAGAAAACTATCCAGATCAGCCATTTTCCTATCCTTTAATACTATGTACCGATCAGAATCAACGTCCAGACTGATAAGAAGCTCTCTGACTGAAATTCCGCCTTCAAGATCTAGAACTTCATCTTCAAACTCTACTTTCATCATCGTTCTCCTAATGAGTAACTTGCCAAAGCAATCGAGGCGAGTTTTGAAGGAGATGAGTCGGCCCTTGATACAATAACAATCGGTGCCGAGGCACCCAGAATTAGCCCCGCAATCTTTCCGCCCGCAAAGTAGACGGCCGATTTCCCAAGGAAGTTTCCGCTAGCAATGTCAGGCACGACAAGTAGATCTGCCCTGCCCGCAACTGGACCGCAAACCTTCTTTATTTCCGCTGCGAATGATGATATTGCATTATCGATTCCAAGAGGGCCATCTATCTCACAATCTATTATCTGTCCCCTCTGGCCCATCTTCGAGATCACTGCAGCCTCAAGGGTTTCTGGCATGTCTTCATTTACTGTTTCAACAGCAGCTACCAATGCGACTTTTGGCTTTTCATAACCTAGTGATATCAAAAAGGATACTGCATTTTCGATTATAGATATTTTGGTCGGCAGGTCTGGGCGAATTACCATTCCACCATCCGTAACGAAGACTATCCTATCAATTGCCGGGACTTCAAGAGCGGCAATATGGCTCAGGATCTTTCCGGATCTCAGCCCCCATTCTTTGTTGAGAACTGCCTTCAGCAGTGTGGAGGTCTTGACAAGACCTTTCAATACTATATCGGCATATCCGGAGTTCACCAGCCTGATACCCTTCTCACATGCTTCCTCGGGACTTGAAGCACTCATAACCTCTCCCTTTAGTCCTTCTTCTTCGAGGATCTCATTCGTTCTTTCTTCATCACCTACGAAGACTGGCATCGCTATTCCCTCATCAAACGCAAATTTTAGAGCTTTGACTCCTTCTCTGTCTTCCGAACCAACAAGTACAACTCTTCTTGGACCCTTGGCCTTAGCCAAAGAAATAAGCTCAGAAAAACTTTTCACAGAAAATCCTCCTTGCTCAACAGTTTCTATAGGCAAGTATACCCTATGATAGAGTACTGATTGACTCTCTTTACGCTAAATCAGTATCTTCTCAAGAAAGCTGAAAAGGTAGAGCATTTCACTCCAGCCTCTGGCAAGATGGGCAGAAATATACCTTTCCGCCAAGATAGTTTTGCCTTCCTATCGTTCCGCCACATCTAGGACAAGCCTTGCCAAAAGTCGCCCTTCCAATGATTGTCTTATACTTCCCTTCAACTCCAAAGAGGTCCTTCTCAGAATCTCTACCACCATTTTCAGTCATATCTTTGAGAACGGTCTTAATCGAAGAAAACAACCTCTCTTTGTCACCATCAGAAATCTTACCTATCTTTATTCTTGGATGAAGCCCGGCAGTCCAGGCTATATCTTGAAATACACCGTTACCCAAACCCGGTATCCGCTGCTCAGTTGCCAGGAAGGCCTTTAGACTAAGCGAATCGGCCTTTTCGAAGTCAAAGAGCTTCGAGAAATAGTTTTCATCGAAATCCTCACTGATAGGTGACGGTTTCTCCTGTGCCACAAAATAGTACTTGTTGTCAAAATCACCTTCTTCGAAGCACCATAACCCTCCATAAAGCTGAACGTAAACACTCAGGGATGAACCGTCGCCGAACTTCACTGTGAGCTGGGACTTCACTTTTGGCTTCTGATCTTGAGAGTAGAACCTAGGGGCGGCTCCATCTGAGAAAACCAATCGCCTCCTGTCGGCGGAAATTTCTACCATTCCACCTATTGCCCTGGCCGAAGAAAAAAACGAACCAATCAACAGTTTTTGATATTCGATTGGATCTCCAAGATAGAAAGAGAACTTGCCTGGATTCTCAGGCACTTCAACTCCGTCAACTATCTTACCGGAAAGAGTCTCGTCTATCTGACTCGCAAGCACAAATGCTTCGGGAATCTCTATCACAATTCACCTCCACAGAACGTAAGTTGATCAAAATTGAGGGGCCTCGCCTTGACGTCGAGCTTGACAATCAATTTTGTTTCAGACCTGTTTACATTTGCGAGCCGGCTATTCTAAGAAAACAGCAGGGAGAGTCAACTTCAAAAAGAAGAAGCCGAAACAAGCTGCGCGCATCCAAAACGGACACACTAATCTAACTTATCTTCGGCCTCAGAAACTTCATAAAAGGCGGACCCAAGTGTTCGTTCCAATCTTGATTCTCGTGTTTACTCTGGAGACACTGCTCCTACCACGAGAATAAGCATACTTACTTAAAAGCAACAGAAATCGAGAAAAAACTGTTAAACACCAAGATCCTTCTTCATCTGTTCAAGCTCTTCATCAACTGCAAACGAACTCTTGGCAGCGTACTTTTCTTCAAGGGCCTTTGCCTTGTCAATAGTCTCGGTGTTCAATTCTGCCATGGCATTGGCCTCATCTAGCATTTTTTGGGCCTTGTCTTCCAATCTTCCTACTGCGTCCATTGCTCCCTGAGTCTTTCCAGCAGAGGAAGTCACTTCGTTTATCTTCTTCTGAGTCTTGGCAACGGCCACCTTAGCCTTTATCATCGACCGTTTAGACTTGAGTGACTCAATATCTGAAACAAGTTTGTCGTGCATCTGGCGCATCTTCACAGCGTTCTCGTGAGCTGCTGCGTAAGCAGTCATAAGACCGGCTCCTACATTCTCGAGTTCCTGCTTCTTTGCTATGAAGACCTTCGCATCTTCTTCATTTTTTGCCAGCAATGCCCTCTTTGCAAAATCCGCGTATTTGGCCACTTCACCCATGTTTTCATCGACTAGACGCTTTGTTCTTGTTTCCTCTGCGATTACTCCCGCCGTCCCTCGCTTCACTTCAGCGAGATCTTCACTAAGTTCGCGAAGATGCTGATCAATCATCTTCGAAGGGTCCTCCATTTTGTCCAGCAGAGCATTCACGTTTGATTTGATAATGTCGTTGAACCTGTCAAGAATACCCATTTCTTCCTCCCACAACTAGCCTGTATAAGGCTTTGAAATAGTTTGCACTATCAGAGAACTAAGTTTTGTCATCATCATCATATTTCTTTGTCAACTCTTCTACGTCCTTATCACCGAATTTCTCGAGCGGTGTGTTCAGAATCTCTTCGGTCTGCTTGGCCTCAATGTTCTTCTGGCGCTTCACATTACTCCACCAGAAAAGCAATAGCGCAACTAGTGCAATAACTCCTATGATAATAAACACTGGAATCCAGGGTGATCTGGTAACAGTCATTATCCTGTCTGCCGCGTCAATGAATGCCTTGGCGAAGAACTCTTCATCGGCGAAGTTGTCATAATAATAATACTTGTCTATGTAATCGAGAAGGATATCGGCAGCCTCGTCGTCGATAACTGTCTTCGCCTGATTACCGCATATATATCTGTCCATATAGCCGTCGCCATATTCGAAGAAGACTACTAGGCAGTGAGCTTCGTCTGTGAATAGCCTATCGTAAAGACCGCTGGCGAAATCCGCGAGGTCATCTTCAGTTGGATAGTGAGAGCCGTTTACAGTATCTGTTATGTACAGATAAGGTTGAACGCCCGTCTCCTGATAGAAGTGTTTCATGCCGTTTATAAGAACAGAGTCTTTGTTAATCCACCCGAGCTCATCTGTATAATACCCGGTTTCGTTAACCGATCCTTTTGGCAGCGGTTCTCTCGCGATCGTCGATTTGGTGATCTCAACATTACTGGTATTACTTCCACAAGAGGAGAAGGTCCCTGAGACAACCAGTACAATCAGTATTATAGCGATAACGATCACACCAAATGCAAAGACGCTGCAGCCACTGCATCCGGCACATCCGGCAGTATTCACTCCAGACCCACCCGTAGTCGGCCTCTTGAAACCTCCGACAGGAATTCTGAAGGGCGATGTAAAAACCTTTTTGCGCGAAGAACTACCAAAGGTTCCTGAAGGGAAAGAGCTACCCGGTCTGCTTGAAGTGCTTCCTCTAGAGCTACTCGAGCTACTGCTTGAGGACCGACTGCTTCGACTGCTACTAAACGATCCTCCGCTTCTTCCACCGCTACTTCTGTTGCTCGATGACGACCCGCCGCTACTTCTTCTAGCCATTGCTTATCTCCTTTCGGGTAAGGAATCCTCTCTGCTAATTATAGGCCAAAGGGCTGAGAAATGTGTATAATGATACGAGTATCTGAAGATATTGCTGTCACTCAAACAAATGCTGATAAAGAGAATCATGCATCAGACTTTCTTTAGAATTGTGCTAACATTGATCCCCGTTGTCGAATCAACTATCACAATTCGTGCAGTGCTTTCTTGTCCAGAAAACATGGATTCATAGACGTAACATTCAGCAAGAGACTCTCCCAAATCGAAAAATCTTGAGTTAGTTCATTTTGAGGTAAAAACCATCTCAACATACTTCAAAAACTTGCAAGGAAATTGAACTATGAAGGTTTGTGAAATGGCCATCCGATAAAACGCTTATTTGAGCGATTCGCCATCTTCCTTGGCTTTAAGACTTTTCGCTCAGCTTCGGTAAAGAATACGGCAGGAGCCACCTGGCGAATTCATGAATGAGTTCAGATAAGAGTGGTGTTCATATTGTCCCACTCAAACGACTCATATATGCAGCAGCCTATGCGATTTGGCTTCTTTGCTTTGCCAGTCTTCATTCCATGTTGAATTAACCACTCATGTGATGTTTCCTGTACTTATCGTGAACCATTTCGTTTGCCAGGTCAGCAGTCTCAGCGGGGTTTTTGTTCTGACAATACCACTTCGGTTAAGGACTCTATTAACATTAGTGCAACCGCTATTGAGCTGTCCCCAAAAGTGAAGTTCATTAGGATGTTGAAACTCTTTCTTGCCACATCCTTCGAAGCAAGAAGCTATTCTCTAAACTGGGGCACCTTACCTCCTTGCTTTTCGATCTGTTGCCGACACATCTCCTTCAGCGTTATTTTCTTGCGACTGTAATGAGCGACAGGTTTGAAAATCTCCCTAAGATGTTCATCGGTAAGTTGTTCTAGTTCATGCGGAGTCGAAACCTCAGAAAAAAGTTCAACAGCCGCACGAATTACTCTCTTTGTATGCGTCATCGTCGAGAGAGTTACCGAAACACTGTTCTTGAACGGAGTACTGTTCACTCCGTCGGACATCCACTCATTGTCATGTTCGCTGAACAACGGGTAATTCTGGCTCAGTATATCGAATACTTTTTCTATTTGACTTCTGTCCATCTCACTCTCGAGATCCGTAATCACTTTTGATAGATCTTCTAAACGGATCGGTTGAGCTCTACGACGACATCTTCATATCTTATAGGTGCTTGTTATCAAATAGTTCTCAATCTTTTGGCAGACCATATACTTCTCCACTCTATAAGACTATCGTTACGTATTCTCTGAACCTCATCCCAAAGACTCTCAAATGACAATCCGAACCTCATCCCAAAGACTCTCAAATGACTATAGGTTTATCTTTTAGAATTAGAAAGGATAAAACACCCTGGTTATCCGCTTGATGAAGGCTTTGATATTAGTACCTATCTTCTCTCATGTAGACAGACCGTCTCAATATGGCCTGATTATGCGGTAGTGTGCTACTCCCTTGGTTCCAATGCGCCAAAAAACTGCGTTTCATAGAGTTCGGTGTAACCGCCACCAGCTTCCAGTAAGTCAGTATGAGTGCCTCGTTCGGCAATACGCCCTTCTTTCATGACCAGGATCTCATCAGCCGCCAGAATGGTGGAGAGACGATGAGCTATTATGATGCTGGTTCGGGTGGAAATGAGGGGGTCGATAGCTTTCTGGATCAGCTGTTCGGAAATGGAGTCTAATGATGAAGTCGCTTCATCGAAGATCAACACAGCCGGATCTTTGAGAAGCGCCCGAGCAATGGAAATGCGCTGTTTTTCTCCGCCTGACAGCTTAAGTCCGCGATTTCCAACCAAAGTGTCAAAGCCTATGGGCTGCTTGCTGATGAAATCGTAGATATTCGCCTTGATACATGCTGACACGAGTTCATCTTCCATCGCCATCGGCTTTGCATACAGTAGGTTGTCCCGTATGGTTCCGTTGAACAGATACGTCTCCTGTGTCACGATGGCAACATTCTGGCGGAGCCATCCGAGATCGAGTTTTCGGACATCGATACCGTCAAAGGTAATACTACCTTTCGATACATCATAAAGGCGCGGGATCAAGTTGCTGATGGTACTTTTACCGGATCCGGAGGGACCCACAATGGCAATGCTTTTTCCGCTTTCTAGGGAAAAGCTGACATCCCTTAGGATCGGCCGGTCTGGCTCATAGGCGAAATCAACGTGAGAAAAGTTGATATTTCCCTGTGCAGAATGCGGCACTACGGCATTCGGATCACTGGCAATGTCAACGGGCAGGTCAAAATACTCAAAGATGCGTGTAAACAGCGCCATGGAGCGGATCCAATCCACCTGGATCCCCATGAGTGAATTCACAGGAGAATACATTCTGCTCAACAGTGCGACCAATACCGTGATGTCGCCCACCGACAGATCCGAACCGTATCAGATTATCAGCAATCCTCCCACCAGATAGATCAGCATGGGACCGATGCTGGCAAAGGTACCCAGTATGACACGGAACCAACGGCCGGCCATTCGTTCACGGATGTTCAGTCGAATCATCTGATGGTTGGCCACTTCGTAACGGGTGATTTCAGCCTCCTCCCGGTTGAACAGTTTGACCAGGAGCTGCCCGCTCACAGACAGGGTTTCATTCAGGATACCGTTGACTTCATCGTTACGGGCCTGAGCTTCCCGTGTCAGGCTCCAGCGGGCCTTGCCCACCCGCTTGGTGGGCAACGTGAAGAACGGCACGATGATGATACTGATAGTGGCAAGAATCCAGTTCTTCTGATACATGGCCAGCAGAGACACGCCTAGGGTAATTATATTGGAGAGGATGCCGGTCAGAGTTCCCGTGATTAGTTGCTGGACACCGGAGATATCGCTGGTCATCCGGGTGATGATCTCACCCGGATGGTTGGTGGTGAAAAACTGGTGCGGCATGGACTGCAGATGTCGATACATGCTGTTGCGCATATCGTAAGTGATGTGCTGTCCGATCCAGGTGTTGAGGTAGCTCTCAAGGACACCGATGAGATTAGCTCCCAAAGTCACGGCCAATGAGATCAGAAGCAGGCGGACCAGCAAGTTCAAATCACGGCCAATAAGTCCTTCGTCGATAATCCGACCTGTTAGAACGGCAGGCATAATAGACAAGACCGACGACATCAAAATAGTCGCCACCACCAGCAGCATTTGCTTCCAGTATGGTTTTAAGTAAGATCCGATGCGCAGAAGGAGTTCCCGTGTGATTTTTGGCCGGTTGATCTTTTCTTTCTCTGACAGGAAGCTCCATCCAGACCGCTTGGTAATCCCCGGCCTCAGTTCCATGAAAGATCACTCACTCCTATTAGCTTCGTTCCCGTGACATCCTTCGGATTCCTGAAGCCCTGTCTCCGAATCGCTGAGGGCTTCGATACCATCAGCTAGTTTGTTGGCAAGCCCGATCATATCCCTGACTTCATCCTCGGTGAGGATCTGACTCACGGATTTATAGAACTGCTTGCGTTCAGCGTGGATCCTCTCTAAGTGAGCTTCTCCTCTTGGCAACAACCGAACCAGAAATACCCGCTGATCCCGAGGATCCCGCTCCCGACTGATTATTTGCTCGGTTTCCAGACGTATCAGTTTCTCGTTGAGAGAAGATGGTCGGATCTCCAGCAGAGTTGCCAGTTCCCGCGTCGATATGCCTTCCCGATCACGAATCATGGACAGCAGGCGATAGACTCCTCTGCCCAGATTCGTCCGTCTGGCCGGCCGCCGACGCAACAGACGCATGACACGGTCCAGGGAAGCCAGCATGGCTTCATTGGTATTGTTGTCACTTGCGTTTTTCGATTTCAAATATATCAATCCTCCTTTGTAACAGGTACCTGTTGGTTTGATAATTACATTATACAACAGGTACCTGTTATTTGTCAAATCATTCACTGATTAACGTTTTAAGCCTGATATCAAGGTTAAACCCTCAAATTCAGTAATTTTACAAAAATCAATATGAGACTCCCGAACCAATACGAGGAAATGTTTACTTACATTCAGTAAGAGCCTTTAACAATTGACAATACTGCGTCAAAATATTTCAGGGTGATACAAATGGCAATCAGATATGAAATTGCCGCAGAACAGAAGACAAAATTGAAGAAGCGAGCAAAGCAAGCGACTAGGCAATCAAGGCCTTAGAAGAATCAACAGCCAAGTCCAAGATATAAAGTTTTCCTCAGGTATCACCCAAGGGATTGTTCCTCAATTTTAGAAAAGTTCGACATTTCCACGTCCCCCCACGTGTGGAGGTACACGAAAAATTCGAGCGATTTCATTTATTTGGGATTTCCGTGTTTCTAAAAACTGTGCCTGTTTGTTCCTGTGAGATCCCAATCTGTTGATATTTCATGCCTTCCTCAAGCACTGCTTCCTTGATAGGCCGTATTCCAGCTTTCGTTAACTTTCTGTGGATGTTTGATCGTTCCCAGATATTCAAGTACTCCTTCCAGTGTAGCCCCATTAGCGAAAAACTGCGCTCCATAATATTCACAGGCAATCGCCATAACAATCGCGTTCATGGCCATGGAAATCGGAGAATACCGCACAAGTCCACCGAATTCTAAGCCAGGAATGTGACGTAAATCGTAAATCGCTGGCGGAAACGTAATAATAAAACGTCTTCTAGTCTGTTATTCATCTAATCTGAAGTTACACAGTAATTCTATCAACTCACCAAGCCAACATCCAACTTGTCTACTCAGCCTTTAACCTTAGCTATCTTGGATAAGCTCCCACAAAGCAAAAAAAAAGCCGTGATTATCATCCTGGCCGAAACCGGAACTCAAATCACGGAAAGTCCTTTTATAGATACATTTCTACACTTTTACTTCTCTACCCTCGACATCAAGACAACAGTCTCAACATGCCATGTCTGAGGAAACATATCAAATGCCTTCATAGATGAAATTTCAAATCCTGCTTCCATTAGCTTTGCAACATCTCTTGCGAGAGTTGCAGGGTCACAAGAGACATAGAAGATTCGCGAGGGCCTTGCCTTTTCAAGAAGTTTGATACCTTCACCCACGCCAGCTCTTGGAGGATCTAGAATGACAGTCGAAAACTGCCTCTCATTTGATTTCAAGTAATCTATGACGTCACTCATAACGAGATCAATTCCGAACATTCCATTTAGATTCGCGTTGGCTTTGAGTGCCTTTACCGAAACGGGATTCGACTCTACTGACGTGACCTTCTTCATCTGATTTCCAATGGTGATCGAGAAGGTACCAATACCGCTATATAGATCAAGAAGAGAATCACCGACCGATTTTCCCATTTCATTCACTATGTGCTGAACTATCAGTTCAGTAACTTCCAGATTATTCTGAAAAAATGCAACAGGAGGAACTTCAAATCTCTTCGCAGAAAGATCCTGTTCCAGGATACCCTCTCCAAAAAGAGTTCTTGATACTCCCCTCATCACAACTCTGTCATTACTGTTCATTATATGAACGAGAGTTGAAACCTCGCTCAGTCTTTTCTTTACGCTATAAACTATATGGTCTTCATCCGGGAGTCGTTCACCCTTCGTAACAAGAATTGCCATAACCTGACTTCGATTGCCTCTCAAAATCAGGTGCTTAAGTTCACCCTTTCCGTTTGCCCTGTTGTAAGGTCTTAGAGACGTCTTTCTTAGAATATCTTCAAAGACCGCTCTTGTCTTCTCGAAATTTCTCAAGCCCAAGACACAATTCCGACAATTCACAGGGAACTTGCTGTTTCTCCTGTAAAGACCAAGGGAGAGTCCCTTCTTTCCCTGATAGCAAACAAATTCCATTTTCAGCCTGTAATTCACTTCTTTCGGAGAGGGAACAATCTCAAAATCATCAACTTTGATCTTTCCAACTCTGCTGAACTGCTCTCGAATAATCTCTCTTTTCCAGTGGAGCTGTTGAGAATACTCGAGCGTCTGCCAGTCGCATCCGCCGCATACTGGGAAGCTTGTACATAGTCTTTCCCGTCTTGCATTTGAGGGAGTTACGATCCTTTCGGTCTTCATCAGATGGAAGTCGTTCTTTCCTTCACTTCGGCTTGCAAGAACCACTTCCCCGGGGTAACCTCCGTCCAGCAAGGCAACCTTACCTTCTCTCGTTCTGGCAAGAGAGTACCCTCCAGCAATAAGCTTCTCTATCTTCAGTTCTTCCATCACATACTATCGGGAGCTTCCACTCCAAGTAGATCTAGCCCGGCTTTCAAAACATTCTGCAGAGCCTTGCACATTGCCAGTCGAGCCCCGGAAAGAGCCGGGTTCTCTGGATCAACAATGATGTTTTTGTTGTAGTATCCATGAAACGCCCTTGAAAGATCCTCCAGATAAGAAGTCAGACGATTTGTCCTGTAGTCTGTCACTATAGAATCTAGAATCTCAGGGAAGATGGTTAATAGCTTGATGATTTTTCTGTCTTCCTTAGTATTCAGCAACTTCAATGAACTCGTTGATATCATCACATTCTTCTCATCTGCAGTCCTAAAGACATTGCTTATTCTTGCGTTGGCATACTGGACGTAAAAAACAGGATTGTCATTCGACCTCTGCCTTGCCAGATCTATATCAAAGAGCATGTGAGTGTCAGGATCGAACATCGCGAAGAAATATCTCGTCGAATCCACTCCCACGGCTTCAACTAGTTCATCCAGAGTTGTGAACTCCCCTCTTCTTGTAGACATCTTCACCACTTCACCCTCTCTCTTGAGGTTTACATACTGGTGAATAATCACGTTCAAAAAATCATCATCAATATCGAGCGCTTTCATCGCTGCTTTCATTCTGGGTATGTGACCCATGTGATCTGCACCCCAGATATCGAAAACTTTCTTGAACTTCCTCTCGTGCTTGTTGTAGTGGTAAGCAATATCTGTCATGAAGTAAGTGTTGGTACCATTTGACCTAACTAATACCTTGTCATCATCTTCAACAAACTTCGATACCTTCAGCCATCTTGCTCCTTCGGATTCGTATATCAACTCCTTACCTTCCAGAGATTTGATAACGAATTCAACCGTTCCGTCTTCAATAAGAGAACTCTCATAAAAGATATTTTCAAAGTCTACTCTCAGCCTCTTTAGGGTTCCCAAAATGTCTTCGAGCATCTTATCAAGCGCATACTTCTTAAAGAAAACTTCTGATTCATCGTTCCAGCTCCCTTTGAAGCGATCACCAACTTCATTTGCGAGTCCTTGCGCAATCTCAACCAGATACTCGCCTTGATAACCATCCTCAGGAAGTTCTTCTTCCCGGCCTAGGAGCTGATTGTACCTTACCCACAGAGATCTCCCAAGAAGCCCTATCTGTCGACCCGCATCATTTATGTACATCTCCTTCTGAACCCTGAAACCCCTTGAAGAGAAGACCCTGCATAAAACATCGCCGAATACTGCCTGGCGTCCATGGCCAACAGTAAAAGGCCCTGTTGGGTTGGCACTGGCAAATTCGAATTGAATATTTGCTTCGCCCTGTTTCTTCCAGAAGCCTGGCTCTTCAAGGATTTTGGCCAGTACAGAAGAGAGATAATCTATGGAAAAATCGACGTTTATGAACCCGGGTCCAGCCACCTCAACTCTACTGTAATCTGATTCCTTTCGCAGCTTTTCGGAAATCGAAACAGCGATTTCTCTGGGACTCCTCTTGAGAGATCTTGAGAGAATGAAGGCAACATTGGTCGAGAGGTCACCGTACCCTTCGGGAGGTATCTCAATCTTAAAATCTACTTCCTCTTCTTTTACACCGAACTCTTTTAACAAGCGCTTCATTGTGCTCTCCAACTTTTCTTTGAACAAAGGTCACCTCCATATTAGGGCAATATACCTTAGCATACAAAAGCATAACACCGCATTGTTGTGATATGGTTTAGTCTACGTTTCCTCGCGCCCATAAACACAATTGAAAGCAAGGACTTATATATGTATTATATTAGAGATAACCAAAACAAGGAGGGTTAAGATGGGCGTAAACCTTAAAGGAAAGAGCTTTTTGACACTACTTGATTTCACAAGAGATGAGATCCGCTATCTACTGGATGTTGCGAGGCAGGTGAAGGTAGAGAAACGGGCTGGAACTCCGACCAGTAGATTCACCGGCAAGACACTGGCAATTGTATTTGAGAAGCGGTCGACAAGAACAAGAACTGCCTTTGAAACTTCTTTTGGAGAAGAGGGAGGCCACGCGGTATTCCTCTCAAAAGATGACATTCACCTTGGAGTCAAAGAGGATCTGAAGGATACTGCAAGAGTCCTTGGAAGGATGTTCGATGCGATAGCGTTCAGAGGCTTCAAACAGGAAACAGTTGATGTGCTCTCTCAGTGGTCAGGGGTCCCTGTGTACAACGGTCTTACTGATCTGTACCATCCGACTCAAATCCTAGCAGATTTCATGACGATCGAGGAGAGCCTGGGCAGCCTCAAGGGTCGAAAGCTTGTCTTCGTTGGCGATTCCAGAAACAACATGGCTAACTCTCTTATGATAGGTTCTGCGAAGATGGGTCTGCATTTCGTTGCATGCGGCCCAAAGAGCCTACACACAGACCCAGCGATAGTTGATAAGTGCAGTGAGATTGCGAAAGAATCTGGAGCTAAGGTTGAGGTTACTGAAGACGTGGAGAAGGCACTGATGGATGCCGATGCGGTTTACACCGATGTTTGGGCATCTATGGGAGAAGAAGCAAAGCTTCAGGAAAGAATAGCCCTGTTGAAGCCCTATCAGGTAAATACTGAGATGATGAGAAAGACTGGAAAAACAGAGACGATCTTCCTTCACTGCCTCCCTGCAGTTAAAGGAAATGAAGTAACTGAAGATGTCTTTGAGAGTCCCGTTTCAAGAGTCTTTGAAGAAGCAGAGAACAGAAAGCACACAATTAAGGCAGTTATGATAGCCACACTGCTGTAGGGGGCAAAATGAAGAGAATTGTTGTTGCAATAGGTGGGAATGCGCTCAATAAGCCAAATGAAAAACCAACCGCAGAAGTAATGGAAAAGAATTTGCTCTCGACAACCTCCTATCTTGCTGATCTTATCGAGGAAGGGTATGAGCTGGTTATTACTCACGGAAACGGACCTCAAGTGGGCAACCTGCTGGTTCAGCAGGACATCGCCAAAGAAGTATTTCCACCCTTTCCAATTGATGTTAACGATGCGATGACTCAGGGTTCGATCGGCTACTTGATTAGCCAAACCTTGAACAATGAACTAATCAAGCGCGATCATAGGAGAAACATTGCTTGCGTTCTAACTCAGATAGTTGTAGATAAGAATGATCAGGGCTTTCAGAAACCTTCGAAACCTGTAGGACCATTCTATGATGAAGATACTGCTAAGGAACTTGAGAGAACCAAGGGCTGGACCGTAAGGGAAGACGCCGGAAGAGGCTTCCGCCGTGTAGTTCCTTCGCCAATTCCTCTTGATGTTCTTGAGATTGAGCCGATAAGAGAGATGATTGAGGATGGAACAATAGTGGTTGCTGCAGGCGGTGGCGGAATCCCCGTCGTCAGAGATAAGTCAGGGACGATCAGCGGAGTTGAAGCAGTTATAGACAAGGACAGAGCCTCAGCATTACTTGCAAAACTAATTGAAGCAGACGCTCTAGTAATCCTCACCGGAGTAGATCATGCCTACATAAACTATGGAAAGAAAGACCAGCAGGAACTGAAGGAGCTGACTGTTGAGAAAGGCCTTGAGTTGATGGAAGCTGGCCACTTTGCAAAGGGAAGCATGCTCCCAAAAATCGAATCCGCAATCGATTTTGTTTCTAGAACGGGAAAGGAAGCAATAATAACCTCTCTGGAGAAGGTAGACCTGGCACTTAGAGGAAAATCGGGTACAAGAATTGTTCCATGAATAGAAGCCGGGTATTCCCGGCTTCACTGTTCATTTTCAAATACAATGTGATATAATATGTGTTATACGAATGATTGAAAGGAGTGACGACAGTGCGTGGACAAGAAACGAGAGAAAGAATAATGGAAGCAGCTATACAGGTGATAGCCGAGGAGACAATTGAGGGACTGAGTACACGGAAGGTTTCAAGCATAGCAGAAGTTAATCTTGCGGCGATTCACTATCACCATCGCTCCAAAGAGGGAATGCTGATAGATCTCTCGAGGCACATTCTGAACAACTACGTACTTCCAAGGCTCGAACCGCTCATCGATCAAGCCAAACAACCCGTTGAGATTGCCAGAGATCTTTATTCCGAAGTGATAAAGCTTTTTTCCGAAAGATCTGACATAATGGTTTCTCTTGTTTACCTTTGGCTTCACGGAATGAAGAACAAAAGAGTGAGAGAGATTCTTATCAACGCAAGAGCCGACTTCTACGATAGAGTCGAGAGGGCTTTAGGCGCTTCAATGTCCATGAGGAGAGCTTCGAAGGTATCCCATCGCCTCTTAACCTACATGGCAGGTAAGGTTATGGAGATGTCCGTCGATGGAGAGATGCCCGACGAAAAGGAAGTAGATGAGATAGCAAAACTCCTTTCATGAACCCGATGGTACGAGGATTATTCATCACAGGCGCAAACAGCATAGTACGGATTCTACCGTGATGCCGGAAAAGACTTTGCTTCTCAGTTAAGGAATCCTAGGTTCAACTGTATTCCCACAAAACTGTAAGCAGGAAAAGGGTTGAAAGAAGCGAGGTCGTCTTTGACTTCCCACTTCAATGTGCCGACCAGTTCAATGCTTTCGATATTTACAAAGTAGAACTTCTTGTCAATATCCAGTCTTCTCCTCGCTGAGAACCCGATGGAGGTGAAACTTTGCTTTTCGGTCTCGCCGGCCACCTTCTGAAATCTCCCCAGCGTGGCACTCACAGTGCTCAAATAGTTGTCAAAGAACACTTCGGTTTTCAGTTGCCCACCAAGGAAGGATGCGTCAGGCGCGGCATATTCATACAGGCCGCTAACTTCAAGATAAACAACATTGAAGTCATATCCTAGCTCTGCGACCACTCTTGCTTCCTCCAATGAAGAAAATGATACTCGGGACGCGACATGAAAGTTGCCGTCGTAGCCAAGAGTGAAGTAAGGACCCTCATCGATAAACCAACCGGCCTCTAGAAAGGGGAGAATTCCTATTCTCAATCCTATGTCCCTGAAACCGATCATTGTCCTCACCGATCCCGGAATCATCATCCTGGAAGAGTGAGTTGATCCAAATAACATCACAGAAAATAAAAAAAACACGATCACGATAATATATACTCTTCTCATAGGGCACCTCAGTTCCGAAAATATACATAATGAGTATACAACAGATTTGCCATTATTCTCTGGCGGAGGGCTAATATGAAGACAACAAAATTCTGGGTTCTTGGGTATTTCATAGCAATCTTCATGACTCTTTTCCTCTTCCCTATGACTTCCCGAGTCTTAGGCCTGGCCTTTATTTTCTCGCTAATAATTAATACACCGGCGCGGTTTGTAAGTAGAAAGATCCCTAAAGGAGCGCTCAATATCATCACAGGTATTGCCCTCCTTACATTCATGTTCTTCCTGATATACAGCGCTATTCCAATAACCATCAGAGGAGTTAGAAGTCTATCTACCGA
The DNA here is from genome assembly GCF_003664995.1 of Mesotoga sp. BH458_6_3_2_1. Taxonomy (NCBI): domain Bacteria; kingdom Thermotogati; phylum Thermotogota; class Thermotogae; order Kosmotogales; family Kosmotogaceae; genus Mesotoga; species Mesotoga sp. BH458_6_3_2_1. The sequence continues at coordinate 75,597 of NZ_JFHL01000002.1, read as the reverse complement.
GTTAGATTCATTGTTCAATGACGGAGCGTTTGACAAGTGGTTGGAAAAGCTTCCTCCTTTTGTTTCCGAAGCGATAGTTGATATCGTTGAAAGTGCATCTCAGTGGCTTAGCGATTCGGCAATTGCCATTGGACAATATGTTGCCTCTAACATAACTTCATGGATTACCGGAGTTGTACTGCTCATCATAGCGGGATTTGTCATTGCTCGCAGAACGGGTTTGATTCAAAAAGGCGCACCAATACTTTTCCCCGGTTGCGACCAAGACAAGGTTGGCAATTTTTTTGACTCTCTGTATAAGGATTTTCAGACTTACATAGGTGGTCAATTGATCATTGCGCTTGTTGTCGGGACCATTATTGGGATCGGATCTGCAATAATCGGAGTACCAAACGCAATATTCCTCGGATTGCTAGCCGGAATAACGAATTTCATTCCGTATTTGGGAGTAGTAGTTACATCGATTCCGATGATAGTCCTTTCTTTCGTTAGCAAGGGTTTTTGGGGGGTTGTCGGATCTATTGTTCTGCTTGTGTTCGCGAACCAGATAGAGATCTGGTTTCTCTCTCCGAAGATCCTTTCGAACAGAGTCAAGATCAACTGGTTCATAGTCCTTGTATCGATAATTGGATTTGGAGAACTCCTGGGTGTCTTCGGAGTAGTCTTCGCTGTCCCAATTCTGATATTCGTTAAGAGATTCTGGATGGACTTCGTCCTCAAGGAAAGGGGTGAAAGCAATTGGGAATCTACGATAGAGACTGGTACAAAGAAAGTCAGGGACAAGAACCACCCTCTCCAGGAAGAACAGACAGATTCACAAAGGGATTGATTGTTGGTTTGATAATCGGATTCATCATCGGCTTTCTGATCTTTGGCTTCATTTGATTGCACTGCTCAGAAGGGGCGAAGAGCTGGTCGCCCCTTCTGAGCAGTGGTCAACTCATAGAGTCCTACAGTTTTATCTAGAAAACGTAAGATACATAAGGCCTTATTTCGAAAATCGGTTTTTCATACCCTCCATTCTTCTTGAAATAATCTCCAAAATAAAGAGAGAAGTCGCTTCCGAACGTAAAGTTCCGGTAAGGGATCATTACATTGAGCTTCAAAATGTTAGCATTAACGGTTTCACCAACTGGCCCGCTCCAGTCTTCAGGGGCCGTAAATTCGCCGGGATCGTCCTCCGGCTCCTCCATGTTCAAGTACGGGGTTTTCAGAGTAACCTCTCCCTGTTTGAAGTGATCATACACGAAGGAGATTGAAAGCCCATTCGTCATTATTGCATTAGCCATAAGAGAAAAACCGTTCAGATCAGGGCCATACTTAAAACCGAGCGGATAGTCAGTGAAATCCCTGCTTCCGGGTAGCTCGGATTTAGTGTAGATTCTGTTTGTAAATGTAAGAAGCGGCTGCCAGCGATTGTACATCCACGTGTCAGTGTGATAGAGCTCTACGGAGGCAAGAAGCAGCGTTCCCTTAATGTCCATCGCGTATCTAAGACCAGCACCATAAGCCAGCGCCGTTGGCTTGCCCCGAGCTCCGGCTTCAGTAGAACCGAAAGAGACGTCATCTATGGCGATTTCTCCGTAGAGCTCTATACCCTTGAAAGGAACAAGAGAAAAGTCAAGCGATGCCATGACGTTGGAGAAGTCTTCGCCGTATGTATTGTGGAAGATTATGAATGGATTGGCATCGTTCAAATCGGGATGTTTCCCTCCAACGACGTTAAGTTCTCCTACACCGACCCTCCCCCATGTCGAAAACTGAACATCGAAACGATGACCAATAATAGTCTTCGCTCCTTCGGTGTATGGCCTTCTCTGGTTCAGATCCCACACCTTTCCCTGTTTCACCCACTCCTCATCGTTCAGGAGTGAAGTCGGGGTTATAACCAGAAAAGAATAGGTAAAACGGCCATTCTTCCAGAGAGGCGTAGTGTATGAAGAAGAGATGTTATCGTAATACGATGATGCATCACTTATCGTCAGTCCATTTCTCATAGGCCCCCAGGCCACCTTGTACCTACCCAGGGAAGCATAGAAGTTATTGCTAGCATAGGATACATAACCGAATGTTGGCCAGCTCATATCGAGCGCCTCGAGTTTTCCCTCAAAAAGCTCTACTGGAAAATTCATATACGGCTTCGAATCAAAGTTATCACCGTGACTGATGTAGCTTCTGTAGTCTTTCGGGATATCGAGATTTATGAACCCCGTTATATTGTCTGATACTTCGCTTTCAAACCCCAGAACAAGCCAGGGCTTCAAAGTATCGTACCGATACCTCAAATAAAGAGGAACAACAGATTGCAACCGCCCCTTCTGCTTGAAGGGTTCGAAATTATGTATCAAGAACTGCGGAGTGACTCGGAGAAAAATGTCTGTCCCGGCCGCGATCTTCACCGTAGGTTGTTCTACCTGAACTGAAGCAAATCCCTCTGGAATTGCCGTATTTGCAATAAAGAGAGTTTTTCCATCAATCAGGTTTCTGCCCAAAAACAAGTTGTATTGATCTGTGCCCTTGAATATCAAAGTTCCCTGACTGCCAAACACTGCCACTACCAGTGTAAAGAACAGAAGCAAGGTTAACTTCTTCATCGGCGATACCTCCCTATAGTAGTGAAAACATTCTAATAAAACCAATATTTATCCAGAAATCAACCTTCTTGGAAAAGGTCAGTTTACCGGCAACGAAGAGAGTTGTGTTTCTATTTGCTGCATAAAGACCCTCTCCTGTCAGAATGAAAGAGGTAGTTATTGGTTTCTTCGGTCCGTACCATTCTGCATCGAAGGGTGGCGAATATGGAGAATCGATTGTGATTGAACCGATTCGCAGCAGTTCCGCAGCGATTTTCAACGAAACGCTCTGGCTCTCATATTCTATGCCAATCAGAGTAAGTGTAGAATCGGGGCCATAGGGAAACCCGAAGAACCCTGTGATAACGGGCCAAAAATCGAGATGTAAGACATTAAATCTGTACGGATATGTAAATTTTCCAATATTTGTTCCTCTGTTATAGAGATATGTGGTGGAATGATAGTGTTCCATCCTGACTCTGAGGCCACCGTCTTGCAGAAGAGTCTTGTCTCTTATTTCGTGTTCTGATTCATTCAGTTTCAGCCCAGAATATGGCTTACCATCGGAAATTCTCCAGAGAAAACCCGCAACCCAGCCAAATGCCGTTGGATTGGAATTCTCGCCCTCCGATTCAAGTCTGAAGTCATCAAGCGTGAACTCACCGTAGGCAACCACGCGGTCAATTCTTACCTCGGCCGCTATGGTTGCTGTGACGTTTGAATGATCTTGATAGGTATGATGATAGATTAGAAATGGTCCAATGTCCTGCAGGTCAGGGTAGACACCATAAACGAGATTTTCTTCGCCGAAAGTGACTTTGAGATTGTCGTTCATATATCCAAAACGGTGACCAAGAAGCGTCTTGGGTCCACCGCTAACTGTTCTGTCGGAAGATATGGCAAAGAAATTATAAAGATACTCTCCTGATTTGGCTTTGCCATTCAACTCAATCCACAGGTGATCGAAATATGGCAGAGTATTGGAAAGAACGAAACTGTAAGTAGAACCACCAAGACTCAATTTTCGCCTTCCCAAAGAGATCAGCGAGTTTTCATCCTTTCTCTCGAAGTAACCCAGCCTGGGAAAATTCATATCTACCTCCGGAAGAAAAGATGTCTTCGACAGCGGTAAGTTAGTAAACCACTCTCCCGTCAAGTAATCAGAAAACTCCTGTCTAAGATCCATATTCACATACAGCCTTGATTTTCCCAGGTAAATCTCCATGCCGCCCGAGAAGATTGCAGGAACGCTTAAATAGCGATTGAGGTCTTCCAGGCTTGGCTTATAGCTGTTGCTGACTGCCTGAAAGCTGTTAAACGACAAGGATGGTGAGAGAATCACATGGAGTCCAGTACTCCCGAGAGCTATTAGTGGTATGATAAGCATCAAAAGCAGTGCATGTTTTTTCGACAAGAGATTCACCCCCACTAGAATTTTACACCAGGAGGTTAAATATTCGGTGGACATTTCTCTTTTTAGGGCCTCTTCCAGCGTCCGTGAGATCGTTACTGAAATATTCATATATTCAAATCTCAGCATCACCGCTCTTTTCAGTCAGCTTTTCCACAGCAAAGGCTTTTCATCAATAGAGATCGGGATTCTGATGGCGGTTACTCCTACCCTCTCAATTATTGCAAATCCTTTTTGGTTTAGGCGATCAAGCAGGACAGGGGGGCCATCTGTTATGGGAACAGTTTCTATTGTCTCGGCAGTCTCTGTCTGGACAGTTTTCTTCTCATCAACCTTTGAAACTTCATTGATTGCAATGTGTTTCTTCGCGTTCTTTGTTGTGAGCATAATACCTATCGCTGAGTCTGTGGTCGTTCCTTCTTTGAGAAAAAAGAGTAAACGCTTTGATCGCGTAAGATTATTCGGAACCGTTGGTTATTCGATTACCGCCCTTATGTCGGGAATCATATTGAAGTACGGATTTGTCTTTATCTTCATAATGGCCACAGTGTCATTATCTACAGTGGCCTTTGTAAGTAGAACCTATCCGACAGGCAGGAAACTGAAAAGGACAGATGAAGAGACTGATCCCTCATCTTTGCCACTTCAATTTTATCTGCTTGTACTTGCCGGTGTCGCCTCCATTACTATTGGAGCATTTGGATCAACCTTTTTGCCTGTCTTAACCAGCGAAAGAGGTTTCAATGTTTCCTCGGCAGGGTTCGCGTTTTCTTTGATGGCTTTTTCGGAAGTCCCATTCCTTTTCTTCGCAGAGAAGGTGGTTGAGAAGATTGGTAATACACGCCTTCTAGTAATAGGAATCTTTGCAACAGGTCTTCGATGGTTTTTGACATCGATGGCGATTTCTTTTCCCGTCTTTCTCCTTCTTCAAATGCTTCACGGCATCAACTATATTGTTGTCTATTACTCTGTCATGAATTACATCCATACAAGATTTGAAGCCAGCAGAGCCACCAGAGCGCTTACAATCTACTGGATGTCGACTACCGGATTGAGCTATCTTCTTGGCTCCGTACTTGGCGGAGTGCTCATTCGTACATTTGGAATTGTAAGAGTGTACACTGCCACAGGAATAACCGGTATGGCGATTGCCATCTTCTTCTCGTTTTTATTTGCCGCGTTCCACAAACGAACTGCCTTCACATATCTTTAACTTCAATGCCGATAACAACGGTATACTTACAATAGATAATTTCAATTGAGGGTGATACAGTGAAAGGGATGAAACGCATAAAGCAAACATTGATAGATATCTCTATGGACGTAGACTCCTATCTTGAGAAGGACCCTACAGCTTCCAGCAAATGGCACATCATTCTCTTCTCTGCGGGTTTTCATGGTCTTTTGCTATACAGGATTTCTACCCTTCTTTGGAAAAACAGGCTTGTTTTTCTGGCCAGGGGCCTCCATCTATTTTCAAGGATAGTATATTCAATGGACATTCACCCTGCAGCTCGAGTAGAAGGCGGAGTTGTAATTGATCATGGTGTAGGAGTTGTTATAGGTTCGACGGCTTCAGTGGGGACGGGAACGCTGATATGTCACGGAGTGACTCTAGGCTCAAAGAATGTGATGAAGGGAAAGCGGCACCCGGACATTGGGCGAAATGTTGTGCTTGGGGCGGGGGCTAAGATACTTGGCCCGATTTATATTGGAGATAATTCTAAAGTCGGCGCAAACAGCGTGGTTATTGAACACGTGCCTCAATTCTCTATTGTTACCGGCATACCGGGGAGAATCCATAGGGTATGTGAAAGACTGGGATCACAACAATGATTTCTATTGATTCTCTAATAGGTAACACCCCGATCATTAGGCTTCGATCTCTTGGAGATTCTTCATCCATAATGCTTAAGATCGAGAAGAACAATCCCGGAGGAAGCGTAAAGGACAGAACAGTGCTTGGAATGATTCTTGACGCCGAGAGAAGTGACATTCTCAAAAGTGGAATGACTATAGTAGAGCCGACCAGCGGCAACACGGGAATTGCAATAGCAATGCTTTCGGCTTCCAGAGGTTACATGTCGGTTATTTTTATGCCCGAATCGGCAAGCATTGAACGAGTTAAGCTAATGGAAGCCTTTGGTGCTAAAGTGATAAGAACTCCATCTGATAAAGGGATATCCGGCTCATATGACGAAGCCAAGAGCTTTCTCCAGAGCAATCCGGGTTCAATAATGCTTGATCAGTTCAACAATGATGCTAATCCGTTGTTTCACTTCTCTACTACCGGTCCTGAGATTTTTAAGCAGGTCAACCGGGAGCTGGACGCCTTCATTTGCGGCATGGGAACGGGAGGAACAGTGACCGGAATTGGACGCTATCTCAAGAAGGAAGTTCAGAATATTCATATAGCCGGTATCGAACCTGCGGGTTCGCCCTTCATTTCACAGGGGAGAGCTGGCTCTCACCAAATTCAAGGAATCGGTCCCGGCTTTAGACCGAAAGTCCTCGACCTTTCAGTGCTGGACGAAGTAATCACCGTTGAGGACGAAGAGGCTCTATCTATGATGAAATGGCTCCACACAAAAGAGGGATTAATGGTTGGAATATCATCCGGAGCCAACGTTGCGGGAGCTCTAAAACTTTCCCAAAGAGGTTTCAAGCGAATCGCAACGATAGCTCCGGACACTTACGAGAGATATTTGAGTATGACTTAAGACCTTCTTCCTATGGACAATCGTGCTTGTACACTGCATAAAGCCTGATTGGACTTTCTACATAGACCGTGATAATTCTTCCTACAACCTCTTCTCCGTTCTTAATCCATCTGTCGAAGGTGAAGTTATCAACTTTTGGAGCGCTTATGGACACTTTTTCACCTGATTCATACCAGGCGGCACCTTCAATTACGATTTCGAGATCTACAGGAAGGTTGTGAGTAATATTTATGTAATAGCTCGCATCGAAACTAACAGAGAAATCAACTGAATCTCCAAGGACAATTGATCGCTCAGGGCTCTCTTCACCATCACTCCATCTGGCAAATTCCAATCTAATATCATCACCATCTGGTAAGACCGAGTCATAAAGCTGCTCTTCTGGAACCTCCATCAGGACAACTTCACTCTTCTGACCCTCAAAGATTACAGGCAATTGGCGCTCAATTCCATTTATGACTACTAGAGGTGCCACCGGAAGATCATCCTCTGCAATGATTTGAAGTATAACTGGAGGCACCACGGTGGTGAATTTCCAGACAGGACTCTCGACGGTCTCCTCTCCATCTGATGCAACGACTTTCCAATAGTACTCAGTATCTGGGTCAAGGTCACCGGGAACGAAGTTGTCTACAAAAATATCTGCGGCAACTAAAAGTGGATCTTGATCTTTACCCAGGTAGATATCGTACTGAAGAGCATCGCCATCCGGATCACTGCAAGTCCATTTCAGAGAAGAGCCGGTTGCAACATCTGTCTCGCCATCTGTCGGTGATTGGTTTGTAGGAACTTCTGGCTTCCTGTTCACATTCTCAACAGTAATCTGGAACTGATCGGAGCTTGATGCGCCTTTCGTATCAGTTACTCCAATTGTCGCCCCATACACTCCAGCACTTTCGTAATCTGCTGAGTACTCGTAGATGCTCCCTTGTACAGATCCCACACCATTTATCAATTCAAAAGTGAGTGCGTCACCATCAGGGTCTGTTGCGAAGTCTAGAAGATCGACTGACAGATTTTCGCCTTCCTCAATGGTTTGATCTGGTAGATTGATTTGCGGCGCTCCATTCGAGTCAAAAACGGTTATGGAAAATGATGTACTATCAGTCCCGCCCTTGCCGTCGCTAATACCAACAGTGACGCTATTCTCTCCAACATATATGTCACTTGAACTGAACATATATGTATTTCCCATGATTTCTCCGACTCCACTAATGAGAGAGAATGCCAGAGCATCTTCATCGGGGTCATCAGAAAAGTCCGTTAGGTCAAGCCGGAGTTCTTCTTCAATCTCAACATGCTGATCCGGCACATCAATTGAAGGCGCTCTGTTCTTATCAACAACGGTTACAGCGAATACCCTGTTGTCAGTCAGCTCGTTACTATTAGCAGTAAGCTCAACACTGTAGACGCCAGCAGAATCGAAATCAGGGCTGTAAACAAATTTGGTTCCGATTATTTCGCCAACTTCACTGTCTATCTCAAATGTAATTGCTTCAGCACTATAAACCGGAAACACGTAGGCCATGAGATCAAGTTCAAGAGTACTGCCTTCGTCAACAAACTGAGTATGGATTGCCTTTAGCAATCTAACCGTCGGATCAAAACAGGATACTGTTGAGATTAGCACTACGGTAACAACGATAGCAAGTCCGAAAAACTTTTTAAGATTCATCTAAACCTCCAAAATCATCAATGCCTGATTAGCTGAAGCGCTCCTGTATTCTTGCCGGTCTGCCAGTCTTCTTGAAGTAAAACAGCAACTTCCTTCCCACTGAAAACAATGTCAACCGGATAACCATCTAACTCTACATATTCTATCGTATTTCCCCTACTATCCAAAACCTCTAGTGTTCCAGTAATAGTCTCAAGAACGTAAATTCTATCTCCATTGTGAACAACCTTTATTGGACCTCGCCCCACAAGATCAAAATACTTCGATTGGTAGCTCGATAAGTCTATCGCCATAATCTGGTCTTCACCGGTCAAGGCAAGCCAGATCTTTCCATCATGAATTGTCGGAAAGTTCGGATATCTTCCAAGCTTGATTGTCTGAATCTGAGAAAAATCACTTTTTGAAAGGACTTCCAGAGTCTCTTCAACATATGATACAAGAAAGACCCTATTGTCTTCCAAGAGAATGTAGGAGGGCCTCTTTCCGATATTCACTTCCTTCACCAAGTTGCCCCATTCATCAAAGACTAATAGTCCCTTCTCTGTTTCATGAGAGCGCGTCAGCATGTTGTAATTGTGAAAGAGCGAGACGAAGAAATTCTTTGCATCCTCGGCAACCGACAGTCCGATTACTGGCAGATTTTCCCTCTTGAGAATCTCTCGTTTGTCGATATCAAGCACAAGAAACTCGTAATCATTAGTCAACATTCCGACTTTGCCGTCAATAAAAGAACCGGTTACCAGTCTGCTGGAAGTTGGAATCTCGTCCATCTTCTTCCATTTGCTGGGGTGACCGGAAACGTCAACAACAATCACTCTCCCACTGTAGAATCCAAAGCAATATAACTTCCCATCCCTGTAGATGAGATCATTTATCCCATCGTTTCTCATGGAGTCGAAAATAGTCAGGGGTCTGAAACTTGTATCAAAAACAACTAGTTCCGAGTCACCTTTTACAAGGGTTACGAAGTACGTACCGCTGCTATTCTCAACCTTCTTAAGTCCCGAAGGCATGATACCAAGAGGATATCGCTGACCAAGGGTGATTGTTCCGGATGCTGTAACTGCTATTATTCCAATGAATAGGAGAAAAAGAATCGGTGATCTTTTCAAGGTTTCTTCACCACATACACCAGAAGATCTTCTTTGAAATTTGACGCTATATCGAAATCGTGGGTGTAAACATCGATCTTATTACCTCTTATAGAACTACCGGTATCCTCAACAACAAAGAATCCTTTGTTTGGAGAGGATGAGAAGAACGGGATATAGACAATCGAGCCAAGAGGAATTACGCTGGGATCGGCAGCAACCGTTCGATATCCCTTCACAAAATCCCCACTTGCAGTCATCTTGAAAGAAGGTGACGTTGGATTCTTTGCATCATCCCATTCAGTATACATTGTAACCTCGAAAGTTCCCACGTTCTCAAATATTATATCTGCAGGGTTAACCGGCACGTCAGCTTTCCAGAATTCAAAATGGAGGTTTCCTTTTGCATCGGAGGCCGATCCGATTGTATCTCCAACCCGAACAAAATCGCCTTTCACTACTGTACGACTACCAAGGCGCGCATACACAGTCTTAATATTGTTTCCGTGATCTACGACAACCATTTCACCGTATAGATCGTTCACACGCTCGGACAAAATAACCTTTCCAGGAAGAAAAGCCGTGATTCTTGATCCGGGCGGTACAGTCAAGTCCATACCTGGATTGGCGTAACCGTAATCATAGCTTCCGAAATTAGACTCTATCGAATCGACAAGAAAGTCTACTCCAAGGTTCAAACCGAAATGAGTTGCAATTGATGCCTTGGCCATCAGATTGTCAAGAGAAAGAGGAATCTTGATCTCGTCACCGCGGTAGATTAGATCCCAGTTTTTAACATCCGTATTCATAACCTTTAGCTGCTCCACCGTCACACCGTAAGCTTGCGAAATACTCCAGAGACTGTCTCCCGACTTCACAACGTAAGATACATAAGATGTAGGTTCTATGGTCTCGTAAGCAGCTGCTCCAAGCCTGCTTCGAATGTCGGAAATCTCTCCCAGGAAAGTGGTCATAGTAACAAACTCTCTCTGTTCAGGCTCTTCCTGCTGTTCAATTGCCTCGAGATTGCTGGCAAGCTCTCTAGTTCTTGAATCCATTTCCTCAATTCTCGAAACGAACTCGTTGAAAACCTCTGCATCAATCACAGAGGAACCCACAGTCTGCTCCAACTCGGCAAGCCTTCTTGCCAGTGAATCGTACTTAACGCTGTCTACAACCGAAGTATCCGTCCTGGCAGAAAGTTCCTCAATTTTCTGTACCAGTTCATCGTATCTGCCGTCTGTGTTTTCCGGTTCCTGCTGAACGATAACGGTCTCGGCATTCTTGATCTCTTCAATCCTCTGAAGAAGCTCATCATACTTCGCTTCATCGATAGAACTATCGTAACTACCAACTTCAGAAATTCTCTGGACGAGTTCTGAATATCTTGAAGAATTAAGAGACTCGAGTGCCTGAACTTTTCTGTTCAGGTCGTCGATTTCTCTTGTGATGATATCATTCTCCACCGAGCCGGTGAGAACACCGTCAATCTTGTCATAGAGTGTCTTAACTATTGCAGCGGAAGAAGCTGAATCGATTACTGACTCGGCGAGCATATTCTTTATTATCTGAAGTTCGGCTCTCAAAGCTTCGAGCTCTTCATAGCCTGCATACGTAGGCTCTATTGCTTGAACAAAGTTAATCCGGAAGGCAAGCTCTTGAACTGCGTCTTCCAGTTGGACAATCTTTCTCTGACCTAGAGTCAGAGAATCAATCTTCTGTTCAATAGAATCCATCCTTGCAAGAAAGTCATCCCTAGTAATGAAAGGTGAGTCACACCCTGTGAATAACAAAAAAACAGGTACAAGAAGAAATAGAAGGGCAACTTTTTTCAACTGAATCAACCCCCTCCCGCGGGAATGGTAATGAATTCAAGTGGCAGAAAAGTCACTTCAATTTCTCTGCCCTTAAAAAACTCCTTCAAGAGACCCAGACCGGAAACCAAATAATCGTAATCGCCCAACACTTCAATAACAATAGGCGAAATTTGTGTAGGGACATCATCAATTATAACAGTTGCTCCTACGCAACGCACGTAAGTATATGGCATTATTCTCTTCCCGTTTAGTGAGATCTTAGTCGCCCTCAAGGCATAAAGTTCATTCAATATCATGAGAATATCACTGTCGTGAAGTATGCTGCTCCCTTTAAAGCCCGATTCTATTCTAATCCGAACACCTTTTCCAACTTCTTCATCGAAAGACTCATTTGCAGAACTTGACGAAGCTCTCACGCTCTCTACAGATTTCTTCAGATCAACTGTACTTGTTTCGAGCAATGTCTTCAAATCTTCTACCTGCCATTCAAGCGAGACGATTTTCCCCCTAATCCCTTCTATCTGAGATGAGTAATCAATACTATCTCCCTTATCGAGCGAGCCAATAGCATTTTGAATGTTCTTGACATCTGCGGACAATTTCGTAAGTGAATCGACAACAGCAGAACTACTCATGGAATTTGACGCTGAATTCATCGCTGAAACGATTACTTCGAAATCCGAGATGATTCCCGAGAGATCACTTCTCACCTCGATTGATGAAAGTGAATCGAGATTGAGATTGAGTTGGGAAAGCCTTTCTGACATGATTTGAAGTTTGTTTTCGATTTCCTTGGTGCTGAGGCTCGAGATCATCTGATCGCCAAACTGCTTAAGAAAGTAGATGTTGAAGAAAGCACCCAAAGCCACGATAATAACAAAGACAATAAGAAGAACCCAGATTCCTTTCAAGCTTTTCACTCCAAAACAAAAGCGGCGGCTACTCTGGCCGCCGCAGAGTCTACGACACTATTTTACCTTTTCCTTCAGTTCCTTTCCAGGTACAAACTTAGGAACTTTTCCACCCGGAATCGTGATGGGTTTCTTGGTTCTAGGATTGACACCCTTTCTGGCCTTTCTTGAAGCTACCATAAATGTGCCAAAGCCAACCAGTCTCACAACGTCACCCTTAGACAGTGTCTTTTCAATAATCTCGATCACCGTGTCCAGGGTTTTTCCAGCATCCTTCTTAGTAACACCCGTTTTCTCAGCGATTTCAGCGATGAGTTCTTTTTTGTTCATACTGTTCCCCCCTTCGCATGAGATGTCGCTATTATTCTACCACTCAGAGCCTAAATTACCAAACTCCTTATAGAGGGCGATTTTGGCCTTCTCAAGCAAGAAACCCGCCATAAGAGTCCTAATTCGCTTATGAGCTCTCGATTTGGCCTTCAAAGCTGATAAGCCATCGCCACGCTTGAAAAATGAGTGTATAATTGTCAGTGGAGGTGGTTCTCTATGAAAAAAGTCATAATTGTATTCTTGTTGCTGTTCCTTACCGTAATTTCTTTCGGGGTAAATTACATCAATCCAGTCGGTCCCACACTTATTCCGATCGCAGAATTGCTGTCTTCAAACATCTCCGAAGAAATACCCGGCCTCGAAGTGAATCTTTGGAGAAGCGTTGACGAGGCAATATCCTTGTTGGTGACTGAACAGGCTCAGATCAGCCTTCTTCCCGTCACCGTTGGGGTCAAACTTGCGGCGTCAGGGGTAGACATAAAACTCGCCGCAGTTAGCATGTGGAACGGCTTTTATTTCATGTCTTTGGAAAAGGGAATAGTCATAATAGATGATCTAGTTGGCACCGAAGTCTACACGCTTCAAGCTCCGGGTCAGACGGCCGATACTATTCTGCGAGGCGCACTTGAATCTAAGGGATACGAAGTTGGAAGAGATGTGACAGTTGTTTACGTTGGAGGAGCAGAAGCTGTTCAACTTCTTGCAAGTGGAAAAGCAAAGGTCATCCTTGTACCTGAACCCTTTGCCTCGCTCGCCGAAACGCGTGTGCAGGGAGTTATAAGATCCATGCCTATCGAAGATCTATGGAGCAGTTTCAATGATGAGAAAATCAGGATCCCTACTTCGGGAATATTTGTGAGCGGTAGTCTGGATAGAGGAGTTGTAGAGTCATTCTTGCTCCTGTACCAGCAGTCTATGAACCTCTCTATAGCTAACCGGGAGAAGACTGCACAGATTGTATCGGAAAAGATGGGCGGATTTCCAATTCCCGTATTGCATAAGGCAATGGACACGGCAGGTTTTCTCTTCCTAACCGCTGAAGAGGCAAAGAAAGAAACCGTCATCTATCTTGAAAAGCTTCGGGAACTGAATCCCGAACTGACAGGTGATGTTGACCTAGATGCTCTCTTCTTCTAAGAGAAAGTATCTTGCACCGATTCTCTCAGTTGGTTTTCTGGTACTGATCTGGTTTGTTGCTTCACGACTTGTGTCAAGCAGTCTCCTGTTACCGAGTCCTGGCGAGACCGCAAATGAATTGGCAAGGATCGTTTCAAGCGCAAGAGGCTGGTCGAATATTGCCGAGACGTGCTTAAAGGCATTTATCGGGCTATTTCTTGCTCTTGGGTTTGCTCTTGTTGCTGGATTCTTGATGGGACTGCTGGATGCTCTCTATGATCTTCTAAGACCTGTTGTCGTTATTCTTCAGTCCATACCCATAGTTTCCTGGCTTGCACTGGCAATTTTCTGGTGGGGAGTCGGTTTCACTTCTCCTGTCAATATTGTGTTCTTGACTTTGTTCCCTATCTTCACCATAAACATCGCCGAGGGAGTGAGAAATGTAGACAAGAAATTGGTAGAGATGGCGAGGATTTACAAATTGCCAAGAGATATTGTTCTCAGAAAGATCTATCTGTCCTCGGCTTTTCCTTTCATCGTATCCTCAATGAGAGTGGGAATAGGAATAATGTGGAAATCCGTCGCCGTTGCGGAGTTTATGGTAGGAACTTCGGGAATAGGGAGAGCAATATCTGATGCGAAATATTCTATCAACATCGAAAGAGTCTTCGCGTACACTTTGATTCTGATTATTCTGGGCATCTTAACTGAGAAACTTCTCGACTTGATAGTCAGAAGGGGTAGTCGTTATGCGTTTAAGAATTGAGAACCTTCATAAAGGATTCGATGGCGAAAAGATAATTGACGGCCTGAGCTATTCGCTGGAAGGTAACTTCTTTCTGACAATTCTGGGTAGCTCTGGGAGCGGTAAAACAACTCTATTGAGAATTATCAGCGGTATACTCAAACCCGAAAGGGGCACGGTGGATGTTCACAGTGAGCGGCTTGGATTCGTTTTTCAGGACGACAGGCTCGTCCCTTGGTTAACGGCAGCTCAGAACATCTCTATTGTTGCTCCAGAAAGCAATCCGGTCGAATTTCTTTCATTTGTGGGACTGAAGGGGCAAGGAGACAAGTATCCTTCTCAGCTTAGCGGTGGAATGAGAAGGAGACTTAACATAGCAAGGGCACTGGCCTTCAATCCCGATCTCATTCTTATGGATGAGCCCTTTGGCTCCCTCGATATCGTCATAAAAGATAGCCTAATCGATGACATCCAGAAAATCTGGATCGATAGGAAGATCAGCGTAATTATGGTGACTCATGATCCATCCGAAGCAGCAAGACTCTCTACAGATATAATGCTTGTGCGGGACAAATTTTCGAAGATCGAGTCCATACACCTTGGAAATCCTGTTGAAAGAAGCCCGGATGAGAAAGATAAAATTGCCAGAGATCTGCTATCCAGAATGAAGGAATCTTCTTCATTTGTTCAATGAAACGTGCGTAATTTGAAATACCCTTGTTGTAATATTTGCTGGCACAGAGGTGATTTGAATGTCAAAAGTTTATGAATTGATCGTTGATCTGAATAGTTTTGAGTTCAACAAGACTATAGACGTAGTACTAGATCCTGACTTCACCGAAGAGCTAAGACTTTCAGGTCAGGTGAACGTTCACGTTGAGTTATTCAAAGACAAAGATTCGATTATTGTGACAGGTTCAGTTGGGACGGTTATCGAAGACAATTGCGCTCGATGCTTGAAGGAAGTGTCAATTCCTATTGAAGGGACAATCGAGGCCACCTATGTTCATAAGGATTCTCTTCCACTTATGAAAGAGGGAACAAGCGATGATCTGGAGAATTTTCTGCAGTTTGAAGGAGATCTTCTGGACTTGTCAGAACGCGTTATAGAGGCTATAATTGTTGAGGTTCCTCAGAAGGTTCTCTGCAGGAAAGATTGCGCGGGACTTTGCCCGTATTGCGGAGCAAATCTAAATGAGGAGCCAAATCACTCGTGCCAGAAGAAGGAAGAACTTCCCGATGGCTGGCACAAAGCGGTGTCTGAGCTCAAATCGAAATTGAAGAGTTAGATATAGGAGGGATTAGAGTGGCCGTTCCAAAGCAAAAAAGAAGCAGAAGCAGAACCCACTTGAAACGCGTAAAGATGTATAGCCCGATCAAGGTTGCTGTTTCTACATGTCCAAACTGTGGAGAACCAAAACAACCACACAGAGTTTGTTTGCATTGTGGTTTTTACGGAGGAAGACAGATTCTTGAGATCGGTGAGTAGTAGATGCAAGGCATAAAGATTGCCCTCGATGCTTATGGTGGAGACAGTGCCCCAGAAGTCAACATAGATGGCTCTCTTCTTGCTCTTAAGGAGTTTCAGGATCTCGAGATAGTTCTGGTCGGCAGAGAAGAAGAACTGAAGCTTCTGCTGAAAAGGACTCCAGAGACCTCAAGAATTTCAATAGTTGATGCAAGAGAGGTTTTTCCGATGTCGGAGAAGCCTTCTCTTTTGTTGAGAAAGAAAGACACTTCCCTATACAAAGCCGCCCTGCAAGTGAAGGAAGGAAAAGTCGATGCTCTTGTATCAGCAGGTAACACAGGCGGAGTTCTTGCTGCGGCACTATTTGTTGTTGGCAGGATAAAGGGTGTCGATCGCGGTGCCATTGCTGTTCTTATTCCTTCTAAGAACGGTTTTACCGTACTCATTGATGCAGGCGCAAATGCGGAGGTCAGAGCAGAACATCTGCGCGATTTTGGCACGATGGGCTATGAATATGCTAATCTTCTTGGAAGAGATAGCCCCAGAGTCGGTCTACTCAATGTAGGAGAAGAGCAGGAAAAGGGTACAGAACTGACGAAACTGGCTTATGAATACTTGGAAAACGAGTTAGGAACCAATTTCATTGGAAATGTTGAGGGCAGAGATATAAATTATGGCGACGTTGATGTAGTTGTCTGCAGTGGATTCGACGGAAACATTGCAATGAAAGCAATGGAAGGAACGGGGAAGTTGATTTCCGAGACTCTTAAGAGAGAGATCAAGAATAGCGGCCTATTTGGTCTTATTGGTGCTCTTTTTCTTAAGCGAGCACTGGGAAGACTTAAGAAGGCAATGGATCCAAGTGAATACGGCGGGGCCTTCGTTCTCGGAGTTAAAGGGGCTGTCGTTAAAGCTCACGGAAATTCAAACGCTCTCGCGATAAAGAATGCGATCAGAGTAGCGTATCAAGGGGTTAATGGTGGCCTAGTCAAGAACCTTGAAAACAAGCTTGGGGGAAAGTAGCGTGTGCGGCATAGTTGGAATGGTGGGCAAAGACCTTACAATTAGGAAACTGGTCGACGCTTTGAAGAAGCTTGAGTACAGGGGATATGATTCGTCCGGTGTCGCAGTGAATAACGGAAATGAATTGAAAGTGATGAAGGCCGTTGGGAAGATCTCCTCCCTTGAGAAGCTTCTGGACGGAGATCTTGATTCATCTGTTGTACAGGGAATAGCCCATACAAGGTGGGCAACCCACGGAGGCCCGTCTGATTTCAAC
This sequence comes from Mesotoga sp. BH458_6_3_2_1, assembly GCF_003664995.1. NCBI lineage: Bacteria > Thermotogati > Thermotogota > Thermotogae > Kosmotogales > Kosmotogaceae > Mesotoga > Mesotoga sp. BH458_6_3_2_1. The sequence continues at coordinate 58,461 of NZ_JFHL01000002.1, read as the reverse complement.
GCTCATCCCCATACTGACTGCACCGGAAAAATTGCAGTCGTTCACAACGGGATAATTGAGAACTTCGACGAATTGAGGGTCGAGCTTGAAAAGAAAGGTCACATATTCAAATCGGTAACCGACACGGAAGTAATCGCCCATCTGATTGAAGATCACTATTCGGGAGACATTGTTGCCGCTGTAAGACATATGTTAGTGGATCTGGAGGGCGCTTACGCAATTGGAGTAGTACATCAGGACCATCCCAATGTGATCGTGGCAGCGCGTAAAGGTAGCCCTCTTGTCGTAGGTTCTGCAGAACAGGCTGGATATCTTGCTTCTGACGTTACTCCCTTACTCAAGTACATTCGTGACGTCTATTTCGTAGATGACGGAGAACTGGCGATAATTAGGCCGGAGAGTATTAACATAACCAGGATTGATGGGTCTATCGTCAAGAAGTCTGCAACGAGAATCACATGGGGCGAGGACTCTGCGGAAAAGGGCGGCTATGCTCATTTCATGCTTAAAGAAATATTCGAAGAACCACAGACTCTCCGAAACGCTCTTACGGGAAGAATCAAGGCCGGTTCGCCCAATTTCAAAGAAGTCGAGAATTTGCAGGATGATATAAAGAAGGCCAGATCTATTACCGTTCTGGCATGCGGAACTAGTTACCATGCAGGCCTCGTCTTTCAGAGATTCATTCAGGATTATTCAAATATCCGCGCAGAAGTGGAGGTTGCTTCAGAGTTCCGTTATAGAAGGCTATCGGAGAACTTCGCCGACTTGGTCATTGCGATTTCCCAATCAGGAGAAACCGCAGACACTCTCGAAGGTATCCGAAAGGCAAGAAAGATGGGAGCTAAAGTAATATCCTTGACAAACGTTGTCGGATCTACGATATCAAGAGAAAGCGATGCTGTGATCTATATAAATGCAGGCCCAGAGATAGGCGTGGCGGCTACGAAGACTTATGTAGCGCAGCTCGCAGTACTTATTCTTTTGGGGGCAGCCATAGCGAAGATTATGGACTCTAGTACAAGCAATATTGCTATGATCGTTAATGAACTGGAAGGTATGCCCACGATATTTGAGAACACTCTGCCAATAGCAAACGCACAGTGCAGCAGACTTGCGGGAGAGTATTTTGCCTACAAACACTTCATGTACATCGGCAGAGGATACAGTTACGCGACCGCCCTTGAGGGCGCTCTGAAGCTCAAAGAAATCAGTTATATTCATGCTAGCGGTTATCAGGCCGGCGAATTGAAGCACGGTCCAATCGCGCTTCTCGACAATGATTTCCCAGTCTTTGCTATAGTTCCCGAGGATGAACTCAAATCCAAAATGATTTCCAACATTATGGAAACCAAAGCACGGGATGCCAAAGTCGTAGCCATCTGCTCTGAGAATGACAGGGAAGTTGCAAAGGCAGTCAACAGTCGAATTGAAGTACCTGGAGTCCTGGAACCCTTGTACCCGTTAGTAATGTCGCCATATTTACAGCTCTTCGCATATTACGTCGCCGTCAGGAGAGATCTTGATCCAGATAAACCCAGGAATCTTGCGAAGAGCGTCACTGTTGAATAGGTAGAATCAAGATTATTGCTAGACTCGATTTTCGAAATCATCTTGATTGATTCGTTTTCTTAGGTTTTGCGGAGAACGGTGAACCCCCAACGGATGACCATGATATGAACAGGAGAATCTATCTTGGATAACGTAGTGAAGGAAATTGTAGAGATACTTGACGAAAAGCACGGAGAAGAGATAATTGTACTCGACGTCTCCAAAGTGTCAAATCTTTCTGACTACTTTGTTGTGACAACAGCAAATTCCGATCCACACATGGACGCCCTCAGAGAGGGAATACTGGAATATGTTGAAAGAGAAGCAGTCCAGATCATCTTCTACGACAAAGGAAAGGGGTATGACTGGATGGTAATCGATGGTGGTTATTTTATCGTCCACATATTTAGCAGGAAGGGCAGAGAGTTTTACTCTCTCGAAGATCTTTGGTTGAACGCAAAGAGATACACATATAGAGATCTCGTCAAAGACGGGGACAACACACGGCAATAATCGTTATCGATCCCGGTGCCCCAATAAGCGCTAGTCGTTGCTCTTTAGAACTACTTGAGATTTGCTCGCTCTCGGTCTTCACCCCACTAGAACGAGGTGGACAGATTGCGGCAGGGTGTGTTCTTTCTATCTGAGAAGATAGTTCATTAGGAAATCACTGAATCGACACATCTATCGGTAGAGACGCTCTTCAGGAGAGGTACTAGAAGAAGAGTATTGAGTAATTCTGGAGCTTACTGGGGTCGATCGTTGACGAAGCCGGAGGTAAACCAAAACGGAGGTGTATTTGTGTCGGTAGTATCAATGAAGCAGCTTCTCGAAGCCGGAGTTCACTTCGGTCACAGAACGAGAAGATGGAACCCCAAGATGAAACCGTATATCTATGGTGAGAGAAAAGGCATCTACATTGTGGATCTTCAGAAGACCTTGAAGCTCATCGAAGAGGCTTATGAGTATGTGAGGAATTCAGCTCAGGAAAGTGCAACGTTCCTTTTTGTTGGCACTAAGAGACAGGCTCAGCAGATCGTACAGGAAGAAGCGAAGAGATGCGACTCTTTTTACGTCAACAATCGCTGGCTCGGCGGACTTCTTACGAACTTCACCACGATCAAGAAAAGAATCGAAGCATTAAAGAACTTCGAGGAAATGGAAGAGTCCGGAAAACTTGCAGCTCTTCCCAAGAAAGAACAGAGCATGATAAATAAGAGACTCGACAAACTGAGAAAGAATCTCAGTGGTGTCAAGGAGATGCAGAAGCTCCCAGACGTGATTTTTATTGTTGACCCAAAACAGGAAGAAATCGCCGTTGCAGAAGCCAACAAACTCGGAATAAAAGTCATCGGAATTGCAGATACTAACTGCGACCCTGACGTCATCGATTTCATTATCCCCGGAAATGATGACGCAATCAGAGCCATTCAGCTAATAGTACATACGATGGCAGATGCTATTCTTGAGGGCAGAGAGGGTCTTAACGCAGCTGCTCTCGAGACAAAGAAAGAATCAACTGACGAAAAAACCGTCGAAGTCTCCTCAGATGAAGAGAAACCTTCTGGAGAAGAGGTTGATGACTCAGATGATTCAGAGGACAATGAATAACAGAAGCAACTTACGCCTTTAGTACTTCGGGGAGCTGCTAGGCTCCCCGTTTCTTCTGCTCATCACTACCCACATCATTTTCCCTGGAGATCAATCAACTTGTTCCTTAGTTCCGGAATCAGTCATAATTATCAAGTAAATGCGGCTTCACGAATCCATAAGCACTTGATCTCAGTCGCCACTTGAGTGGGACACACTCTCCCGAAGAGTAGTAACCAGCCTGAACTCACAAGGTCTGCGCAGACACCACACCATCTCTTGAGCGACCTCTTCTGAAGCGCTTTTTCAACCGTATGTCCTTTTCAAAATCGAAGATGCATTTCTTTCTGAAAGGCTCGCGACAGTTCTTCAGTAAGTCAGACTAATGCACTAATGTACGAACGAGATTTCTGCTCTTCAGAGACGCAAACCCTCCGCCGTCATGTGACCCTCCTCCCTCAAGGGAGGATTTGAGATCAGGATCATAAGGAGTCAAATACACATTCAAACAAGATTCCGCATATTCTTCGCATTTAACTCCCTGGCTTGTGGGTAATGATGAGGTTTCTTATGTGTGAGCTATGACAAACAAATCCTCGCAATAGAAAGCTTCAAAAAAATGGAAAAGCCAGATGGAATCATACATGACTAATCTCGTATTCCATCGGGCTTGTATTATCGGCACCATCTATGAGTTCTGGGAGAAGCTCTGGCTAAATCAAATTGAAGGTCTTGAGAGTAATATTCAGCATTATCACAAAGAAGACAACAAACAAAGCCCCCATTAACAGCTTGATTTTCGCGGCAGCTTGTGTCGAGGTCATGAATTCTTGAATTCTCTTCGTTGAGGAACTGAAATATGCTATTAGCGTTATACCTATAATCGGAACCGTGAACCCTAAATTGTAGATCATCAGAAAGCCCAGAGCCCTACCTGAAAGACCTGCACTGTTTATAATATAGACGATCGTAGGTAAATAAACCTGCCCGGTGCACATAAACTCTACAAAAGAAACAAGAATTCCTGTGACTAAAGAAGCGATCCATATTGTTTTCGCCCTTGCATTCTTTCTGATTATTTCGTGAGTCTTTCTTTTCAAGCCCGCTGATAGTTCTAGAATCGCCTTCTTGTTCTTATACCTCATCCTGTAGAAATCAACGATGGAGAGAATTGCGAGCACTCCGGTGAAAATTGCCATAGCCGGATAGAATATGAATTGGAAAATCCTGGAAATACTCTCGATGTAACCCACGGCTCCGAGGAGCCCCGTCCCCATCAAGAGATAAGCTGCGAAAATACCGATGGCAAAAAAGAGACCCGACACGAGGATCTCGTTTCTTCCCCGCCCAACGTAGTACAGATATGAAACAAGAAAAATCAGTACCACAAAAGCGCATGGGTTTATTCCGTCAATCAAACCTGCTCCGAGGACTACAAGGAAACCAAACTGCTCGTATCTCTCGGTAAGTCTTTGGCCCACATCTTCGCTCAAAGCATTAATCTCGCTTAGCTTCGACTCTCTTTCTTCCTGAGAGTAGTTCTCCATACTCTCAAGTAAGGCGCCCGGTTCAAGATTCGATGGAGTGAAGGCAGCCTTTCCAACAAACAACATTGGATAGAGGTCATATTCACTTTCATCGACTCCATAGACCATCGCATACTTCAATTTCAGTAGCTGATTCTCTGATTCACTCAACATAAACTTGTTCAGAACGACTTCATCCTCAATTTCATACTTCAGGCTTTCGATCATCATTTCGGCTTCAAAACATTCCTGACAGGTCGAAACTCCAAAGAAATCGATAACAACGGTTGCATTGAGAGCCACCGCAAAAAGCAACAATAAGAGAGATGTCAAGTACTTCTTCATAAACCGTCACCCAATGTCTTAATATCAGTCTTTCCCAAGAGTCTCATCGAAGCTGTAGAAAGTCTCATCCCAATAATCGAGTGGGCAGATTTCTTCTTCGGAATCAAAGACATTCCCAGATCCCAACACAGTTCCTTTGAAAGTCGTTCCACCGCATCCGCAGTCAGTGCAGTTCTTTAGATAAAGATCAAGTCCATGTCTCACATTCGCGTAGAAAACATTGTCAGTAAGAGTTGCAGTAGAAGTGATATTGGCGAGCACACCATTATCAACGTTTCCAGTTATCTTGTTTTCGATGAGAGATCCTGTAGACGCACCGCTAAGAGAGACTCCAACTGTGTTTCTATTGAAAGTACTGTTCTTGACTATATAGTTCAAACCGTTAGAGAAATTCACACCCGTTCCTGTTCTTTCAATGACGGTGTTTTCTACTATCAATGTGGCCTCTCCGTATGCATATATCCCTACCAACCTTGTGCTTAGGTACTCATCGTTGCCTACCCCCATAAGACTTGTAATATATGAGTCTGCAACCCTAAGCGTTCTTCCGTCTCCGCTGAAAGAAATTCCAAATCTTCCTCCTGCAATATTGCAGTTGACCACCTGACCAGAAGATCTAGAGAAATTAATCACAGACCCGCCTGACTGGAAGGACACACTATCAACAACAAAGTCCTCCACACCTCTTACAAAGAGCACTGGAGAAGATTCACTTTCAGCAACAACCGTTACCTCTTCCCTCGAAGAACCAATGATTGCTATGTTCTTGCTTACAGTGACATTCTCTCGATAAGCTCCAGGGAGTATCTTGACGGTATCACCGTCTTTTGCCGCATCAACTGCGTCTTGAATCGTGGCATACTGTCCCATCGCTCCAACGGTCAGCACTCCCTCGGCCACATCTGGTGCCTTAACGATGCTTATCTCAAATGATTCCTGTGTTGAAGCACCCTTTGAATCTACCACCTTTATTGATACGGCAACTGCTTCCTCAGAATAACTTCCCGCTTCATACGTGAAGATTCCGGAACTTACTTCAGAATTCACTGGTTCAATGACCTCGAAGCTCAGTTCATCGCCATCTGGATCGCTTGCAAACTGCTTGAGATCGATTACTAGTGCCCTATGTTCCTGCACAATCTGGTCATCTATGTTCATTATCGGAACCGAATTTGTAGTTTTGACTTCTACGACGAAAGTCAATTCGCTGGAATTCCCATTGGAATCCGAAGAAATTATCTTCAGCTCGTTCCTTCCCGAATCCACATATCTCGGCTGAACAAAGAGGACCCCTTCTTCTATCCTCGCAAATCCTTCTTCATAATCACCCGAAAGTTCATGACTAACCTCTGAACCCTCCGGATCTATAATAAATACATCAAGAGGCAAACTAAGTGACTCTCCTTCAAGAACAGAAATATCTCCGATTGTTCCTTCTGGCGGAAAATCAGTCTCTTCGATTGTAACCCTGAATGATGAGACGACAGGTTCACCGCCTTTTGTAAAAGAAGCGACTTCGACCGTTGAACTACCAGACAATGACTTATCAGCAAACAGCTCGAACCTACTCCCCTCTATTCGTCCAATTCCCGATACCAAAGAGAAATACACTGTCGAATTACCGGAATCATCGATGTAGTCATTCAGATCAAGAGTGAGGACCTCACCCTGAGAAACCCGCTGGTCCGGAACGGAAAACTTTATCTTCGCACCGCAACCAATGACCATAATTGTGATTAAAATAACAAGAAGAAAAAAAAGCATTCGCCTCATAAGATCACCTCTTGAGAATGAATAGAGCTAATTACGATAAATTATATCACAAAAGCGAATCTCTCATCACAAGAAAAACCCGCGGCCTCGGCCGCGGGTACTCTCTATCAAGGACAATTTCCACAACTCTTGAGCAATTTTCCTATTCTGCTGGCTCCACACCTGGAGGATACACTGCAAGTTCCTCATTGCAACAATAATCATATGCAATTAGGGTTGCAACTAGCGTCTCGTTCTCAAAGCCAGTTATATCCCAAGTAGTCGTCCCAGCAGGGGACATCGAAATCCCTTGATCTGAGAAGATCTTTGGTGCCATCTCAGTCTGAGATTCAACAAATTCATCTTTTGGTTCTACAGAAATGTCTGGTAGAGTACCGTGACTTACCCAGATACTGACTCTGTCAAAGCAGTTATCTGTTGCGTCCCAAGTAATAACACTTGAACCATCGAACATGAAGGTCATGACCACTGGAGCCTTATTGTCGAACCCTGGTATGTCATCGTCCGGATCATCCTCGATCTCAATATACTTCGTGCTCTTGTTGCCGGAAGTATCCCAAACAACGAGGGTAGCACCCAGAGTCTCACCACAATCCATACCTTCAAGGGTCCACTCTACAGTTCCACATAGTGGCAAGTCACATCCGCATGGCGCAGATATCGGAACTCTAGTGAGCCCAGCGTATGGACCTGTAGCCATTGGTTCACTGAGCTCTACGTATCCAACCATAATATCGATACAAGTTCCACATGTCAAACACTCATCCGAGATGCAGTAGTCAATCAATACAGATGTTGCACCACAAGTAAGTGTCTCTGCGTCAAACTCGAATTGAACAATCTCTGGTGGCATGTTATCGATTATGAAGGATGTTGCAAATTCGGTAGGATCACATGCAGCGTCATCGTATGCGGTCACCGTGAGTTCAACTTCTTCACAATCAATCAGTTCGCCAAGATTCTCCAGATTCCAAACTACAGAGAATGGACCAGTAAGATTGGTCGCCCATGGAGTTATCTGACCATCTATCGTTCCATGAGTTACTTCGATAACGAGTTCATCAAAACAATTGTCTGTCGCGAGAACTGTTATCGTGACTTCCGTTGCGTCTGAAGTGAATTCACCCTTGCAGTACGGAAGCTCTGTCACAATCAAGCCACTGAGTGTAACATCCAGTTCGGGCTTCACATTGTCTACAGTTTCAGTCAGCACTTCCATCGGCTCGCTGAGTGGCGTGAGTCCGCCGCAGCAGCAACCGGCTGCATAGAGCTCAACTTCAATCTCAACACAGTCGAGTTCTTCATCAGATCCAGTTATTGTTCCGTAAGCGGTCAAAGTAACAGGATCAAAATCGATCTCCCATTCTGGATCTACGAACATTCCATCATAGGTAGCATTTCCAAGACTGTCTAAGAAGATATCAAGGTATCCCTCTATCTCTCCATCAACATTAAGAACAAGCCTACCTATTGGGCAACCCAAATCGCTATCACATGTTCCACATGGGAATGATTCGTCCTGAATAGACCATGTCAGTATTACTTCAGTTGAACATGGTGTGAGATCCCATTCGAGCGTTGTCTCCGGCGGGTAGTTGTCAACGGTAATGGTTGCGTAATCACTGACTTCATCCGTGCAGTCGGAGATATCATCCGCCGTCAAGGTCGCTTCGAATGTTTCACAGTCGATCAACGGTAGACAGAATGGAATGAATCCTATTGTCACGTCTCTGTCGAGCATCCAGCAGTCTTCTGGTGTCAGAGTATCCCACCACAAGCTGAGGTGCTTCGGATCGTACGTATAGTTTCCTACAGGTCTTTCCATTATTTCGTTGCCACATGGATTGAGCGGGTAGTTTGTCGTCAACCAGATGTCTTCGACACAGTTCTCTTCAACTATCCAGATAAGACCCAGACAGGTGGCGTCTGTACAGAGATCGGTTATGAAGCCTTCGTCTACGAATTCATCAAGATCAAATTCGCTCAGATTACCGAGCACTTCCAACTGTGATGGCCTGTTGTAACCAAGTCCAAAGATACCAAGCTCCACATATGGCTCCATGTTATCTATCACGTTTTCGCTTACCAACACGTCATAGTTACAGTTTACACATGTATCAACTGCAATTGCAACTGCCTCTAGGTTCTCACAGTCAACAGCATTTTCAAATTCCCATTCAATTTCGCCGATTGCAGTTGTCGTTGCGTAGTAACTCATGATGCTATCTGAATCTACACCAATGGAATCGAGCTTACCATTTTCCAGAATAATTCCTTCATCGGGCCATATCAGTTCTCCCTGCATGACCATGATGAAGACGAAGTCAAGACATGCGTCAGAGGCATCCCAAGCAAGAACGGCAGAGGTTGCGCATTCTTCGGGTTCGCCACAGTCTGCAAATGTGAGATCAATCTCAGGCTTCACATTGTCCATTGGATATGGAGATGTCCAACTCTTTGTTGTGGAATTCAGAGTGCCTTCGCAATCGTCGTGAGCAACTATAGTAGCCGTGACGGTCTCACAGTCGATGTCTCCAAGAGTCCAGGTTACGTGACCTTCCATCTTCTGATGGTCAAAGGTATCAAGGTCTCCATGGCTAACTAAGATATCGAAGTCTGTAAAGTCACCCTGAGTATCTACGATTCCCCACTGGAGCTCGATCTCGGTTGCATCGCAGCTTGGCGGGCACTCGGTCAGGTGGCACCAGGGTCCGAAGTCGACTAGAGGAGGAACGTTAATTCCGCATTCCTTATCCCATTCTGATTCTATACAGTATTCGTCTTCAACTACTGCGTACAGAGTGTATTCACCGTCAATACCGGTAATTGTTCCAGCCACGGTGACTTCAGTTCCAGAGAGTGCAAACCAGTCGCCAACTGTCTTACCGGCAGGAAGCTCTACGGTGATGCCCTCGGAACCCCAGATCTTGGCTCTCTGAAGACCGATGTTGTCGGAGAAGGTAACCGTGAAGGTTGTTTCGGTTATACCTTCGTTTACACAGCAGTTCTCAATGACTATTTCCGCTTCAGGTTCTTCGAAATCTATCATGACTGTGCAGGTAGCATCTAGTTCAACTTCTGTCGGTGTTACTACCTCCCAGTACAGATAAGTCTCTCCGCTGAGTTCGGGTGTTACCATTCCCTCTTCGATAAGAATCCTGACTTCAAGTTCTCCATCGTCTTCGGCAAATGTGAAATCTTCGTTGGTGAAGACGGTGTCGTTGATCGTCAGAGTAATATCGAATTCAGCTGGATTCGTGACTAGCAGATTCTTGATTAGTAATCCTGGTTCGTAACCCTTGAAGCATGGATCACATGGATTTTCGCATTCGCATGGCAGACATTCAAGCTCTGGAGTGAGATCTTTAATGAAATCACAATCGACTAGCTTGTAAGCCTCAATTCCACAGTCTACGCATCCTAAGGCTCCACATTCAGGAGTGAAGAGAACAACAAGAAGCTTGTATTCCACTCCAGCATCCATGTAGGGTCTCAGGTCAGGAAGACCAATTGTGACTTTCTCTGTTGTAAGCTCATCAGTTAAGAATGGTTCTTCTACAATGAGCTCAGTACTCTCGTCTTCCAGCATTCCTGTAATACCATCGACAGCATCTTTCTCGATCAAATATACTCTGACCGTTATCTTGGAATCGTAGGTGAAAGTAGCTTCAACAGTTGCAGGTAAGCCATCTGTTGTAACTACACAAAGACCGTCAGCTTCTTGTATCTGGTCTTCATCAGAGTCCACAATTCCAACATCGATTGCATCAAAAGACGGAGCGACATACTGCTTCACATAGAAGGAGATTGTATCGCTAGTTCCATTTCCCTCTGTGTTTGTTGCTGTCACAGTGATATCGTACCTTCCACCGTTCAAAGGAACGAAATTGCTGCGGAGTATCGGTTCCGATACTGTGTAGGTCCACGGTGCGCCCCAGTTGTCTTCCGGAATCTCTACTGCAAAGAACTCGCCGGAAGCCACGTGCGAAACCTTGTACTCTGCTGCAACGAGTTCGCTTTCAGGATCATCAACCGCAACCTGGAATCTTATCTCAAGATTCTCGGTACAGGGCTGAAGAACCATGAAGTTTGCAGTTGTGAAACTGAGATTGGTAACCTTTGGGAATGGACCAACTGGCGGTTCTTCTTCCACAAATACGGCTTCGGCACTCTTGTTGGAAGTCATTACTACAGTTGTCGGATTTTCGAAAACATCAGTACCACCAACAACCCACTTGCTGAAATACCATCCCTCGGCAGGAGTTGCGGTAAGGACGACTTCGGCATCTTCGTCGTACTCATGAGCTCCCACAGCTGGATCAACGGTTCCCTCACCGGTCTTTGTAATTGTAAGAGTATACTTATCAATTGGTGGTTCCTCTTCCTCAAAGACCGCTTCAACAGTTTTGTCGGCGTCCATTGTGACTACTCCAGGATTCTCTGTCACATTTGTTTCACCGACTACCCACTTAACAAATTGCCATCCTGCATCGGCTACGGCTGTCAATGTTACTTCTGTTCCAGCCGTGTACTTGCCGCTTGTATTGGGTGCAGGATCGGCAGTAACGGTTCCATTGCCAGTCTTCTCAATCGTTAACGTGTACTCTTCAGCCGGTGGCTTGGGACAGCCAGTCAGCATGAACACGAGGAGTAGAATAGCTAGCAATGTGGTTAATTTCAAGAGTTTCTTTGCCACTGCACACACCCCCTATAAGGCGTTTGGTTGTGAATATTTTCTTCCTCACATAGCTTAGAGTATATCAACCTTAAAGAACTAACTTGATTTCGAAGAGCTCTAACGTCAAAAAAAGACCCGGAAAAACATATTAAACAGAAAAATACCAAAGAAATACAGCATTCGACATTGCCAATTATACACCAAATACCGCAAGAGAAACTTGTCTGGGATTATTCTACCACTTACAACAAACCAATGTCAACTATTTTCAAGCACAATAGCGCATTGGGTAGTGCTCATAGAAACTCTGGTGACTGAAATGGAATGGATAATGAACCGCTCGATATTCCCCCTCTGCTTGATGATGTAATTCATCTATTCTATAAATGATTATTACCACAAACAATGCTCATAGACAAAGCATAAATCATACTTGCTCCCGGATTATCAAGCAGCTCTGCGGAGAAGTTCGCCTCCATCTGAAGGACTTTTCGAATACGATCCTTATTCCCCACGATCTTCGTTACTCGCAGATTCGATGACTCTTAGTGTCCAAACTTAATCTCTTTCTCGCCGTCAGCAATCTCTTCAGGTGCTTCATACTTCCACTGACAGGATGTTTGCTCACACATACTTTGTCTGGCGGCTCAAGAAAATGGTGTGGTGAGGGTACGGATTTTTTGTGCCAACTACTCGCTCCCCAACCCGGAGAGTAACCCACTCTAGCCGTTAATCTGATCCGTTTTCACCTCTTGATGACAAGCACCACACATGAGAATTCTGCACTTAACATTCTTTACTTGCTATAACTGGAGATCTCTGAGACCTGTTCGCGCTGGTAGTGCTTTTTGCAAGAGATATTTAGTTCTTAATCACTAGGTTCATCTACATAATCATTGAAACTTCGACCGACTCATTCCTGACCAAGTCATGTCTTTGGTACTCATGTAGAAAACAACCAGCTGACTTCTGTTACTCTCGCTAACAAGTCATCGCCGTTTTCTTAGCTAACTGCTGTTCATGAAAACTGCTTTGGTGAAAGAAATCGCTTTTCTATTCATTATATATATCATCGACTCTTTGAGATTACTTCGCTCTTGAAGGACCCCATCATGTGTTTGGCCTACATTTCTGCCGGACACTTAGACTGTAGTATACGATCCACCTAAACCTCACCGATTCACAAATCTCGCTCGAAATCACTATGCATTGAGCAAAGAAAGACAATTAACATGCTCAGAGCTCAATCCCCGCTTGCCGATTCCTGATGAACTGAGTGAGCCCAGTTTTTTCGCCATTCTCTTGATTCAACAACTTGTAATTCTAGTAGAACAAGCACTCACTACTCGAAAAAGCGAGTTGGTTTTCTTCAAAGAGAGATTCAAATGACTCCTTTATAAGTCATTTCAAGGTTTGAAACGATAGCAAAAGAGATCTCGATCTGACGCTTGGCTATGAAGATTAGGGAGGAGATTCTCATACGAAGCCACTCTCCTTATCCGTTATGCAGTCTGCAGAGCACAAGCCTTCCAAAACAATGCGAACGGTTGAAATCGCAAACATGTTTATATCAGTCGTTTACCATATTCATTGAATCATTATGATTGATCACTCAGAAAGGGCTTTCAGAAACAGCTTCGATTACTAATACCATTCTATACAGCTTATAATGGGAATCACAAATCATTATCGTAATGACGCCTTGTCTCTTCGTTAACTTATCATTTACGTATTACACTTATATATTGTTACCGGAATTCTCAATCAAACGGCTGGTATTTATACAGCAATAGACTATAATTGATCCAAGTAACTTCATTATTTTTATATTTTGAGCTTTGGGGTGGAAGATATTAGGAGGTATGGGCTATGAGGAAACTTTCATTTCTATTGGTTATTCTTTCAATTCTCATTATCATCTCGAGTTGTATGGTTCCCAAAACCGAGGTCGAAAAACTGGTTCCACCCACAGATGCTGCAGAGAATGTGATATTTGCTATTCAGTCGTCCAGTGGGGTTTATAGTTCTGACTTGATTGTTGGGGCCGACACAGTCATTGGACGTATAGACTATTGGGTAGATAATGACGACAAGCTTCTGTACATCGAGTTCTATGCTACAGAAAATGGGTGGTTGCTGACAGAAACACGTGTGGCTACCGCACTTGCAATAGGCGATCTACCACGAAACCCGGTGACGGGAAGATTGGATCCTGATTACTATCCAAATGCTAACTACCATAATCCCGCTGCAGGCGTTTCTAAGTTCACGATTCCTCTGGATTTTGTCGGTGAAGGAACCACAAAGATTTATTTCTCGGCATATGCGGAGGCACTTCGTAATGAAAGCAAGTATTTCTCTCAGATAGGTATAACTGCCCCTTGTATATACTTCGCAGTTATTTACACTGAGCCCGTTGTAGAACTTAGGCCAATACTTCAAGTGGATGTTGAAGGCGAAGTTGATCTTTCCAGAGTAACTGATTACGACTGGGAGATAACTAAAGAGGCAAGTCCCGAGGCAATAAGCAATCTCAAGCAGGGTGATTCAGCAAGTGTGGAATATACTCTGACCGCTACCAGGCTTACCCCCGAGGCAACTGATACCTACACGCTAACAGGTATCGCTACCGTTACCAACGAAGGTTCTCTTCAGGCCGAACAGGTTGGACTTAAAGTATTTCTTTTGGGGAAGAACGGTGGCGACTGGATTGAGATGGATTATAAGACCCTTATACTTACGAGTTCAAATACGACTGTAGCTGCAAGCGACTTGATTGGAATTGGAAAGCCATTCACTTTCGTTTTCAATCCAGGTAATTATGCTACAGTCAGAATAATTGCTGAGGCAGTAGACAATTGGCCGGAATTAGTGGATGACTCTGAAGATTATCTTATTCCAATTTCCCCATCGTCACAGACCTTTATAGATGAAAGCGCTTCGATAGTCGATATGCCCAGAAATCTCGTTGAGTTCGAGAATTATGGATTCTCTGTAGATCATACAGGCACCTGGCCATGGAACGTTTCCCCCTGGATTTTGGACGACGTTACCGGTGGTACAAAGAAGTATTCAATCGTTATCACGAATGTCGATGCCCCTCTTGGGAGCTATACGTTGACAAACGATGCCACTTTGACAGAAAACGACACCTCAGAAAAGAGGGAGGATTTTGCCAGAGTTTTGATTACAACTCCAGAACCCCAGGAAGATATTCTCACTCTTGAAGCAACCGTGACAGGTTCTTTCAGATGGAGTAGGGAGATCGAGTATGACTGGGAAATTGAAAAATCTGTCACTCCTGAAACAATTTATCTTGATATTGAGGAAGATGAAGATGTAACATATTCAGTTAATGCAACAAGGACTTTGACGGACAATTCAACTGACACATTCTTCTATAAAGGTGAAGTTGAAGTAGGCAATTCTCTTATTTCTAATCTCACAGCTTCTGGGGTATCACTTACCATAACCTTACTGGAGTCCAGTGACGGCGGAACGTTTGTCGTTGCTCAAACCAGCACCCAACCAATTGTTGACCTTGCCCCAGGAGACGTAGTTACGAAAACCTTTGATTTCTCGAGCTACGCTTTTAAGAATGGTTACTACTACAGGGTGAAAGCAGAAGTCCTCTCCGGCGCTGTATCCAAGTCCAATACGGGAGCTCTTGCCGGTCCGATCTCGCCCACAAGCCTAATCGAGTTCGACAAGACTGCCACTGTGAACGATGCATACATGGTACCGGTGGGATTTGACGTCACTCCCGACTCCGATTATGTATGGCCATGGCTGCTTTCAGAGACACCGGTGGCAACTACCTATACGTTTAATATTATGAATATGGATAAAGAGAACGGAGAGTACAAAGTTCCAAATACTGTGACTCTCGTTGAAGATGATACAAAGCAAGAAAGAAGCGATGATGCCACTGTGACGATCCTCGTTCCAGGCTTGAACGTCACAGTAGATTCAACGATAACCTGGGTCAAGACTCTCGAGTACGATTGGAATATTGAGAAGGAGGCAACTCCAACTTTAATCACACTAGGCATAGGCGAGGAGTCTTCCATCCAATACACAATAGAAACTGAAAGGACTACAGGCGATGCAACTTACACTTACACGATTTCCGGTACAGTTACTGTTGAAAACACAGGAGATATTGATCTTACCAATATCTCAGGTTCAGTCTCTCTGGATGGTTATCCGAGTAAGTCAAATAACTTTGGTCCGTTTTCCCTTACAATAGGAGCGAATCAAGATTTAATGTTCTCCTTCGCTGTCGAGAGCACCACTCCAATTTCCGGATTCACGATAAGTGCGAATGCTGATTCAGATGAAACTGGGCCTGACTCGGACAGTGATACCCAGACATCTCCTGAGGACCCTGAAGAAGTGGTGGAGATAGATGAGACAGCCGATCTTGAAGACTTAATAACCAGTGTACCGGCAGGCTTCTCTATAAATCCTTCCACACTCGACAGAAGCTGGCCCGATCTGTCCGATTCGGCTACAAAGACTTACTCATTGGTTTTGAAGAATGAAAGTGCTCTGCCTTCGGGTAGTCCTTACTTCTTGACTAACACAGCTACAGTTACCGAAGACGACACAGGCGAATACTCTTCCGATAATGCGGAAGTAAAGATTCTTGTTCCTTCTCCAGGACTCAACGCTATAGTAGACGCAGAAGTGAGCAGAGAAGACAAGGTTGAGTATGACTGGACTATAGACAAGAGCGCCAGTCCGACCGAGGTCACTCTGGGTTTGGGTGAAGAAGCTCCTATAGATTACACGATAGAAGTAACCAGAGAACCATGGGAAACCGTAGATAGCACCTACACTATAACTGTGGATGCCAAGGTCAAGAACACTGGCCCAGGCTCCGCTCTCGGTGTAAAGATAGTACTCAAGATAACTGAGGCCGCTACTGAAGTTACTCTTGAAGACGGTATTACTATGGCCGTAGGCGAGGAAAAGACTTACACCAAGACTTTCACAACGAAGACTTACAGTCCTAGTTACACCGCCGTTCTCTCGGTGACTTCCAGTAATGCTGGCAGTCCTTCAGCTAGCGATACTGCAGACACTCCATCTGATCCGAACATCGTCGAGTATGTGGATGAAACAGCCGATCTTGAAGACTTAATTACTAATGTACCGGCTGGATTCTCCATCACTCCTTCCACTCTCAACAGAGACTGGCCGCTGACCGATTCGGCTACAAAGACTTACTCCTTGACACTGAAGAATGACGAAGCCTTGCCAACCGGCAGTCCATATTACTTAACCAATACTGCTACCGTTACCGAAGACGATACAGGAGAAAAGGATACTTACGATGAAACAGTGACGATCAATGTGCCTGAAGACAAAGATCTAGAGATAGCGAACGAACACGAGATGAAATGGGATCAGATGAAGGATTACAGCTGGGAAATTGAAAAGAGCGCAGTACCTGAAAGTATAGAACTGAATGAAGGAGAAGACGGTACCTTCGCCTATACCCTTCTGGCAACCAGGACCCTGCATGAGACGAATATAGCAACTCTGACTGGCCTTGCCACTGTTACTAACACGGGTAATGTGGCTCTCACGGGCATAGATGTTGAGATAGTCCTTAAAGATGCAGACGGTGTGGAGATAGATACTTTCACCGACACAATAGCTACTCTGGCAATCGGAGTGGAAAAGGGATTCCCTTACTCATTCACATTTGATCCTAGCTTGAGCAATCCACCCTTCAAGGTGTTTGCAAAGGCAACTACCGGAGCAGTTTCAGATGATCTTGAGACGGATCAGCCTTTGCCACTTCCAAATTTCACAGAGTATGATGAAGACGCATTTGTGAAGGATACCTTTATTTCATTCACTGTGCCTGGAATTGAGATCGAAGGAAATATCTATCGTGATTGGTTCAACATAATAGAAAGTGCAAACTGGAATTCTCTCGCTAACAGCTGGAGTGTAAGCTACAGCGTTACAGCTACCAACACGGGAGCTGCCCCTGATGAATACCCTCTCGATAACACGGTAGATATCTACGGAGAGGATTCTGAAGAAATACTCGATAGTGATAATGAAAAAGTCCTCATTATTGTTCCTCCAGACAACGACCTGGAAATAGAGAACGAACATGATATGGAATGGGATAAGACGAAGGAGTACAGCTGGATAATAGATAAGAGTGTTACCCCGCAGAGTCTGACTCTGGATACGGGCGAATCCGGTACCTTCAATTACACCCTAGTGGCTACCAGGTCGGTTGAGGAGACAAACATCGCAACTCTTACCGGTGTGGCAACTATTTCCAATACCGGCAATACTACACTCACCAATATAGTTGTAACGATAATTCTTAAGGATGCCATCGGAAGTACAATCAAGAGTTATAATACGATAATCATTTCTCTCGCACCTGGGAACGAACAGACTATTCCATACTCCTTTAAGGGGTTCAATCCCGGCGCCTTCGTTGCTCCTTTCAAGGTTGTAGCAAATGCAGTAGACGGTGCCTCCGATACTCTTGAAACAACTCAAACAGTACCATCTCCTGTTGTAACCGAGATAGACGAGAACGCATATGTACAGGATACTTTTGATCCATTCTCGGTTGCCGGACTTACTCTTCTGGGCAACCAGTACAGAGATTGGCAAGTGACGACTGCTAGCTGGACTCAGTCCTACTCTGTCTCAGTAGCCAATTCGGGCGCTGCCCCAGGTCAATACTATCTACACAACACAGCCGATATCTTTGGTAAAGATACGGATACAAAATATGATACTGACGATGAAACAGTGACAATCAACGTGCCTGAAGACAAAGATCTAGAGATAGCGAACGAACATGATATGGAATGGGATCAGATGAAGGAGTACAGCTGGGAAATTGAAAAGAGCGCAGTACCTGAAAGTGTAGAACTGAATGAAGGAGAAGACGGAACCTTCGCCTATACCCTTCTGGCAACCAGGACCCTGGAAGAGACGAATATCGCAACTCTGACAGGCCTTGCCACTGTTACTAACACGGGTAATGTGGCTCTCACGGGCATAAATGTTGAGATAGTTCTTAAAGATGCGGACGGTGTGGAGATAGGCACTTTCACCGACACAATAGCTACTCTGGCAATTGGAGCAGAGAAGGGATTCCCCTATTCTTTCACATTTGATCCTACCTCATACAAGGCACCGTTCAAGGTATTTGCAAAGGCAACTGACGGAGCTTCAGATGATCTTGAGACGGATCAGTCTTTGCCGATTCCAAATGTCACAAAGTATGATGAAGATGCATTTGTAAAGGATACCTTCCTTTCATTCACTGTGTCTGGAATTGAGATCGAAGGAAACATCTATCGTGATTGGTTCAACATAATAGAAAGTGCAGACTGGAATTCTCTCACTAACAGCTGGAGTGTAAACTACAGCGTGACAGCTACCAACACGGGAGCTGCACCTGATGAATACCCTCTTGATAACACGGTAGATATCTACGGTGAGGATTCTGAAGAAATACACGATAGTGATGAAGAAAGCGTTCTCATTATTGTTCCTCCAGACAACGACCTGGAAATAGAGAACGAACATGATATGGAATGGGATAAGACGAAGGAGTACAGCTGGATAATAGATAAGAGTGTTACCCCGCAGAGTCTGACTCTGGATACGGGCGAATCCGGTACCTTCAATTACACCCTAGTGGCTACCAGGTCGGTTGAGGAGACAAACATCGCAACTCTTACCGGTGTGGCAACTATTTCCAATACCGGTAATACTACACTCACCAATATCTCAGTAGTTATTACTCTTAAGGATGCTAATGGAACTACCATTGGCAGCTATAGCACATCAATTCCGTCTCTGACTCCTGGTAGTGAACAGGCTATTCCATACTCTTTTGAAGGGTTCGATCCAAGTTCATTCACTCCCAATTTCAAGGTCTTAGTTGAAGCTACGGATGGTGCTTCCGATACTCTTGAAACAACTCAGATTGTTCCATCTCCTCATTTAACCGAGATAGATAAGAACGCATATGTACAGGATACTTTTGATCCATTCTCAGTTGCAGGACTTACTCTTCTGGGCAACGAGTACAGAGAGTGGTCTGTGACGACTGCTAGCTGGACTCAGTCCTACTCTGTCTCAGTGGCCAATTCAGGCGCTGCTCCAGGTCAATACTATCTACACAACACAGCCGATATCTTTGGTAAAGATACGGATACAAAATATGATACTGACGACGAGACTGTGACTATAATCGTTCCAGATACAGTCACACTAGAAGCTGAAGTTGAAGCTGAATTCTTCTGGAATAGAAGCAAGCTATATTCATGGGAGATAGACAAGGAAGTTAATCCAAGTTCTATAACCTACGACGTGGATGAATTCGAAAAGGAAATCAACTACACAATAACGGCAACGAGGACACTTGAATCAGATGTTAGTGAGCACTCTTATCAAGGGGCCGTAACGGTTACTAATAGCGGCCTGAGTGAAGCTCAGAATGTGAAACTGCTCATAGAACTTCAATACTACAATGGCACTAACTGGATCACTATTGAGACGCTTCCACAAGTCTCTCTCGGGAATCTGGCATCTGGATCGTCTACCGTTCACAACTTCGGACCTTCAGTCTTCACTCCGGTTGATGTTTCCGCGGAACACAAGATAACAGTGGTAGCTTCGGCCGATGCACCAGCAAACACCGCCGATGATTTCTACAGTTCGATGCTCCAGATCACATCGAGTGAGTCAACAAATGCCACAGCAACTCTGGACGATGAATTCACGTATATTCCTGACGGATTCCAGATAGTCGGGACAGATCCCGACCCACTTCCCTTCCCTAAGGAGCTAACTGATTCAGCGGTCGTTCAATTCTCAATCACGTTGAGAAAGTTCTCATTCGACGGAGTAGGCGGAATCACTTATGAAATGGGCGCGGATGCCTACATAAGTGCAACAGTCTCAGGTTACATGGAAGGAACATATCCTGGCTGGTGTACCCAAGTAAATGTTTCTGGAATTAGTGGTCCATACACAATACTGGACATTTATGAGGGTGGCGCGCCAAGTACACAGATGGCCAAGATCAACTACATTCTCAACAGGTTCAGAGACGGCGATTATCCTGGAGTTGATTACAGGCACATTCAGCTTGCTATCTGGGCGATAATGGAAGGTTCTCTCAACTGGAGCTCATGGAGGACTATGTTCAGTCCTGATGTACCTGATGGAGACAGACCAATAGTTCAAGCAATTATTGACACTGCTGAAGACGACTTCCTTCCAGGCTGTGGTGATGTGATTCTCATAAGTGCATTGAGTTCAAACAAGCAGAACCTGATACTGGAAGCAGTATTGTCTTGCGAAGTGCAGGAGTTCACACTTGAGAACACGGCAACTCTTGTAACCGAGACTGATGAACTCTGGGACGATGCGGTAGTTTACATTATGCTGACTCCAACAGATCCTGAGACTTGGGGCGAGGAAACAGCTTGGGGAGGCAATTATACAGGTGGAGGGTCTTCTTGGTGGTACTATTTCGATGCAGATGGACCTTCAACTCAAGCAATCTATGCCGGCGATAACCTAGTTTCTGGAGCTTCAGTTATCTATAGCGATAATAGCAATACTCTCAAGATAGTACTTGGACCTAATATGCGTTTGCAAGCTGGTTCTGAAACGGTGAAGATCTCCGGTTATGATGAGGGAGAACTCCCAGACTCAAGACCCAGCATGGGAACTACCAACATCTATAAGGGGACAGAACTGATGATCTACAATGTTCCAGACTATCGTTACTATGCTATTCACATGGATGTTGAAGTAAGAGATTAGTTCAGTTCAGTATGGCACTTCAAAGGAAACCCAATACGCATTGATCAAAAAAAGGCTCTCTTAGAGGGCCTTTTTTCTGTTCTGTCCTATCGACCTTGTTTACCCAGTTATTCCGGCATACTGTATCGTGGATCCCTGGTCACCTGGTTCCGTATATGAATCAGATATGCTCTTGAAGATCGCAGATCCTCCTCTTAGCTCTTTTGACGAGCCCGTGTAAAGCCTCTCGATTATTCCGTCGAAGTCAGAGTCTCCGTTGAAACCGTAGGGGCCTGCTGAATTCTTGAGATGAAGTGCAAGTCTGAAATCAGTCATGATCTCTCCCAGTGTTTTCGCAATTCCATATTTGGCAAAAGCATTTGTGATAGCTGCCGAATTGTTATTCTTGTCAAGAAGCATGTCTTTGTACACGCTTTCCGTTCCCACCTGAGCTCGTATGTACTGCAGGAAGAGATAAGATAGTGCGTAGTTAGATAATGTGTCGTTGTTATCACCCCAGTAAACCAGTGAGTGACCGTTCTGAATATTTGTCGAGGAGTTGTAGTAGGAGATCCTTCTCGTGAGAACCCCGCTATACAGGTGTTCAGCTGCCATCGAGAGTCCTTCATTTATCCAGGAAGGCATTGGGTCTCCGCCTTCTACCAGGTAATTCCTGTTGAAATTCACCATGTGTTGGAATTCATGAGCAAGAGTCGAATATGCCCTTGATACATCTACAGGTTTGTCCTTTGGATAGTACATGGTTGGATAGGTATCTATGTAGAAGATCTCTGACTTATTGGAGTTACTGATGTTGAAGAGATCACCAGAGGAGAAGTAACCGCCAACATATGCTCCCGTTGTTGCGAAGTTGTCCTGGATGTCAAAACAGAGAATCTGGACTCTTCCGTTTCCGTCTACATCGGAAGGTGTGTAAAAGTATTCAGCTACGAGGGGATAGATTGCATCATCAAATTCGCTTCCAAGCTCTGAGGCTTTCGCTGCTGTTATCAACTCGGTGTTCTCTACCCAGACCTCCGAATGCTGCCCGGCATACTGAAGCGTAGCCGTCAGTTGGTAATACTTGTTAGTCGCGAAATCCAGTACCCAGAATTCTCTTGTATCACCTATGCTGGATAACTCAAATGTATCTCCCGGAACTGCAATGTTTTCGGGGAAGGCATCGTATGGAAGCGGAATCTCGGGATTGACCATGAAGGCTTCCATCTCAAGACTATCGGAGTGGGTGAATGAAGTTGGAAGGAAGTCCTCCGATAGCGTCCCGGTAAATGCCCTGCTAGTCCCGCTATCACTCTCGTTACTGACCAATAAGACTTCTCCGCTGTAAACGGGTCCCACCTTGTCGACTCCATCCACTGGAAGGGGATTCTTCGTCGAGAAGCTCCATACAGGGCTTTCAGAAGTAGCTCCCTTGCTGTCTTTTGCGACGATCTTCCAGTAGTATGTGACCCCTTCACTTAAGTTCGCAGACTGCCAGTTATTGGCTAGGATATCTGATGCAACTTTTTCCAGACTTGAAGAAGTACCAAAATACACGTCAAAGACCAGAGCATCGCCGTCTGAATCTGAACAAGTCCAGGAAAGCTCTATGGATAACTCCTGATCGACAGAACCACTTGCGGGAGATGGTGTGCCGGGAACGGCTGGTGGATTGTTCTGCTCTGTCACTGTCATGGTAAATCCATCCGTTGCATATCCGCCTCTGCCGTCGCTAACCTCTATTGTGATCTCGTAGGTACCCGCATCCAGTTCACTCGTGTCAACTGAATAGGTTCCGCCTGAAATACTTCCAGGACCCGATAAAAGCGAGTAAGAGAGCGTATCACCATCCACATCTGCCGAATGTTCGCTTAGCAGCAACTCCAAAACTCCGCCCTCGGAAACCTCTCGATCTTCAAGTGAAATCGTTGGAAGTGAATTGTAAACTGCTTCTATTGCGGTCGGCTTATCAACGATGAACTCTATAGTTGAGCTCTCTCCGGCCTTCACTCCGTTGACCGACCAGTAAAGGAAGTTGTAACCTTTCGCTTCTACTGCATTCAATATAACTGTCTCACCATCTGGATACCATCCTGCGCCACCAATCTGAACTATACCGGAGGGTTGCGCCACTGTCTCGAGTTTGAATTCTTCGTCGAAAGCTGCAGTGAAAGATAGATTGGAGTTTAGCTCTATTGTTCTCGTAGTTAAATTACTTCCGTCATTCCAACCGGAGAAGACATATCTGACATCGTTGCCAACAATCTGTGTTGAAATGTCCTTCTCTTGAGGAGTAATCGTGGATATTGAGTGTGAGGACCCTTCTGCAGCAGTGATCTGGCACGGTGAAATCATTTGATTGTTGTCAATCTTGACAAGCAGTCCTTCAGGGGTAGTGGAAACAGTCAGAGTCTTGTTGCTAACAACTGTTTCTTCGTAGACTGCAACAATCTTCTTCGGAGAATCAACGGTTATAGATAAGGGATTTCCGACTGCATTTGCTCCATCAACACTCCAGGAAACAAATCTGTATCCTGAAACCTCTGGCGCGGTTATATTAAGCGAATAGCCCTTCCTGTACCAACCAGTTCCTCCGATTTGAGAGATTTCCGATGACACCTCCACTAGATACTCCGTATTTGCAATGGCTTCAAGTCTGGTATCTTCGATTAATTCAACAGTTCTGGTATTTTCAGCCCATCCATCGGCCCATTTTGAGAAGAGAAATCTTGTATCGTTTCCCGATACCTGTTCATCTTCATCCTTCTCCTGTGAAGCCGGGAAAGAAACCTCGACGGAGGTTCCACTTCCGAAGACGAAGCTCTTCGGAGCTGAATACAACTCATTGTTGAGGCTAAACACCAAACCCTCAGGATTTGACACTATCTCAAGAGTAGATTGTTCCTTGCTTTTGTAGACCGCTACGACCTTCATAGGTTTCTCAACTACTAAATCAAGATTCTCTCCGTCTACGCGCTCTCCGTTAACTTCCCAATGCGAGAAAGTATAATCGCTTAAATCACTTGACTCATAAGAAAATAAAGAGCCTTTAGGCTTCCAGCCTGCGCCTGTTATTTCATTCAGTCCCTCAGGAAGGGTAGACGTCTCAACAAGGTACTCTACTTCCATATTCGCGGAAATTGATTTATCCGAATCCATCAGTATTGTTACCTGATTGGAAGTAATCGAATCACTCCACTCGCTGAATGTATAACGAGCGTCGCCTCCTGAGACAAAATTCGATTCATCCCTTATCTGTGTAATTGGAATCTCAACACTCACCGAGCTACCATGTGTGGCCGAAACAGAAGCAGGAGAAATCTTTTCTTCTCCACCGATCTTTACCTCAAGTCCAGAAGGATCTGTATTAACGGAAAGGACATAGCCGATGACTTCATAATGGGCGATGATACTCTTCGGAGAATCAATAATCAGTGAAATACTGTTTCCATCCAGACGCTCTCCGTTCACTTCCCAATGAGAGAATGCATAACCGACTGAATCACTTGACTCATAAGAAAAAGAAGAACCTTTGACTTTCCAGCCACTTCCAGGAATCTCTGCAACTCCTTCAGGGAAGGTTGAGGTTTCAACAAGGTATTCCGTTTCTGTAATCACTTTCAATGAGAGGTCGCTGTCCACAGTTAACGACCTGGGATTGTCTGTTTCGAAATCGCTCCACCTTTCAAAACCATAGCGAGTATCTGCTCCTGCCACTAAATCACTTAGGTCTTTTTCTTGCAGGGGAAATCCCAGAGAATATAAAGTACCGCTTTCCGATTCAGTAATGTAGGGTGTAGATACTTCATCGCCCTCCACCGTAATACTTAGTCCAGCCGGTTCTGTCTCAACCTTAAGCGTAATTATCGACTTCAGTTCATAAACCGCTTCGATCTTCGTCGGTCCCTCAAGTTTCAACGACAATTCTCGATCAAGCACCGTTGTCTCATTGACTTTCCATTTGGAAAAGCTGTACTCCCCAATCTCGGCTGGAGCGACAAATGTAAGCAGCGAACCGTTTTCATAGAACCCGCTTCCGTCGATCTCTACGAGGTTCTTTGGATCAGTAGTTACGGAGACTCTCACATTGGTCTTTGTCTTAACGGCTAGTTTCTTGTTGGAATCGGCAGTAATGACTCTCGGATTTGCGATAGATCCATCTGCCCAGCTATCAAACAGCTGAATGGAGTCGACTTCATCTGAAGGTTCTTCATCTATCACCTTAACAATTACCGTCTCTTCAGGTCTGAGGTTTAGAACAAGCGGAGTCTTTTGAAGATCCGAGACCTCGAAATCTGCCTGCTCGATATCTTTCAGCAGAGCAACAGAAATCGGATTGGGTTCTGAAACAACCTCAACGGTAAACATCTGAACCCTGGGCACGCAGCTGCTGAATATCAAGGCTATGGAAAATAAAACGCTTATTAGAATCGTATTCCTGTATCTTCTCATAAAGTTCTCCTCCGAACCGGTGGTGGATTAACCGGGTGTACAGGTCTATTATATACGATTCATACATAAGTATTACTACATCGATCTATACATAAGATATAATCAAGTGACCCACTTCTCAATTGACATAGTACAGCTCTTTTTAACTGCCTTATGTCTATATGCACCTCATTAGAGGAAGGACAATTGCGATAGTCTATCGAGAATACGTACGAATGATTTTTTACTCGCGCACAATTTGCGTGATATACGAATTCTTTACGCTGCCTTAATGAAGACATAACACGAATAATTTGTCTGTCCTGTGGTTTCATTTTGCTCTGAAAAACACACAAAGTGCAGACAATCCGAAGAGAAACAACTGCGAATTTCACATCGGACTATTGATTACTCTTATGTCTAAACACAGAGATGTCCGAGAATTATGGTAGTGCTGAGATTCGAGAAGTGATCGTGCTTCGAAGAACTAGCATTCCAGGAGCGATTCGAAAGATTTTCGGCAAAGATTGTGAGGTGTTGATTGAATCGATTATTCTCGAAGATTTGAAGCTCTTCATTGTGCGAATAGTTTCTGCAAGAGACCGCTAGAACCAACGAACAACATGATTCTAGTGCCGAGTCATCTAACTTTCTGAACTCGCAGCCTAATGAGAAGAATTTAGAGCATCAAAAAGCAATAATGCGGGGACTACTTCACAATATTATGAGGAAAGAACTGACAAGAGTGTATTTCTATCACGGTGCAACTGTCCTCTCTCCGGTCCAAGTGCCAACTTTTTTCGTAAGATTATCAAGGAATATCTCGCCATCCTCGACAGAGATTTCGCTCTCGAATTCCTTGACATGTCCTACGAAATAGACTGTCCTTTCCTGACCGCCATACGTAACCGTAGCATGCATTACAAGATAGTTTTCGGGTCTTTCGGAGACTGTTCCTTCTACAGGCGCACTGAGGACAAAGTACCATCCGGTACCGCTGAAAGTGCTGCCATCCTGTTTTGTAATGTATAGAGTCCCACTTCCTGTCAGATCAGTCTCGCCGTACACTACTCTACCGTTGAGTGACCAAGTACCTGCGATCTCAACAAAGCCTGCCGGATTGGACTTGAAAATGCACCCCGACAGCAGAAACACAATTCCTACAACCAATAACAGAAGTATTCGCTTCAAAATCTCCACCTTCTCTTGCAAAGTCTCATTGTTTGCTTCCAGACCATGTGCCGACTTTTCTTTCGGGATTCAGAAGATAGATATCCCCTGAAGGCACTTCGGCATACAGCGCATCGCCGACGGTTCTTAGCGCACCTCTCAACCGAACATCGTATGTACTGCCTGAACCTGTGGGATCTTCAACTGTTGCGTCAATTGTCATAATAAGATTATCGAAATCAAAGCTGACATTGTTAATAGTTGTGGTCATCTCTGAATGAAGTGGATTTCCACTTTCATCTTCATAATCAGCCTCAAAATACATCGTCACATTTCCAACCAAGTTGAAATTTGAAGACTGAATAGTTGCGGTACCTTCTCCAGTTGCATCGACCTGTCCGAATGAAGAACTTTCATAGTCAATTGCTCCGGTGAATGTCCAAGTTCCAAGATATGGATTGGCGAATCCGTAGTTGTTGGCGAATACGATGAAATCCGGACCATCTATCTTTCCGTCTGGAACTCCTTCCTGAGAATAAATCTTCGCCCATATTCCTGAAAATGCTTTGCCCGCTGGGTTTTCCAATGAACTCATATCATAAATTGAGTCATAACCTGGAGAACCAACGGCATTTCCATAACTCTGAGCAAATGGTATGAAATCGAATCCCTCGACCTGACCATCTCCTGTGAAATCACCAAGCAGTTCTGGTTCAGTCCCGTTTGATTCATGGTAGGTATCGCAGATATTCCATATCTTAATCGAAGTAATCAGGCTCTTTTCTGTAAGTCCTTCAATCCTTAATATCTCTTCACCTTGGTTAATCGTTGACCCCCTTGCAAGCGCAATAAGAGTACTCTCATCAATGTGTTTGACTATCTTCAGATAGTCATCAGGTACAAGTAGTGCTGAGAAATCTATCGTCTCGTCAATTAGCAACTCAATCGCACCAGCTTCAGATTTTAGTATGAAAACCATGTCGTTGCCATCTAACCTTGTTTCCAAACCGTTCTCTTCATAAAGCTTGATGTAGCAACCGGAAAGTAAGATCGCCATGAGAAGTACAAAAACAAAACTTCTGAATGTTTTCATGGTCGCACGCCCCCATTAATGAATTCCTCAGAATCAGTTTTCATTTATTGTTATTACACCTTTCGTAAGCTCGAGTTCAGGATAAGTCTTCTTCAAGCCTCCCGCAGTGATGCAGTTTGTCTCAAAAAACACGCCACCCTCACTCTCGTAGGTTGTGAATTCGATTTCGCTAGAGCCTATTTTCTTCGGCAAAAGATACATACGAACTAACTCTTTCTCTTCGCTTATGTCGGTTGATGCGCCTGATATAGCTATGTGGGCTATTCCGGGCGAGGGGTTTTTTTCAATGGTTATCCAACCGGCAATTCTGCAACTACTACCTTCCCAGCTGAGGACATTAGGGTCATACTCAATTACAACTTCAATCAGATTTACTGCCCCAAGCCCAACTCCGTTTATTTTTACGTGGCCCTCTTCATCAACTACAAAATTGGCGTCAGCAATCGATATTTCGCCTGCGTCAGCGACAAAAACCGCTTCGAAGCTGACGTTACTAGTGATATTGAAAGAGTATGGGTTCTGGTCTGTAAGGAAAACACCATCGCTTTTCCAATACAAGAAACGATAGCCCTCGGAGTGAATTGCATTCAATGTAACCGTCTCGCCTTTCTTGTAGCTTCCGTCTCCTGTAACATTGCCCCCACCAGCCGGTGTTATCTGTACTGCGACCTGAAATGTTGGCTTTATACACCCAGTCAATGAGATAATTGAGATGAAAAATGCTGAAATCAGGCAGATCTTGATAGCTCGCTTCACAATTATCGCCTCTCAAAAGTTAGTTTGTGATGGTTATAGTCCCTTCTTGAAGAATCAGATCAGAACCGCTGAGTCTCGTTTCTTCAGTGGTGATAATATTCGTCTCAAAAAAAACGCCACCTTCTGCGGTGTAACTCGTATATGAAAGCTCGGTAGTACCAGTCTTCTTAGGTGTTAATTCAATTCGAAAAATTTCGGTTAAAGCATCTATTGTTTTCTCGGCTTCCGCGCCAGCTGCTAATACGACGTGAACAATCCCATTCCCAGGGTCTTTCCGTATTCCTTCCCAGTCCGGTAACCTAACGGTGTAGAACCATAAATCTTCAAAGTATTCAGGATCATACTGAATAACCACTTCAATGAGATTGACATCTCCAAGATTCTGAGCCCTAACACTTATCGGGAGTGGGTCATCTATCTGCATGATTCGATTCACTACTTCAATCATAGGTTTTTTCACCAGAGTTAAATTTACAGTTTTACTAGAATCAACAACGATACTCCCCGAGACGTCGCCATAGCCATCTTTACTCACTGCATACTGCTTTTCGCCAGCTGTTACACCAGTGAATATGGCTTTACCCTGACTATCTGTCGTCTTTGTCTCACTATTGAAAGTTACACTTGCTCCCGGAAGAGCTCCTTCCGAATCGCTCACGCTGAACGTTACAGTGTATGTTATCTCGCTGAAATTCGCTGTAACCGTCTTATTCTCATTCATTATTATGTTTACCGGATTGGTCGATCCTGTAAGATCGCCGCTCCATGAATCGAAGTTCCAGCCAGAGTCCGGATTAGCAGTCAGTTGAACAACTTCACCATGTGTGTAGGTTGCCTTGTCGGGATTCTTTGTTACCGTTCCCTGCCCAACGGTGCTCACTGAAAGAGTGTAAGTCTTCTTCACCATAGTGATATCGACACTCTCGTCACTATCTACGTCAACTGTTCCAGCTTCATTGTTGTAGCCTTCTTTGCTGACAGTGTATGCTTTGCTGCCAGTGACAACGCCGGTGAAAACGGCCTTCCCCTGAACATCCGTAACCTTAATTTCTCCGTTAAAGGATACCTCTGCCCCCTGCAAAACTCCCTCAGAGTCGACAACGTTGAATGTAACGGAGTAGACCCTGACGAAATTGGCAACCAGATTTCTGTTGGAGGTGATGTTGAAAGTATAGGTAGAGTTATCACTCACGACCACTCCGCCTTCAGTCCAGTTGACAAATCTGTATCCTTCATTTGCGGTCGCCTGACAACTTACTTGAGCACCATGATTATATGTTCCGCCTCCATTAACACTGCCCCCTTCCGCGGGGTTTGAAGAGACGCTTACCGTGTAAGTCTTTATCTTAAAGGTTGCAGCAATTGTATGATCGCTTGTCACGTTGCTAAATGTATATGAACCAATAGCTCCCTCAGTAGCTCCGTCGACCTTTACGTCTTGTATATCATAGCCTGTATTGGCACTTATGCTGAAGCTCTGATTCGATCCATGATTGACCTTCACTTGTCCCGAAGGGCTTATGGTACCTCCGGTTCCTGCAGAAGCGGTAATCGTGTACTGTACTATAGAGAAGTTCGCAGTCACCGTTTTGTCAGAATTCATTGTGATGCTCTCCGGATTGGCCGAGCCGGCAAGATCTCCACTCCAACCCGTGAAATTCCAGTTATCCGCAGGATTGGCGGTGAGCTGCACGACTTCTCCGTGAGTGTATGTCGCCTTGTCGGGAATCTTGGTGACTGTCCCCTCACCGACAGTATTCACTGTGAGGGTGTATGTTTTCTTGGTAAGTGTTACGTCCACGCTCTCATCGCTATCGACGTTGACATTTCCAGTTGAGTTGTTGTATCCTTCCTTGCTGACCGTGTAAGACCTACTTCCCGAAAGCACCCCCGTGAAAACAGCCTTCCCCTGGGCGTCTGTGGCCTTTGTGTCGCCATTGAAAGTGACGTTCGCTCCTTGCAAGGCTCCAGATGAATCACTCACGTTGAAGGTAACTGTGTATGTATCGGGAGGCAAGGTCGTGAAACTAACAGTTATCGTATGATTTGAAGTTACATTGTTAAAGGTGTAAGTAGCTCTTGGCCCAACGGATTCTCCGTCTACAAGAACATCCTCCACACTGTAGCCCTCTGAAGGATTCATAGTGAATGTCTTGCTCGATCCGTGCTCAACAGAAACACTTCCCGAAGGATCGATGCTTCCACCAGTCCCCGCACTCGCCGTTATAGTATAAATCTTCTTAGTTAGCGTGACATTGACGTTCTCGTCGCTATCAACGTTAACGGTTCCAGTTGAGTTATTGTAGCCTGTCTTGCTCACAGTATAATCCTTGTTCCCCGCCAACACACCAGCGAACACGGCTTCGCCATCAACGTCTGTGGACTTCATCTCGCCATTGAAAGTGACGTTCGCTCCTTGCACGGCTCCAGATGAATCACTCACGTTGAAGGTAGCTGTGTACGTATCGGGAGGCAAGGTCGTGAAACTAACAGTTATCGTATGATTTGAAGTTACATTGTTAAAGGTGTAAGTAGCTCTTGGCCCAACGGATTCTCCGTCTACAAGAACATCCTCCACACTGTAGCCCTCTGAAGGATTCATAGTGAATGTCTTGCTCGATCCGTGCTCAACAGAAACACTTCCCGAAGGATCGATGCTTCCTCCGGTACCGGCTGTTGCAGTTATAATGTAGGTCTTCTTTTCGAGGGTGATGTCTACTGTCTTGTCTTCATCCACATTAATGCTTCCGGTAGCTTCGTTGTAGCCTGTCTTGCTCACAGTATAATCCTTGTTCCCCGCCAACACACCAGCGAACACGGCTTCACCATCCACGTCTGTGGCCTTTATCTCGCCATTGAAAGTAACGTTCGCTCCTTGGAGAGCTCCAGAAGAATCGCTAACTGAAAAAGTTACGGAAAACGATTCTACCCCGACAACCTGAACGCTGACTTTCTTCAAAGCGCTCTTGTATTTGTCCTTGGTCGCCTCAATTGTAATCTCTGCCTCTCCGGCAGAGACACCTGTCACCAGACCAGAAGTTGAGACTGTCGCTACCGATTCGTTGTTGGAAGAGAACTTCAAGGCAGCATCATCGGGTTTCACATTAACTTGTATCTGCTCCGACTCACCGATTCCAATTGACAGCTCAGAATTTTCTATTGACAGAGTTACGTTTCGAAAAAGAAAGCAACCTTGGGTTGAGAAAAGCACAAGAACAAGCAAAATAGCCACTAAAACTGATGAAGTCTTTTTCACAGAAATCTACTCCTTGAAGGAAATATGTAATTTTAGAATACCTGCTATTAAGATATTTTACCATGTTGTCATCTTATTCAACAAAGTGAGATGACTCCACTGGCAGTGCTTTAGTTCGGGTTATTGATGTGGTGCAGGACTTCCCTGATCTTCTCTACGTGAACTCCCCAGCCGGCGTTGAGGAATTGATTTTCCTCGATTTCCTCTCTGCCTTTTTTTACCTTTGGGCTGAAGCCCAGCGGCAGGTGTACGGTCCGGCTTTGAATTCCCCAAACTCTCCCTTTCGTATCGAGGATAGGGCCGCCACTCTGTCCCAGCAAACCTGGTGATGAAGTCTCGATAAACTTTGTGGTCTTCTTTGCTCCCTTGAAAGCGGAAGCGGAGACAGTTCTCGTATAGATCCCTTCTATAGGATAGAGGTGCGGAAGACTATTTCCATCCATCATGAATCTTGACTTCTTCTCGTCAAAAGAAGCGCGTATTCTCGAGAAGGGGTAGCCAATCCTGCAAAGACTGCTCCCTATTTTTAGCTCATCCACTGTCGCAAAAACGGGATACTCGAAAATCTCTTCTGGATCAAAGGGTTCAAGCCTTCCAATGATCAGATCAAATTCAGGAAAGGGCTTGATGTCTTTCAGAACCTTTCCATCTCCCCCCCACCAGAACGAATGATTCTCTATCTTCTTCTCTGGCTCAATATCCTGCTTTGCCTGCTGTTGTCTATACATGAAGTATGATTGCCAGAGGTGTGCAACGGTTATTATCCAGCCTTCTCTGTTAAGTATCATGAATGTTCCGCAAGTTGCGTTTACCTTTCCCAAACCACTTCTAGTTAGGACCACAACTGGTCTTGTGAACTGACCTGCAATTCTGAACGCTTCCGAAAACACAATGCACCTCCGTTTTATTGCTCGGGTTCTTCCTTGATATTATTAGCCTGTTCATTGTAATAAGGTCAGGAAAATTCATCCCAATAGAATGGTAACATAACGTGGTATATCGCTCTTGGCTAATGCGGTACAATTTAGCTGAGCAATGATATCGGAATAGGAGTGATTTCTTGAAAGTAGCTTTCAGAACCTTTGGTTGTCAGATGAATATCAATGATACAGAAGCAATGATGGGTGTCCTATCTGATGCAGGACATGAAATAGCCAGTAGCGAAGAAGAAGCAGATGCAGTTATCGTAAATACTTGCGCTGTTAGAGGAAAGTCTGAAGACAAGCTTTATGGAAAGCTGGGACAGCTTAAAGCCCTAAAGAAAAGGAAAGGGAATCTGCTTGTTGGAGTGTGCGGTTGCGTTGCTGAGAAAAATGCGACGGAACTGCTTACTCATAAAGAAGTTGACTTCGTTTTCGGGACGAGAGCGATCACGAGAGTTGACGAACTACTAAAGAGGGCGGAATTGGGAGAGAGATTTATCGAGATGGGCGATTTTATAGATGAGCTCGATTCAGATACCCCTAGAGTGAGAACCAGTTCACACCATGCATGGATCACAATCATCTTCGGTTGCGACAAATTCTGCTCTTACTGCATAGTTCCCTATACAAGAGGCAGAGAAAAGAGTAGGAACATGAACGACATCCTTTCTGAGGCAAGGGGACTTGTTGCAAAAGGCTATAAAGAAATAACCTACCTTGGACAGAATGTCGATTCATACGGTAAGGACTTGAAGGATGGATCTTCACTTGCAGATCTTATAAGAGAGACGATTAAGATAGATGGAATTGAGAGAATCTGGTTTCTCACTTCATACCCAAGAGACTTCAGCGACGAGTTGATTGACGTAATTGCGTCATCCGATAAGATATCGCGCTCAATTCACCTCCCAGTCCAATCGGGAAGCAATAGAATTCTGAAAGCAATGAACAGGGGCTATACTAGAGAATACTACCTCGATCTAATTGACCGCGTGAAAAACGGAATACCTAATGCGACTCTCAGTACAGATCTCATTATCGGTTTCCCCGGAGAGACTGAAGAAGAATATGAAGAAACAGTCTCTTTGGTAAAAGAAATTAGATTCGAGCGCATCAATCTGGCAATGTATTCACCCAGAGAAGGCACACTATCTGCCAGAAATATGGCTGATGATGTTCCACAAGAAGTGAAAACCAGAAGACTGAATGATCTTCTCGCTCTGCAAAAACACATAAACAGGGAAGAGAACGAGAAGTACCTCGATAGAATCATAGATGTAATTGGTGAAGGCAAGATCAAAGGGAATGGCAAGATCTACGGAAGGACAATGAACAACAAAATCGTCATCTACGATGCGCAGCCTGAACTGATAGGCAAATCTGTTAAGATCAGAATTGAAAGGGTTTCTGCCGGACCCTTGTATGGAGTCTTGGTCAGATAGACGTTTGAAGACGGATGGGAACGAGGTTAGAGGTCGGTGGTCAGAGGTTGGAAGAGCAAGCGAGTAAATCACCGTCGAATTGTCCTACGTTCTCAGAAAAGAACGGTTGCAAGTTCCAAGATGCAAGAAGAAGAAAGAAGACCTTTTCTAAAGGGCGATAAAGTAAGCTCGTTACTGACATTCAACAAAAGAGCGAGATTCTGAATCAAGTTCAGAATGACGCGATGTGATGTTTTCGTAAGGCCCGCCGGAGTGCTGATACAAGTTCAGCATGACAGGATGTGACGTTATTGCAATCACAAAACACTGTCATCCCGGACTTGATCCGGGATCTGGGTTCTTGAGAAATCGTGGTTGCGGGTCGCAGGTCGGTGGTAGGAAGAGCAGGGAAATTGATGTCCATTGAAAAGTTCTACGTTCTCAGAAAAGAACGGTTGCAAGTTCCAAGATGCAAGTTGCAAGAAGAAGAAAGAAGACCTTTTTCTAAAGGCGATGAAGTAAGTACGTTACTGACATTCAACAGAAGAGCGGGATTCTGAATCAAGTTCAGAATGACGGAATTAATACCGGGTCTCGGATCTGGGGTTTAGGGTCTGGCAATCGAAACGGCCCAGTACCTTCACCAATTATCAGTGCTAATGAAGACGTCATCCCGGGCTTGACCCGGGATCTGGGCTTATGAGAAACGTGATCCGTGGTAGCAGGTGGCGGGTTCGTAAGAGCAAGAGAAACTGGTTGATTGTTGAGCGGTTCTCCGTTATCCGAAAAGACTATGGGCGACTAGAAAGAAACGTCGGGATTCTGAATCAAGTTCAGAATGACTGTATGTAACGTTTTCGGAGAACCCCCCGGGATGCTGAAACAAGTTCAGCATGACAGGATGTGACGTTATTGCAATCACAAAACACTGTCATCCCGGACTTGATCCGGGATCTGGGTTTTTGAGAAATCGTGGTTGCGGGTTGCATGTCGGTGGTAGGAAGAGTGGGGAAATCAATGTCCATTGAAAAGTTCTTCCAAAAGAGAGAGCTGGATGCTGAAACAAGTTCAGCATGACGGAATTCTCGACAAAGAACCGAAAACTTGGATGCGCAGCGACCAGCGGTTTTTTGTTCTTAAGCGTGCAGCGGCTCTTTCGAAGGACGGGTATACGACCTTGGGCGAAGGACCAAGGACGGCTTTTCGCAGCGCTCAACGGATCTTTCTCTCGCAGAACGACGAACTTCTTTTATCGGAGGTCCACAAATGAAAGTACTTGGTCTCATTGTTGAATACAATCCCTTTCATAATGGCCACCTTTATCATCTTTCACAATCGAAAGAGATTGTGAAGCCGGATGTCACCGTTGCGGTAATGAGCGGTAATTTTGTTCAGCGAGGAGAGCCAGCGATTGTCGAGAAGTTTGCAAGGGCAGAAACAGCCCTAGTGCAAGGTGTAGATCTAGTTCTAGAATTGCCAGTAGTGTATTCAATACAGGACGCAGGAGGATTCGCAACTGGATCAATATGGACACTTGACCATGTGGGAGTGACAGATGTCGTTTTCGGAAGCGAGACAGACGATATAGACCTCATGAAAGCAGTGTCCGAAGTTCTGATCAAAGAACCCGAACACTATCATGATCTCTTGAAGAAACATCTAAAGACAGGTCATTCATTTCCTAATGCCCGAAAGTATGCCCTGAGGGACTTCATACATACTGAAAACTCAACTTTTTCACATCGAATAGAAGAGATAGGTTCATCCAACAACATCCTGGGTGTGGAATACTTGAGAGCGATTCAAGAGATAAAGAGTAAGATGACCCCACACTCAATAATGAGAGTCGGAGCTTCTTATACTGATGAAGAGCATCGTGGAGAGTTTTCTTCTGCTACGGCAATCAGAAGGCTGATTCAGAATGGCGATATCGAGAGCGCTTCTCAATCAATGCCAAAGGAATCCCTTGATGTGATTCTTCGGGAAATCAGATCTGGAAGAGGTCCCGTTTTCAAGGAGAATGTTGAATCCTTTTTCATTCCCTTCTTCAGACTACTATCAAGAGAAGATTATTGCAGATACTATGGATTCGCCGAAGGTCTTGACGCAAGATTTCAAGAGTGTTCCATGGAAGGAAGTCTTGAAAGGTTTCTCCGCTGCGTCAAATCTAAGCGGTTCACCTTATCTAGAATCAGGAGGCTTATGTACTATCCCGTCTTAAGATTCACCGATAATCTAATAAGAAAAAGCAACGAACTTGGTCCTCAATACATTCGAGTTTTGGCCTTCAATGAAAGAGGAAGATTCCATCTTTCGCGGATTAAGCGATCAATGAAAATTCCAGTAATAACCACTACCTCCCTTTGGAGAAAAGTGGTAGACAAATCTCTCAAAGAAGAAATCAAGATTGATGTTGACTTGTTTGAGGCACAGCTGAAGAGGGATTTCACTGCAGTCAGCTTTTACTCAAGTCTCTACAAGTATCCCGAAAGCAGAGCAAGAGGCTCTGACCTATTATCACAAGTTGTTTACCACAGACAGGAGCGGTAGCCAATGCTAATTCAGGTCGCGATCTCAAATTCGCCTCTATACGACACATACACTTACAAGACTGATGAACCCGTCGAACCTGGTGAGAGGATCGAAGTCAATTTCGCCGGACGCAACACTATAGGTTATGTTGTATCGCTGGAAGGTAAGACGGGGAATTACAGAATCAAGAGTATCAACAAGAAAGTCGATGAACGTTCCTTCCTTTCATTAGAGGATATTAAGCTTGCGGAGTATGTAATGAAGGAGTATCTTGCGCCTCCAGGTAAAGTATTGGACCTTTTCTTCCCGCCCGGAAAACTTCTGGCTGTAGATGAATTCATCGTCCCCCTTTCCGAAAGCTTTGAATTTTCCCCCACTTCAAAGGACAAGTTCGTCAAAGAATTCGGCGAAGGGAAGCTCAAGGAGCTTCTGGCTTCACGAGAAGTCAAGATCATGCACAGCTTCGAAAGGAAGACTCCAAAAAAGCGCAAGACAAGGCGAGTATCATTAACAAAGAAGACCGGGCTACTGAATCAAGACCTAACACCCCTTTGGCAGATCATAGTTGACTATCTCCTTTCTGTCGAATCAGAGGAAATATCCGAGCTTGAAAAGAAACTTGAACTAAGAAGCAGAAGCCCGATCGAAACACTGATTTCTAAGGGAATACTCAAGACCGAGGAAAGTGAGGAAGATGATTCGCACTGGGTAATCCCGGCGGTAGAAGAAATTAACGCAAGCCAAAGAGAAGTCTATAGAAAAATAATGGAGAGCGAATCAAAGGCTTTTCTACTTCACGGATTGACTGGTACAGGCAAAACAGAGGTCTATTTCAAAGTCATGGAATACTGGCTCAACAGAGGTCGACAGATCCTGTACCTGGTTCCGGAAGTTTCGCTGACACCCCAACTCCTTGCAAGAATAAGAGGCGCTTTCCCGGGAAGGGATGTGAGACAATACCACAGCTACATGCCGAGAAACCAGCGTCAGAGGATCTGGCTGGATGCTGTGGAGCAGAATGTGGATATTCTTGTCGGTACAAGGAGTTCACTATGGGTGCCGATGAAGAACACGGGTTTGATAGTGGTTGATGAAGAGCACGATTCAAGTTTCTACCAGCAGAGTCTGCCTTATTATGATGGAGTTGAAGCTGCCTTAAAAAAGGCGGAGCTGCTAGATATACCTGTCATTCTTGGGTCTGCGACACCGAGAGTTGGACACTATCACCTGGTTGAATCTGACAGATTATCTCTACTACGACTAACAGAGAGACCCGTCGGGTCCTTTCCCACAATCGAGATAATCGATATGAAAGAAGAGAAGAACCCAATAATCAGTAAGAGGGCACTTGAGGAAATCACACAAACGATTTCTGCAGGAAAGCAAGTCTTTGTTTTTGTCCACAGAAAAGGATATTCAAATTATGTGGTCTGCTACACTTGCGGAAACACAGTTAGCTGTCCGCATTGTTCGGTGTCCATGACCTACCACAAAGCAGACAATTCCCTTAAGTGCCATTACTGCGGCTACAAAGAACCTATACCAAAGTCTTGTCCCGTCTGCGGCTCAATGACCCTCTCTGCACGTGGCTTCGGCACAGAGAGAGTAGAACATGATCTGCAAAAGTATTTCCCTTCAGCAAGAATTATGAGAATGGACCGAGAGACGATCGACAACCCCATTTCATATGAAAAGGCATTGCTAGAAATCTCAAGAAAGGAATGTCAGATAATTGTGGGAACAAAGATGATAACTAAAGGCCTTGACTTTCCCGATGTTGAGATGGTTCTGATTGTTGACGCCGATAGGTTGATGAGTTTCCCAAGCTATGATAGTCCGGAAAACGCTTTTCAGCACATTTCCCAGGTCAGCGGACGATCCGGCAGGGCAAGCATAGGAAAAGCATTTATTCAGAGCTTCAATCCAAACAACAGAATAATGAAAGCTGCCTTCGAAAGAGACTATGAGACTTTCTATTTAGATGAAATAGCTCTCCGAAAAGAGTTGAATAACCCACCTTTCAGTAAAATTGCTGAAGTGATATGTTACGGAGAGACTGAGGACGAGAGCGGACTGTTGGCCGAAAAGATCGCAGAAGAAATAAGAAAAGCGAGAATCGATTCCATCGAGGTATTTGGCCCTATTGCTCCGCTTCTTTCAAAGCTCAAGAATTCCTACAGAATGAAAATCACGGTTAAACTTCCGCCAGAAGCGAACTGCGAATTTCTCCAGAAGATACAGAAGAAACATCCCGCCGATATCCAGATTATTATCAACGGCATCGGCGGAATAGTGTAGTTTATAGTCCTCTTTTCAGTTCTCCCGGGAAGAAACAGGAAACGAAGTGACCTCCACCTACATCTTGCAGTTTAGGTTCTTCTTTCGAGCAGATATCCTTTGCAATTGGGCATCTCGGATGGAATCTGCAGCCAGAAGGTGGATTTATCGGACTGGGAACATCGCCTTCAAGTAGTATTCTCTGTTTCTTCTTCTCAGGATTGGCTTCGGGAATTGCAGACATCAAAGAAACCGTGTAAGGATGGAGCGGGTTATCGAAGAGCTTCTTCTTATCTGCGAGCTCGGCGATTTTTCCGAGATACATCACGGCAACACGCTTACTTACATGCTTCACGACTCCAAGATCGTGCGCAATGAACAGATATGTTAGTCCAAACTCCTTCTGCAGATCGCTTAGAAGATTGAGAATCTGGGCCTGGATCGACACGTCAAGTGCAGAAACGGCTTCATCACAGACGATGAGTCGCGGATTAAGAATCAGCGCTCTTGCGACACCTATTCGCTGTCTTTGGCCTCCGCTGAACTCGTGAGGAAATCTTGACATGTGATCCTTTGAAAGACCGACTTTTGTCATGATGTCGGCCACTTTATCCATTACATCTCTACCTGTAGCGAGGCCGTGAATTCTTGCGCCTTCGCCGATAATATTCTTGACTCTCATTCTTGGATTCAAAGAAGAAAACGGGTCCTGAAAGATAATCTGAGCATCTCTTCTGAATGCCTTTCTCTTGTCTTCCCTGTCTCCCAGAAGACTCTTCATGAATTCACCGCTATCTTCGTTAAACTCTTTGAAGTACTTCTCGGCCATCTTTTTGTCGAAATCATTGTCAAAAGAGCTCAAAGCCCCTTCAACAGAGCCTGATTTTGCTTTCAAGTCGGAAAACTTTTCGACGTATGTCTTTTTCAAGTATTTCCTAGCCTTCAACAAGGGCATGAAGAAATGTGTTGTATCCTCATCTCCAACGATTATTCTACCTGAGGTCGGTTCGTAAAGCCTGAGAACAGTCATACCGGCAGTAGTCTTGCCACAGCCAGATTCGCCGACCAATCCGAGTGTCTCCTTTTCGTAGATATCGAAACTAACGTCGTCTACGGCCTTAACCTGCGCAACAACTCTTCTGAAGACTCCAGCTTTTACTGGAAAATACTTCACGAGTTCATCTGCTCTCAGAAGCAACTTGTTTTGGTTCGGAATGCTCATGCGCTCTCACCTGCCCTCGATACTTTGATCGTTTCAATGAGCTTATCTATATGCCAGCAGGCAGCAGTGTGTTCACTCTCAATTTCCACTAGAGGCGGCTCTTCCTTT
Source organism: Mesotoga sp. BH458_6_3_2_1 (assembly GCF_003664995.1). NCBI lineage: Bacteria > Thermotogati > Thermotogota > Thermotogae > Kosmotogales > Kosmotogaceae > Mesotoga > Mesotoga sp. BH458_6_3_2_1. Next base: position 17,996 of record NZ_JFHL01000002.1, on the reverse strand, counting down.
CGGCACTTGTCAGTAGAGAGAGGACATCTCGTGTTAAACCTGCATCCATCGGGAAAATCGAGAGGGTCGGGAACCACACCGGGAATGTTGTAGAGAACCTCTTTGTCTTCATCCAGCTTGGGAATCGCATTCATAAGCCCCCATGTATATGGATGCCTTGGATTCTTGAAGAGGGTATGTACATCGGCATATTCAACTACCTTTCCGGCGTACATCACTACGACTCTCTGGGCCATCTCCGCAATTACTCCCAGATCATGAGTGATCATTACGAGAGCCATTCCGTACTGATCCTGAAGAGACTTCATGAGCTCAAGTATCTGCGCCTGAATAGTCACGTCAAGAGCAGTCGTGGGCTCATCCGCGAAAAGCAGTTTGGGATTACAGGAGAGAGACATCGCTATCATCGCCCTTTGGCGCATCCCTCCAGAGAGTTCGTGGGGATATTCATCGATCCGCTTTTCAGGTTCGGGAATTCCAACCTTCTTAAGCATATCTATTGCCATCTCACGTGCCTTCTTTTCGTCAACATCCTGATGAAGCAGAATAGCCTCCATGATCTGGAATCCTATCGTAAATACTGGATTGAGAGCAGTCATAGGTTCCTGAAAGATCATGGCCATGTCGTTTCCTCTAATCTTCATCATCTTGGATTCAGGAATAGCCAGGACGTCTTCGCCGTCAAATGATATCCTGCCACCCGCTATCTCGCCCTTTTCATCAAGAAGTCTCATAATAGAGAGCGATGTCACGCTCTTTCCACAGCCCGATTCACCGACTATTCCAAGAGTTTCACCAGGGAAGACGTCGAATGTGACTCCATCTACGGCTTTCACTATCCCATCCTCTGTATGGAAATACGTTTTTAAATCCTCAACCTGCAACAGTGCTTTTTTTTCATCCATGACTCAAACCTCCTCAGCTTCTCATTCTCGGGTCAAAGATGTCCCTCAGGGCATCTCCAACAAGATTCCATGCAAGAACGAAGAGCACCATGGCAGTACCGGGGAAGACAATAGCAAACCATGACTGGTCAAGCATCGTCATCCAGTTTCTCGAATAAGAAAGTATCGTTCCCCAGTCGGCATATCCCGGTTCTGCACCAACTCCTAGAAAGCTCAGTCCTGCTGCAGTTATGACATAAGATCCAATTCTCATTGACATCTGAACAACGACTGGAAAAATCGTGTTGGGGAGTATATGCTTCATAATGATCTTCCAGTCTTTCTGACCCAAAGCCTTGGCAGCAAGAACATATTGTTCCTCTCTTGCTTGAAGAATATTTCCCCGGATAAGACGTGCAGTGCTCATCCAACCGAAGATTATTAACGCGATTATTACTTTGTCCAATCCTTTACCCAGAATCGTGGTTAAGACCATCGCCGCAACTAAAAATGGAATCGACAAAAAGATGTCAGTTATCCTCATGAGTACTTCATCAACCCAGCCGCCAAAATAAGCGGATATTGAGCCGACAATAACTCCAACAAGTGCGGCAAATCCAGTTATAATTAAACCCAATCTGAAGGCAGTTCTTGTTCCCCAAACCACACCATAAAAAATATCTCTGCCTCCGATGACTCCGAAGGGATGCTCCGGGGAAGGCGCTTCTGGCCTAGATGACCACGAAACTCTTGGTATTTGATAGTTATCACCAAGCTCGTTGACTCCCGCTATTTGAGGAGCAAATATCGCAATAACGATGAAGAAAACGAGAAGGGATGTACCTAAAACAGCTGTGCCATTAGTCCAGTATTTCTTCATTACTTTTCTAAATTCGCTTTTTTTCTTCGCTGGCATCTACATCTTCCCCCTTACTCTAGCCTGATTCTTGGGTCAACTAAAGCATAAGAAACATCTACGACTAAGTTTCCAACAACCATTATGAAGGAGAAGAACAATGCCCCACCAATAATCGACCAGTAGTCCAGGAGACTAGCAGCGTCTGCAATGAAGCGGCCCATACCGACCCTTGAGAATATTGTTTCAACAAATACAGTTCCACCGAGAAGCCCTATGATCGACGCCCCCGCAACTGTTATGACGGGAATTAAGGCATTTTTTCTTGCGTGCTTCTTTATTACCACTCTTTCAGATACTCCCTTTGCTCTTGCTGTCCTTATATAGTCTTTTCTGAGAACTTCGAGCATACTTGATCTCGTAATTCTCAGAAGATACGCCCACCACAAATACGCTAGAGTCAATACGGGAAGAAAGATGTGGCGCAATGCATCAATGAATATGTCTAATCTTCCATTCAGCAACGCATCAAATGTCGTCATGGAAGTTATTGTCTTCCAATCTGCACCCCTCATTACAAGATCAAACTCAGTGCTGGCCATTCCCGGTGGGAACCACCCCAGAATTGAGTAAAAAAGCATAAGCAGCAAGAGCCCAAAGACAAAATCAGGAAGTGACCAACCTACTAGAGCAACTACCCTAATGAACTGGTCAATGAACTTGTTTTGATGAACCGCTGAGATCACCCCCAACCATACCGCGACAAGTATTACGGGAATAATCGCATAAATTGTCAACTCCAGGGTATGTGGGAAACGTTCAAGCATAGCCGGAAGAACTCCCTTCTTTCCAACCATGGAATACCCAAAATCGCCCTGAAGAATATTGCCCAGCCACTTAATGTACTGCACAGGCATCGGCTCATCCAATCCATATTTTCTGATTAGTCTCTCTGCCGCATCAGGTGTTTTTAATGCCTCTGGACTTTTAATGTACGAAGCTAGTAGTCTGTCTGGTCCAAGTGCCCATATCATAGTGAAAATCACCAGAGTAACACCAATCAAAATTAGCGGCATTAACAGTAGCCGTCTGATTATATAGGCAGTCACCTAAGTATCACCCCTTCTTACAAAAAGAAATCGCACACACAATTATAGCCTAAAGTTGGGTCAAAAAAAGAGCCGGGCAGAAAACTCCCGGCTCCTAAACACCATTTTACCAATTAATTGGTTTTCGAAAGATGGTAGTAGTAAAGATTGGATCTTACGGGCATTGGATACCAACCCTCAACCCAAGGAGCTCTAACATTGATTCCGGTGGGCTGGTAAATTGGCAATCCAGCAACAGCTTCTATCACGTTTTCCTGTACCTCTCGGTAGAGGGCAACTCGTTCGTCATTGTCAGTTGCCTTGATTGCCTTACTGATCAACTCATCGACATTCTCTCTTGCCCATTCCTGATACAGCTCGCCCTGAGGTCCGCCATAAACTCCATTGCTGGCATAGTAGGTAGCGATGAAGTTATGAGGATCGGGATAGTCCGCCTGCCAGCCTATAACAAATGCTGGAAGCAGTCCGTTCTGATAAGTACTCAGATATGTCGGCCACTGAACACCAAGAGTGGTAATCTTGAACTTCGGATTAAGTGAATTTATGAAGTAGGCCAACATTTCACAAGCAGTCTGCCTGGCATCATTACCAGTATTGTACATCAGTTGCAATGCAAAGCCCTTTTCCCACACTTCTCCGCCCCAGGCAAGCTTGAACTCTGCTGCTGCCTTAGCTAGGTCGAATTCTGTAAGAGGTAGGGTCTCATCGAAACCAAGGAATCCCTCAGGAAGATCTGTAGGTACAAGCCTACCCTGACCCATTGCTACCTCTTCGATAAATGTGAGTCCATCAAAGGCATAAGTGAAGGCCTTTCTAACATGAATATCGGAGAAGAAATCTCTTGGAATACCGTTTCCATCAAGCTTTCCACTACCAACATATTCGCTGCCTTCGACGACTAACCAGTTAAAGTGAAGTGAAGTAATGGATGCCTGAGGGTAGCCTAGAGTAACGATTGCCTTGCCTTCTGCTTCAAGTCCTCTAGCTTGATCGAGATACTGAGCAGGCACATAAACAATGTCTGCATCTCCGGCTTCGAAAATTGACTTTCTAGTCGAGTACTCGTCAACACCCCAAATGACTACTGTCTTGAGCTTCGCAGGGCCTGCCCAGTACTCATCGAATCTCTCAAGAATGACCTTCTGCTGTGCTCTGTCCCATTCAACAAGCTTGAATGGTCCTGAACCGGCATCGTAGTTGTGAAGTACACACTCTTCAACCTGGAGGTCGTGCCACTTCCACCAGCCATCGGCCTGTCCATCCCAGCCGCCGAGTTCCTTCACTTTGCTAGAGTCCACAATTGCGCTCCAAGAACCAAAATGGGAAATAATGTTCATGAACGGTGCAAAAGGACTTTCAAGAGTGAAGACTACAGTGTTGTCTACTACCTCTACTAGAGGATCAACGACTTCCTCATAGAAAGAAATTAGTTTTGCCTTAGCTTCATCGGACGTTGGATTCCTGTCAACATCGACAGCCTCCGAATAGGGCATTCCAGCATAATCGGCGAACAAACCTTCGATGCTGGCAAAATTTGCTCCCGTGAATGCCTCGATAATCATCCAATGAGGACCGCCAGAAGGATCGCCAAGAATATATCTTTCGAAAGAGTATTCAACATCCTCCGGGGTGAGAGTATTGCCAGTATGGAACTTAACGCCTTCCCTTATCGGGAAAGTGTAGACTCTTCCGTCCTCAGAAAGAAGTCCATTCTCAACCGAAGGCACTTCCGTGGAGATCATCGGTAAAAACTCGCTCAATGACTGGCCGTCATACTGAATCAAGTTGTCATATAGATTCTGAATCGCCTCACCACTTGCAGTATCGTAGGACTGAATAGGATCGAGAGTCTCCGGTTCGCCAATAGTCAAAGAAACGAAAGTGTCTGGGTCGCTTGCAAACGCAGTAAACGCTAAGAAGAGCATAGTAAGTGTTACCAGTAAAATCTTTTTCACTAATGTTGCCCCCTTTCAAAATAGAGATGAGTGTGTTAGTACAATTATAATCTATGGAGCCTATAAATTCAAAATGCCGTTAACCTGTACGTATTATTTCGCAGTCCAAATCAACTTCGCGAATTATTGTATTGACAACGCTCTTAAGACGGTGGTAGAATCAATCTTGTTCGGGTGCGTAGCTCAGTGGAAGAGCGCTTCCTTGACGAGGAAGAGGCCGTAGGTTCAATCCCTACCGCACCCACCAGATGGGAGAGTGTTACTCTCCCTATATTTTTTCCAGAGTCTTGAGTATCAACTTACTCATTTCGCTTCCTGCTCTCTTAGCCATTTCAAGGACCTCTTCAGCTGTAAGAGGCTTCAAGTCGTCCGGAACGGCTCTGTCCGATATCGCGGAAAGGCCCAGCACCCTGATGCCTGCGTGACGCGCCACTATAACTTCCGGTACGGTCGACATACCCACAGCATCTGCGCCAAATCTTCTCATCATCCTTAGCTCGGCAGGAGTCTCAAAATTCGGCCCCGCGACACCAACATAAACTCCTTCATAGACACCTATGCCAAGCTCTTTGGCAGAAATAAGCGCCTTGTCCAAGAGATCCCTGTCGATGGGTTCGCTCATATCCGGGAACCGTGGACCCCATTCATCAACATTCTGACCTATCAGAGGATTGTCGCCCATAAAGTTGATGATGTCTTTTATCAGCATGACTCTCCCTACCTCGAAATCAGGGTTCAGACCGCCCGAAGCATTGGTTATCAAGAGTACTTCTACGCCCAATTCCTGCATTATCCTTATTGGGAATGTCACAGTTTTCATGGAGTAACCTTCGTAAAAATGAAAACGCCCATTCATAAGCATCACATTGTGGTGGAGGGCATTTCCGAAAGTTAGTTCTCCCTTATGACCGGGAGCCGTTGACAACGGGAAGCCGGGAATCTCATCGTAAGGAATTGATACGGCGTTCTCAAGGCTATTTGATACGTCTCCAAGTCCACTGCCTAGAATCACTGCGACTTTCGGCTTCAGCTCAACTTCCTTTTCAATGAAACGAGCAGCTCTCTTTACGTTCTCAACATAATCCCTGAGCTCTTCTTGAAGTACAGAAATACTCATGCTCGTCCTCCTTATTAGTCATATACTTTATTATATCAAAACACCAAACAGCTTGCTGGAACTATGCTATAATCTCACTGAATTAGTCCTGATTAGCTGAATTTCGAGAGGAGAGATCTGATGAGGTTTTCACAACTTTATGCTCCAACGTTAAGAGATGCTCCGGCCGATGCCGACCTAGTAAGTATTAAACTTCTTGTTAGAGGCGGATTTGTCAGAAAAGTCGCCGCCGGTATCTACTCATTCCTTCCGCTTGGTCTTCGCGTTCTCAAGAAGATTGAAGAGATCGTCCGTCAAGAGATGAATGCGATCGGTTCTCAAGAGATTCTGATGCCAATCATACAGCCGGCAGAATTATGGCACGAGACTGGCCGATGGGACGATTATGGCCCCGAAATGATGAGAATGCAGGACAGGCACGAAAGGTTCTTCACCCTGGGTCCGACTCATGAAGAGATCATCACTCATTTGCTAAGGAATGAACTTAAATCTTACAAACAGCTTCCTGTATCTCTCTACCAGATTGCTATGAAATATAGGGATGAGATTCGTCCAAGATTCGGCCTCATGAGATCAAGAGAGTTTCTGATGAAGGATGCCTACAGTTTTCACGATTCATGGACTTCTCTTGACGAAACATATAGACAGTTTTATGGAGCTTACAGTAAAGTTTTGGAGAGAATAGGACTCGAATTCCTGGTTGTAGAAGCCGATTCTGGAGCAATAGGTGGAAATGAATCTCATGAATTTAACGTGCTTGCTGATTACGGAGAGTCGACTTTGCTTTACTGTGACTGCGGATACGCTGCTTCAGATGAAAAGGCGGAGTACCTCTTGAAGGAGGAAACCCAGGAAAGGAAGATCTCAGATCTACAGCTAGTTCCCACGCCGAATTCTAGGACTGTGGAGGAAGTGGCAGACTGCCTGAGCGTAACACCAAAGGACATTGTGAAATCACTAATATATAAGGGCAGAAAAGGGTACTATATGGCTCTAATTCGTGGAAACGAAGAACTTAACGAATCGAAGCTCAAGGCTGCAATTGAAGATCAGACTCTTGCCATGGCGAGCCCTCAAGAAGTACTGGATCTTTTAGGGGTGCCAATCGGCTTCGTTGGACCGATTGGACTTCCCAAGAATGTTGCAATAATCGCCGATCATACAATAAAAGGTTTGAATAAAGCTGTTTGCGGAGCTTTGAAGGAAGGATACCACTACTTTGGTGTTCTTCCGGGCCGTGATTTCGAGATAGGATCCTGGCATGATTTGAAAATGGTGACAGAGGGAGATCCTTGTCCTAAATGTGGAAATCCAATGAAGTCGGCTAAAGGCATAGAGGTGGGCCACATCTTCAAGCTTGGAACCAAGTATTCGGAGAAAATGAACGGATACGTAACCGATGATCAGGGTAATAGTATTCATTATATTATGGGTTGCTATGGCTGGGGCGTTTCTAGAACTATTAGTGCCGTAGTTGAGCAACTGTACGACGAAAACGGAATAATATGGCCTCTGTCTGTCACTCCGTTTGAAGTAATAATTACTGCCGTAAATGTTAAGGACCCAGATGTCCTGAAGAAATCTGAGGAAATATATGAACTTCTGATTGAGGAGGGCTACGACGTTCTCCTTGACGATAGGGAGATTTCACCTGGAATGAAGTTCAAGGATGCCGATCTTATTGGGATTCCCATAAGAGTCACTCTGGGAAAGAAACTTCAGCAAGACATTGTTGAGGTCAAAGCCAGAACTGAAAAGAAACCGCTTGAAGTCAGTATCCATGAAGGATTTGACTTTCTTCTTGAGGAGATAAGGAAAGAGTTGGCAGTGTATAAACCAATTAGCATAATGGGGAACGATTGATGGGTGTCTTTTCCAAGTTAAAGGATAGCCTGAAGAAAACAAGAGAAGGCTTTTTCAAGAGAGTAAAGAGGCTCCTCTCTTTCGAAACGCTTGATGCAGATGCCCTTGAAGAGATAGAGGAGCTACTTATACTTTCAGATATGGGCTCTGAAACTGTCGAAGAGGTAATTGAAGCTCTTAGAGAGAGAACTGAGAAAGGTAGTGAGCCTGTAGAGATCTTACAGGAAGTTCTTATCGATATTCTTGACATACCGTTTGAAGTTCCTCAAGCTAAACCATACGTGGTTTCTGTAGTAGGTGTAAACGGCACTGGAAAGACCACGACAATAGGCAAGCTTTCAAAGCTTTACTCCATGAGCGGAAAGAAGGTTGTCCTTGCGGCATGCGATACTTTCAGAGCTGCTGCCGTAGAACAACTGAGAATCTGGAGCGAGAGGGCAAATGTTGATTTCATAAACCAAGGACAGGGTGCCGACTCTGCCGCCGTTGCTTTCGACGCAATAAGTCATGCGGTAAGCAAAGGGAAAGATGTCGTAATAATCGATACTGCGGGGAGATTGCATACGAGAAGCAACCTGATGGAAGAACTGAAGAAAGTCCATAGAGTGATAGGAAAGGCATCACCCGGAGCTCCAAGTGAAGTTTTGCTTGTTCTGGATGCCACTACTGGACAGAACGGCCTGGTGCAAGCAAAGAAATTCAAAGAGGCTGTTGACGTAACCGGTATTGTTTTGACTAAACTCGATGGCACGGCAAAGGGAGGAATAATCTTTGCAATCGTCAAGGAGCTGGGTATACCGGTGAGATACGTAGGTGTCGGAGAAAAGGAAGACGACTTGAAGCCCTTTGATAGCAGGGAATTCGTGAACGCTCTTCTATCTTCCGGGGAAGAGAGTTCAGAGGAGGTTTGAAATGGGTTTTACGCTGAAGAGCAGTTACGCGCTAAGAGCGCTTTATAAGATGGCAAAGTCGGGCCGTGAAGGAAAGGAAAAACTTTCGCTTGTCGAGATCGTGCAGGGCAATGAGATCCCAAGAGATTTCTTGGAGAAGATCTTCGGAGAGTTGAGACAAGCTGGAATAATAAAGGCAGTTAGAGGCAGATACGGAGGATATTGTCTGGCAAGACCAGCCAATGAGATCCTTCTGAGAGACGTGATACTCAAACTCGACCGACCAATGAACTCGTATGCCTGTCTTCAGCAGAACGGCAAGTGCCTTGAAGATCCCAACTGCACAGTAAAGTATGTATGGTTCAGACTATATAACGCAATGATGAGGGAATTGGGTTCAATGACGCTTGAAGATCTTCTCATATACGGCGACAAGATTAGCGAGACTCCCCCGGGGTCTTACAAAATATCGGAGAATACAGAGTAATAGATTATGAAAGGAGGAGTGCCTATCTCAAGCAATTCGAGGCGAATAGGCGCTATTTAAGATGAAAGCCGTTTATCCAGGTTCTTTCGATCCCATAACGTATGGACACATAGATCTTGTCGAAAGATGTAGCGAAATCTTCGACGAAGTTGTAGTGCTGGTTATGGAAAACGTTAATAAGAGACATTTCTTCAACCATGAAGAGAGAATTGGTATGGTTAGAAGCGGAGTGTCTCATCTAAGGAACGTTACGATCACAACTCACAGCGGTCTGCTCGTTGACTTTGCCAGAGAGAACGATGTTAAGGTAGTCATTCGTGGACTTAGGGCTGTGTCTGACTTCGAGTTAGAACTTCAAATGGCCCATGCGAACAAAGCAATGCTTCCTGAACTCGAAACCCTCTTTCTCATGACTGAGACCACAAACTCCTTCATATCTTCGTCCATGGTAAGGGAGATTGCGGCGTTCGGGGGTGACATTTCAAAATGGGTTCCTCCCTGCGTACGTGAAGAGTTCAAAAAGAAACTCGGAAGATGACTTAACATCGCGGAAATTATTATTTGCTCAACTGAGTTATAATTTTTCTTGGAATTTTAGTGGAGGAGGACATATAAGATGGCAAATATTACCAGCGATATGGTAAAGAAGCTCCGTGATGCCACTCAAGCAGGCATGATGGATTGCAAGAGAGCACTTGTCGAAACAGATGGCGATTTCGACCAGGCAAAGGATTATCTGAGAAAGAAGGGCATACTCAAGGCAGATAAGGTTTCGGGAAGAGAGACTGCAGAGGGACTCGTTTACTCTTATATTCATCACAATGGCAAGCTAGGAGTGCTCCTTGAGCTTAACTGCGTAACAGACTTCGTGGCAAGAATGGAGGAATTCAAAGAACTTGCCCACAAGATAGCCCTTCAGCTGGCTGCGATGGGAGCTCGATTTATCTCCCGTGAACACGTGCCTCAGGAGGTAATCGACAAGGAAAAGGAAATATATGCCGAACAGATGAAAGAAAGCGGTAAGCCTGCAAACATAATCGAAAGAATTGTAGAAAGCAAGCTTGAAAGCTTCTATAAAGATAACTGCCTGCTAGAGCAGGAATACGTATTTGAGAGCGAGAAAACGATCAACGATTTACTCATCGAGTTGATTGCCAAGACTGGCGAAAATATCAAAGTTAGCAGATTCGTCCGCTGGCAAGTCGGAGAGTCAGAGAACTGAGTTAGAAAGGTGAGCCCAGTGCTCACCTTTTTTATTGGAGGCGCTTATGTATAGTAGAGTACTCTTGAAACTCAGCGGAGAAGTCTTGAGCGGAGAAGGCGAAAGAGGATTCGCTTCAGAAAGAACCCGTTTCCTCATAGAAGAGCTCCGACCTGTAGTTGAAAAGGGGATTCAGCTCGCGATAGTTATCGGGGCTGGCAATATAATAAGGGGTCGCGAGCTTTCCGAAATGAGGAGTTCAAGAGCCGACGAATTGGGTATTCTTGGGACAATAATGAATTCGCTTTACTTGAAGGAATCTCTCTGTATGAATGGGTTTGAAGCGATAGCAATTTCCTCGATTGCAGGAATTCCGTCTCTTCTTGAGCACAGGTACGATACAATAGAAGATGCTCTCAACACTGGAAAGATTGTAGTATTTGGTGGGGGCACATACCTGCCTTTTTTCACAACGGATACGGCCGCGGCAGTAAGGGCGGTGGAAATTGGGGCGGACGTTCTCATTAAGGGGACAAAGGTTGACGGAGTGTATGATAAGGATCCGAAAACTAATGAAGACGCCAGAAGAATTGAGAGAACAACATTTTCAGAAGCGATCAAGAGCAGATTTGAAATCATGGATGTAGAAGCCTTTTCGATTTGTCAAAGGTACGGTCTGCCAGTCAGAGTTATCGATTTCTTTAGCAAGGGCAATCTATTCGATGCTATAATTGGCGGGAAAACAGGTACGGTGGTTTTACCTGATTAGTGGAGGTGGAGAAATGTACGCTCAGATTGTTGATCTAGTAGCTAGGGAGGTTCTAGATTCTCGGGGAACTCCAACGGTTGAAGCCGAAGTCTGGCTGGATGATGGAGGCCACGGAAGAGCGATTGTCCCTTCGGGTGCATCAACAGGCAAGTTTGAGGCCCTTGAGCTCAGAGACGGAGATAAGAAGAGATACCTCGGAAAGGGAACGCTTAAGGCAGTTGAAAATATTAACGAAATAATCGCCCCGGAGATTATCGGAATGAATGGCTTTGACCAGACGGGTCTTGACGCAGCTCTTCTCGAACTCGATGGAACCGAGAACAAAGATAAACTTGGAGCAAACGCCATTCTTGCAGTCTCCATGGCTGTTGCAAGAGCTGCAGCTGACAGTATCGACACGCCGCTATACAAGTATCTTGGTGGAGTCAATTCTAAGACCCTCCCTGTCCCATTCATGAACATCGTAAACGGCGGCAAACATGCCGACAACAACCTGGACATTCAGGAATTCATGATAGTCCCTGCAGGGTTCGATCATTTCAAGGATGCCCTCAGGGCTGGAGTCGAGGTCTTCCACAATCTGAAGAAGATACTTAAGGATAACGGCCACGTGACGGCTGTAGGCGATGAAGGAGGATTTGCTCCAAGTTTTGAGAACAACGAAGCTGCGCTGAAATACATAATCAACGCAATTGACGCGGCCGGTTACAAAGCAGGCGAAGAGATAATGATAGCTCTCGACTGCGCGGCAAATGAGTTTTACAGTGAAGAAAGAGGTCTATACAGTGTAGACGGAAATGAACTGACACCCGATCAGCTTATCGAATACTATACAAATCTTACAAAGAGGTATCCGATAATCTCGATTGAAGATCCCTTTGCCGAAGAGGACTGGGAAAACTTTGCAAAGTTCACGAGAGAGATGGGAGACACTATTCAGATTGTTGGAGACGACCTCTTCGTGACAAACATCAAGCGACTGGCGCGAGGAGTGGAAGAGAAAGCGTCCAATTCAATCCTAATAAAGTTGAATCAAATAGGATCGGTTACAGAGACGCTTGACACAATCGAATATGCACAAAAGCACGGGATGACTTGTGTTATTTCCCACAGATCGGGAGAGACCGAAGATACTTTTATATCTCATCTTGCCGTCGCCGCTAACACCGGGATGATAAAGACCGGTTCTGCATCAAGAACAGACAGAATTGCCAAATACAACGAGCTTCTAAGAATTGAAGAGGAGCTTGGAGAACAGGCCGAGTTCAAAGGAACGGCCTCTTTCTATAATCTTTAAGTAATCTGTATTGTAACGCGGAACCGTAATGGTTCCGCGTTTTAATTGGAGGCATGCAATGTTGCTGGACATAATTGGGCCTGCAATTGTTGGACCATCTAGTTCCCATACAGCGGGGATGGCAAGGCTCGGCAGAGCCTTTCGATCCCTATTTTCTGGAGTACCCAGTGAAGTTAGATTCACTTTGAATGCCCCCCTCTTCGCAACCTTTAGAGGTCACGGGACTGACAGGGCACTCATAGGCGGGATAATGGGAATAAAGGAAGCAGATCCAAAGCTAAGAGAATCTTTCCGAATAGCCAAAGAAAAGGGCATATATTTTACATTCGAGGAAGAAGATATGGGAGATCTTCACCCAAATACTGTTAGAATCAACGGAAACACCGGAGAGCTATTTCTCAGCATGACCGGTGCCTCGATCGGCGGTGGTTCGATAAGGATCACTTCAATAAATGATTTTGATACAGACGTCTCTGGTAAATACCCTTCCTTCGTGATCTTGAACTCTGACATCCCCGGGGCACTCTCCCAGATAGTAGGAGAGATTTCTTCAAGCGATATGAACATCAGCAACCTCTTCCTCTCAAGGGTTGATCCTTTCAGAAGAGAGGCCCTTTGTGTCGTTGAACTCGATAATGAACCAGGCGAAAGCTTGCTAAGTGCGATCAAAAGGCTGCAGGTAGTCAAGAAAGTATCCTATCTTGAAAGGCTGGATTCGTCAATATGATAATGAAGTTCGAAGATCTTGTGAAGACTGCAAGGGACACCACGACAGCTCTGCATAAAGTGGTGTCTGACTGGTACATGATGAACACAGGAAATGATCCCAAAGTTGCCGAAGAGACCTCTAGAGGACTAGTGAGAGAAATGTTGAGTTCCTACCAGAGCAGATTGGAAAGACCGGAGAAATCTCTCACTGGATGGGTTGGAGATAATGATGCAAAGGCAAGGAGTCACACGCCCGAATTTCTTAGTCCGCTGGTTTTCTCGGGAGTAAGCATTGCTCTTTCAATGTCAGAACACAATGCAAGCATGGGAAAGATCGTCGCTTGCCCAACAGCGGGCGCCTGTGGAGTCGTTCCAGGAGCACTGCTCTCACTTCATATGAATCTGGGTATTGATCTTGACACCCTTGGGAATGCTTTGCTCGTTTCCGGAGCAGTTGGAGAAAGGATCAAAAGAAGGGCTTCCATTTCCGGAGCAATGTCTGGTTGTCAGGCAGAAGTGGGTACTGCCACTGCAATGGCCTCTGTAGCGATAATCTATGCAACGCACCCCGAAGAGTACGATGCACTGGAAAACGCTCCGGCGCTTGCTCTTAAATCTTTGATGGGTCTTGTCTGTGACCCCGTAGGTGGCTTCGTCGAGATCCCCTGTGTAAAAAGAAATGCTTTCGGAGTATCGATCGCCTTCACGGCAGCGGAGCTCGCCCTTGCCGGAATAAAATCGGCTATACCCTTTGAGGAAGTGGCAGACTCGCTTGGAAGAGTTGGAAGAAGATTGCCCGAAGAACTGAAAGAAACAGCCAGAGGCGGAATAGCGATAACTCACACCGCCAAGAAGATGGTGGCCGATTTTCTCGGTGGAGTTGACAAGAAAGACTGAACGGTTTAGAATTGCCTTGCCCTATTCTCGGTTTGAGGTGTAGCCCATTCCTGGATAGAGGATTATATTAGGAGGCAGATACATGGAAGTCAACAGACAAGAATTGGTCAAGGAGTTTCAGATTCACGAAAACGACTCCGGTTCAACCGAAGTACAGATTGCCATATTGACTGCGAGAATCAGACATCTCACCGAGCATCTTAAGAAGCATCCAAAGGATTTTCATACCAGAAGAGGACTTCTCAAGCTGGTCGGAAGACGAAGAAAGATGTTGAGATACATAAAGACCAAGAAGCCTGAAGTATATCTAGAACTGATAAGCAAACTCGGGCTGAGAGGTTGATAGAGTAGAAATCACCGGGAGCGGGATACCGCTCCTTTTTTGCGTGGATTTCACACAGCTGATATAATTGTTTATTTGATGAATTGAAAAAGAGGTGTTATTGTGAGTTACAAGAGATGGGAAAGGGAATTCTTCGGCCAGAAACTCGTCATAGAAAACGGGAAAATGGCCAAACAGGCTGATGGAGCTGTACTTCTCAAATATGCCGATTCAGTCTTGCTTACTACAGTAAATGGAAATGAAAAGGCAATGCCTGGAACTGACTTTTTACCGCTAACTGTTGAATATCAGGAAAAGTTCTACGCCGCCGGAAAAATTCCTGGGGGATTTCTGAAAAGAGAGAGCAGACCGAGTGACAACGCGGTTCTCTCCGCTCGAATAATTGACAGGCCTATCCGACCTCTCTTCCCTGATGGAATGAGAAACGAGATACAGGTCATCATAACCGTTCTCTCGGCCGATCCGGACAATCCACCCGACATTTGGGGAATAACGAGCTCTTCGCTTGCACTGAATATTTCGCCTATTCCCTTTGAAGGAATTGTTGCCGGAGTTCAGGTTGGGTACGTTGATGGAAAATATGTTATCTTCCCCTCAGCGGAAGAACTCGACAGATCAGAACTCGATATAGTAGTCGCAGGAACCGAGAACGCAGTTGCGATGGTTGAAGGAGAGGCAAAAGAAGTCTCCGAAAAAGTTATGATTGGAGCTTTAGAAGCTGCTCATGAAGCAATTAAGTCTCTCGTTGCCTTCCAGAAGGAAATCATAAGCGAGTTCGCGGTAGAAAAGTGGGTAGCAGAAATCCCAGTCGCTCCCGAGGGTTTCCTCGAACCATTCAATGCAATGGTAGACAGAGATAAGCTTGCTGAGATTATGCTAACTCCAGGTAAGAAAAACAAAGACAGGGCTCTAAAGACATATAGAGACGAGATGATCGAACTCTTCACCGAGAAGGCAAAGGAAACTTGGTCTGAAGAAGAGATCGAAGCGAATACTGGTTTTGTGAAAGATCTCTTTCACGACATAGAGAAAGAAGTTATGAGAAAGCGAGTTATCGAAAATGACGTGAGGATGGATGGAAGAAAGCACGACGAGATTCGGCCGATCAACATCGAACTCGACCTTCTTCCCAGAGCCCACGGATCCGCTCTATTTACGCGTGGAGAGACCCAGAGTCTGGGTATAGTAACTCTTGGTGCGACAATGGACGAGCAGATTGTGGATACTATGTTTGAGGAAGGTTCAAAGTCATTCATGCTCCACTACAACTTCCCTCCATTCAGCACTGGGGAAGTCAAGAGACTGAGAGGTCCCGGTCGAAGGGAGATAGGGCACGGACATCTTGCAGAGAGATCACTGAAGAACATCGTTCCCAAAGGTGAGTCTTTCCCATACACTATCAGAGTGGTCTCCGAGGTTCTGGAATCAAACGGATCCTCTTCAATGGCGACTGTTTGCTCCGGGTCATTGGCTCTGATGGCTGCCGGCGTTCCTATGGAAAAACATGTCGCGGGCGTTGCAATGGGTATGATTCAGGAACCTCAGAAAACGGTTGTTTTGACGGACATTCTTGGAAATGAAGATCACATGGGTGACATGGATTTCAAGGTTACAGGGACGCGAGATGGGATTACTGCCTTCCAGATGGATGTCAAAGTCGCGGGTGTATCCAGCGAAATAATGACAAAGGCGCTTGAACAGGCAAAAACCGCCAGGCTCAAGATACTCGAACTCATGTATGAAGTCGTTCCTGTACCGAGAGAATACGTCTCCGATTACGCACCAATTATCAGGACGATCAATCTTCCATATGAGAAGATCGGAGAAATCATTGGCCCCGGAGGAAAGGTCATTAAGAGGCTTTCAAGCGATTATGACTCTACAATATTCATTGATGACGAGAAGTCTCAGGCTAAGATCGTTGGAAGCAACAGAGAAAAGCTAGATCAACTCGAAAAGGTAATAGATGCGATAATTTCCGAAGTCAAACCGGGACAGCTTTTCGAAGGAAAGATCACCAGGGCCGAAGCCTATGGCTTCTTTGTAGAGATCGCACCTGGAAAGACAGGCCTTCTTCACATCTCCAAGATGGGCGCAGACGGTAAGGACTTCTTGAAAGCCCATAAGGTCGGAGACATGATTGCTGTTGAAATCGCCGGAACAGACCAGATGGGCAAGATAAGTCTCAAGCTCGAAGGCGTGGAAGTGACTGAGGAAAAGAGAAGAGACACTAGAAAGCCCTTTCCAAGAAATGATAGAAATCGAGGAGATAGAAATAGAAAGTAGGTAGTGATGAATAATCAATATATTGAACTGCCAAACGGTGCAGTAATTATTGGAGAGCGAAAGCAAGAGACAAGAACCGTTTCAATGGCTTTCGCCATGAAGGTAGGTTCCGCTGATGAAGATGATGTCATCAGCGGAGTTTCTCATTTCATAGAGCATGCTCTATTCAAGGGAACTCTCAGAAGAAATGCATTCGAAATCAAGGAACCGATAGAGAGAATTGGTGGTAGCCTCAACGCATACACTGGGAGAGTCTCTACGGTATATTATGCAAAGGTCCCTGACACATATGCTCTGGAAGCTATGGAGATCCTCTTTGATTTGATCACTTCGCCTCGTTTCGATGAAGCGTCCCTGGATCTCGAAAGAGGTGTAATTCTCGAGGAAATAGCCTCTGCAGAAGACGACCCATACGACAGAATATACGACATGACTATTGAAAAAGTGTGGGATCGGGATTTCGGAAGACCTATTCTGGGCTATCACAATACCGTGCAAGGTCTACAGAGAAACAATGTAGCCGACTTCTACGGCCACACATATGTGGCAAACAACGCTGTTTTCGCTGTCTCTGGGAATTACGGGACAGACTTACTGAAGAACGCTGGAGAAAAACTTCTATCGATGAAGAAAAATGAGTCCACAATCACTCCTAAATCTCCGGTGATTTCGAAAGATCCCTTGTGGATCGTGGAAAAACGAAAGGACCTCCAGCAAGTTCATATTCTTCTGACAAGAGACGCGCCTGGTAGAAGGTGCAAAGATGACTTCGATGCATTTAAGATTTTCAACACTCTTTTCGGAAGCGGAATGAGTTCCATACTCTTTCACAATATTCGAGAAGAACTTGGAATGGTATACAATATCAACTCGGAATTCGTTTCATACGCAGATTCCGGCGCATTCATGATAAATGCCACCACCAGTCCAAAGAATCTCGATAACCTCGTAGATTCTCTGAAAAAGGAAATGGGCACCCTTATCAATCGTGGAGTAACTGAGGCCCAGTTCACTTATGGAAAGGAAAGGGCTCGAGGAAAGCTGTTGATGTCTACCGAAGGAACATTGCTAACTTTAAGCCGATTCTTGGATGATGTGGTGATTTGCGGAAAGCCCGATTCTTTAGATGATTTGATAACCAGAATTGACCGTCTCACGATTGATGATGTGAATGCTTCGATCAAGAAGTATATTGCCGGCAAATGGAATGTGTCCCTCCTTCTTCCTGAAAAGAAGCAGCAGTCAAGATTCCTTTCAGAAGCGAGCTTCAAAATTTGAGTTAATCCGCATGTATTCACTGAAAGAAGGGCGTTAAGGAAACGAACCTGTAACTT